>NZ_JBEXEA010000004.1:125038-512059 GCF_040606035.1 Streptomyces sp. NPDC005483
GGTTCCGGTCGGTCGGCTCGTTCGGTCGCTGTTGAGTACCGTGCCTGCGTCGGGTGTGGCGGGGGGCCTTCGGCCGTAAGCGAGTTGTGCGTGGGCATCGGGTCCTGGCCGGTGGGCGCTCTCGGTCGCGATTGAGCTGCGCGTAGGCGTCGGGTTCCGGTCGGTCGGCTCGTTCGGTCGCTGTTGAGTACCGTGCCTGCGTCGGGTTCCGGCCGGGGCACCATCGGCCGTAAGCGAGCGCCGCGAAGGCCTCGGGTCCCGCCCGGGAGGGCACCGCACCGAGCTGGGCGACGCGCTCGGCTTCCGCTCGGTCGGCCCCTCGCGTCGCTGCTGAGCGCCGCTGAGGGCCGTCTCCGCCGCGACCCCGCCGCCGAATTCCAGCCGCCCCGCATCGCCCGCCTCCCCCTCCCTCACGGCCCCGCCGCCCCCACCAGCAGAACCTCCCTCCCCGTCCCACTCCCTCCAACACCACCGGCAAATCCCGCCCCCCGTAGTAAAGTTCGGCCGTCGCAAGCGTGACCTGAAATGGTCCTGCCAAGACAAGGGGGAACGGACATGGGCGTCGTGCTGCCCGACGAGGCGGCCTGGGTGCTGGACCTCATCGGCGTCGAGTGGCCCAACGTCGACGAGGACGACTACCGGGACATGGCCGACGGCCTGCGTTCCTTCGCCTCCCAGATGCGGGAGGGCAAGGACGCCACGGCGGGCGTCGTCCGGGAGTTCCTGGAAGGGAACGAGGGGATCGCGACCGCGGCCTTCCAGCAGCACTGGGGCAAGGTCAGCGACGTACACCTGGAACGGCTCGGCGAAGCCGCCGACCTCGGGGCGATGGCTCTCGACGGCGCCGCCGTCGCCGTGGCCGGAGCCAAGGTCGCCGCCATCGTCCAACTGGGCATCCTCGCCGCCGAGATCATCGCCGCGCAGGCCGCCGCGCCGTTCACGCTCGGGCTCTCCGAGGTCGGCGCGCTCGGTGCCACCCAGGCCACCCGGCTCATCGTGCGGCGGCTGCTCAAGGAGGCCGAGCAGCTCCTCATGGAGGAGCTCATGTCCGTCGCCATGGGCCCGGTGTACTCCGCGCTCGGCAACATGGCCACCGACCTCGTCCTCCAGCTCGGCGCCAACGCCGTGGGGCTGCAGGACGGTTACAGCCCCGGCAAGACCCTGCACGCGGGCAGCGAGGGCCTCTCCGAGGGGCTGGACGCCGCCACCGGCACCACGGGGACCTTCTCCGGCAAGGGAGGCGGCGCGTGAGCGACACCGTACGCAGCGACAAGGACCTCCACGAACGGCTCGCCGACCGGATCACCTCCCAGGCCGACGAGCACGAGTCCGGTGCCCGCCCCCACCTGCGCCGCAGCCGTGCCGGGCTGGACCGCACCCGGGGCAAGGGCGCCCTGGCGGCGGCCGTCGAGACCGGGGCCGAGAAGATCCTCAGGGCCATCGAGGAGGCCGAGGACCAGCTCCACAAGCACCTCCAGGACGTGTCCAAGGGCGTGCGGGCGATGGGTGACAACCACGCGCGCAACGACAAGAACATCGAGACGATGCTGCAGAGCATCGTCAAGCGCTCCCGCGACCAGGACACCGTCCGTGACGGCGGCGGCATCGGCAAGGACCGGCCGGACACCACCAAGGACCCGCACACCGTCACCCTGGAGTGGAAGCCCGGCATGCCCAAGCAGGCCTTCGAGCGGAAGGCACGGGCCCTGCAGCGGCTCGGCGAGGAGGGCAAGCTCTTCAAGTTCAAGGGCAAGACCGAGGACTACCGCGACAAGCAGATCACCGCGCAGTACAAGGGCGCGCTGGAAGCCCTGATCCGCAGGAACCACAAGGACGACCCCGACTTCGCCGAAGAGGCCGCGGTGGCCGCCCGTAAAATGCAACCCGACCACGTCAACGAGCTGCAGACCGGTGGTCCGGACGCGTGGCGTAACCTGCGGATGCTCGACCGGACGACGAACTACGACATCGGCACACAGCAGATACGCCCGCAGATCAAGGATCTTCCGGACGGCAATCCCATCAACATCGACATCAAGTGGTGGCCAGATGACTAGCGCGAGCCCGGCGTCGTCCCGTCTGATCGCGACGGTGGACGCTCTGCGGACGGCACTGGCGGAGAGCCCGGACGTGCTGTCGTTCACGCTCGGCGGGACGGTCGACGAGGAGACGGCGACCGCCGCGGAGGCCGACGGGGCACCGCGGGAGTTCCTGGACTTCTGCCGCGTGCTGGACGGCGCGAGCTGCGGGCCGTCCGTGCAGCTCTTCGGGCTGGAGGAGGCGGAGGAGCACCAGTTCTTCTGTGAGCCGGTGGTCGACTCCGCGCTGCCGCTGTCCCCGGAGAAGCTGTTCTGCGTCGGGATGGCCAACGAGGCGCCCGTCTTCCTCGACCGCGCGGGCGGCGGCGTCCTCGGTGCCCCGGAAGCGGGTCCCGACTGGGTCGACGCGGAGCGCTTCGACCAGCTGGCCCCGGGCCTTGAGGCGTTCTTCCTGGAGCGGCTGGCCACTGCCGCCGAGTACAGGCGGCTCGCCCTGGTCGACGACGACCTGGTGGAGTACGACGACTGGCTGAAACTGCTGCGCCGGGCCGGTCTCGCCGACTGAACCGCCGGCCCGGCCGGATGTTTGCAGGAAGAAGGGAAGCAGAGGACGCATGGCCACCCATGACGAGATGACGGAACTGTTCGGCGCGGACCGCGTGGTCACGCTGGACCGTGCCGTGGCCGAGGAGCGCGGACTGTCCGAGGCCGACGCCGCGGTGCTGTGCGAGGTCGGTGTACCCGTCTTCGTCGACGTGCTGTTCACCCTCGACACCGCCGAGGAGGGACCCGATCCCTTCACCGTGGTGCCGGTGGCCGCGGGTGGTGAGGAGACCCACATCCTCGTCCTGGGCGGCCCCACCGACGATCCCGCGATGCGGTACTGCCTCGACATGGACCGCGGCTACGTCATCCTCATGTCCTTCGACGCCGAGCCGCGCGCCGAGATCGTGAACCGCACCCTCGCCGACCTCGTCGAGTTCCTGTACCGCTTCGCGCTGCGCACCAGGCACCTGGCACAGGCCGCGCCGCAGGACCGCGCCCCGT
The DNA here is from genome assembly GCF_040606035.1 of Streptomyces sp. NPDC005483. NCBI lineage: Bacteria > Bacillati > Actinomycetota > Actinomycetes > Kitasatosporales > Streptomycetaceae > Streptomyces > Streptomyces sp. NPDC005483. The sequence continues at coordinate 128,125 of NZ_JBEXEA010000004.1, forward strand.
ACACCGACAAGCTCGTCGAGTACCTCAAGGCCCGCGACCCGTACGCGTTCGCCCAGCCGGACAGCTGGTGGTCGATGGTCTTCGAGCAGGTCGGCTGAGCGCCTTCGACCGCGAGCGGTACGCCTACTGGGGTTGCGCGGACCATTGACGCGCAAGGGGTTCGATTCTACGGTCCCGTCCGAAGCTCTGATCGGTGATCGACACATCGAACATCCGCCCCCCAGCGGTATCCCCCCACTCGCATCCTTGAAGGAGCGTCAGCGTGCGCCGCACCTCACTTCTGGCTGTTCCCATCGCCTTCCTGCTGGCCCTGATCCCGGGCACGGCCTCCGCGTACCCCAACCCCGGAACCGTGACCGGTGCCACCACCATCCACGACCCGACGATGATCCGTACGTCGGCGGGCCGCTACCTGCTGTACGGCACCGGCGGCGGTCTCGGCTACCGCACCTCCACCGACCGGACCGCGTTCACGGCCGGCAGCGACGCCTTCTCCACCAAGCCGAGCTGGTGGTCGTCGTACGCCACCGAGGCCTGGGCGCCCGACATCTCCTACCAGGGCGGCAAGTACCTGATGTACTACGCCGTCTCGACCTTCGGCTCCAACAAGTCGGCGATCGGCCTGGCGACTTCGAGCACCGGCCTGCCGGGCTCCTGGAGCGACCAGGGAACCGTGTACACCTCCACCACCGCCAGCGACTACAACGCCATCGACCCGAACCTGTTCGTCGACGGCGACGGCAAGTGGTGGCTGTCGTTCGGCAGTTGGTGGACCGGCCTGAAGATGATCCAGATCAACCCGTCCACCGGCAAGCAGCTCTCCACCAACACGACCCGGTACTCCATCGCCTCCCGCCCCACCGGGACCAAGGCCGTCGAGGCGCCGTACATCGTCAAGCGAAACGGCTACTACTACCTCTTCGCGTCGTACGACACCTGCTGCGCCGGCACCAGTTCGACCTACAAGGTCAAGGTCGGCCGCGCCACCAGCGTCACCGGGCCGTACGTCGACAAGAACGGCGTCTCGATGATGAACAACGGCGGCACGCCGGTCCTGGAGTCGCACGGCCGGTACATCGGCCCCGGCGGCCAGTCGATCATGAACGACTCCGACGGCGACCTGATCGTCTACCACTACTACGACGGCAACGACAACGGCACACCCAAGCTCGGCATCAACCTCTTGAACTGGAGCACGGGTTGGCCCGTCGCGTACTGAGGTGCCGTCCGCTCATTGCCGTACCCGACGAACCGTCACCGGCTGATCTCCGGTACACGTTGGGGCACTTGGCGTCCGAAGTGCCGTCGGCCGCGTAGGTCGCTGCGCCACCATTCACCCCTGGCCTTGCACCATCGAGGGGAAGGCCCGCACGACTAGGGGGGTACGGTGGCGTTCGCGTCCTTCGACATCCATGACATTCTCCATCCGCTCGATCTCGCCGCACGGCAGCAGCTGGAGAAGATCCCGGGGCTCCAGCTCGCGGCGAAGAAGTACCGCAGTGTGATCGCGGACCGTCGCGACCGGGCCCTGCTGCTGTCCAACGCGATCCGTCTGGGCCCGGACCAGGTGCCGGACTACTACCGACTGCTGCCGCCGATCTGTGAGGCTTTCGGCATCGAGCAGCCCGAGCTGTATCTGGCCACCGGATCGGCCAACGCGATGACGCTGGGCCACTCGCGCCCCTGCATCGTGCTCCAGACCGAGCTGCTCAGCACCCTGCCTCCGGAGGAGATCCAGGCGGTGCTGGCCCACGAGTGCGGGCACATCCTCGCCGAGCACGTTCTCTACCGCCAGATGGCGATGACGGTGTTCAGCGGGGTGGAGAGCCTAGGGGGGAAGTTGGGTACGGCCGTCAGCCTGTTCTCCGAACCGCTGAAGGCGGCCCTGCTGGACTGGTACCGCAAGAGCGAGCTGACCGCCGACCGGGCAGCGGTCATGTTCATGGGCGGCCCGCGCGAGCTTCAGCAGGCACTCTTCCACCTCCACGGCATGCCCCACACCATGCCGAAGGACCAGATCAGCTACGCGGCGTTCGCCGCCCAGGCCGACGAACTCGACACGGTGATGGGTGAGAAGAAGCTGGACCGGTACCTCATGCGCCACCTGGACAGGGAAGGCACCCACCCGAATGCGGCACTTCGGTTCCGCGAGGTGCAGCGCTGGGCCGAGTCCGAGGCATACCGGCAGCTCAAGGCGATCGCTCAGCGCACCGGCCCGGCGCCCTGCGGCCACTGCGGTGAGCCGGTGCGGGCCGACTGGCTGTTCTGTCAGAAGTGCGGGACCGACCTCAGGGCGACGGCCGGGGCGGGGGCGGGCTCATGAGCGCCTTCAGCAGTGAGAAGCTGATCCTCGTCATGGTTCCCGACCTCATGGCGGTGGCGGACGACGTCACCGCCCATTTCAAGGAGCGGGGCTACGACACGGTCCACGTCGCCGGGCCTGGCGGCGGTCACGAGATCAGCATCACCAAGGGCGGCGTCTTCAAGAAGGCGCTCGGTCTGCGTACGGCCCTCAAGATCGAGATCCTGCCGCAGCCGACCGGGACGCTGGTCCGCGCCGGCGTCGGGATCTTCGGCAAACAGGCGGTGCCGTTCGCGATCGCCATGTTGGTCACCTGGCCGGTGCTGCTGACCCAGGTCTGGGGGATCATCAACCAGGCCGGGCTGGACGACGAGGCGATCAAGGTGGCGGAACTGACCCTGAACCGCCTGCATCGGCTTGCTGACGCACCGTCGCCGAGCGGGGCCTACTGCCACCAGTGCGGTCACCCGAGGTCCGGGGAGGCTCCCTTCTGCTCGAACTGCGGTGTGCGCGACGGCGAACAGAAGGCGGCGACGTGAACGGCCGTCAGAAAGTCGCTGCATAGCGCGACACCGCGGCCGTCGCGTTCTCCACCACGCCCCGCAGTGTCGCCACGGGGTCCAGCACCCCCGCGGCACACAGGTCGGTCACCGCTCCGACCTCGCACTCGAAGCCGAGAGCGAGGTCGGTGAGGGCGGCGTCGAGCAGGGGCGTCATCGCGTCCGGATCCTGGCCCGTGTTGCGTATGAGCTGACGCACCGGGGCGGCCAGTGCGGTGCGCAACAGGCCGTCGTGGAGGGCGAGGCGGGGTTCCGCGCCCCGTCCGCCACCCACGCGGGCGGGCCTCCCCGTCCGATACGGCGAGCCGAGCGCTCGCCCCGCGCGGTACAGCGTCGCCCCGCCCCCGGCGCGTACCCCGAAGCGGGCCGCGGCGCGGGCCACGGTGAGGGCGCGGACCGCCCCGGAGTGACCGGAGGCTCCGGGCGGCCCCGCGTGGACCAGGACGTGGCCGGTGCCGGAGGGCGAGGTGCCGGGCAGAGCGGTGATGGTGGTGGAGGCTGGGGTGATCAGAGCGGCCGAGGCCCGGGCGAGTGGGTGGCCGGGGAGCAGGGTGTCGCCGGCGCGGGCGCACAGCGCGGGCCAGTCGACGGCGGGATCGGTCGGCCGTACGACCGCGATGGTCCTCGCGAACAGGCGGTACAGCGCGCTCACGGTGTACGAGTCGATGCGGGGCGCGATGATCAGCAGCGGCGCCGGTGAGTGCCAGCCGATGTGCTGCAACTCCTCGACGGGGACCGCCCCTTCGGGAGCCACGAGGACGTACGGCTCGTAGAACGTCACGGGCCGGGCAGCGGCGTTCGGCACCAGGACCGCGGTGTCGAGAGCGAGGCCGCTGACCACGGAGAGTTCCGCGGCGGCGCCGGTGGTGATCTCGACCCGGTCACTCCCCACGTGGGCGATTGCCGACATCACCAGGGCCGCCTCGGGCAGGTCGCCCAGTGCCGTCGCCAAGGCCCGCTCCAGGTCCTCGACGGCCGGCTCCCCGTCCCCGGCGGGGTCGCCCAGCCAGTGCCGTACGGCCTCGGCCTGCTCCTGGATGCGACCGGTGACCTCCTGCCACGGTGCGCCCGCCGCCACCGACGAGTGGACCCCGGACAGCAGGTCCCCGGTGACGATCGCGGCGGTCGCGGCTCCGTCGCCGTACTCCCGGCGCATGGCTGTCATCACGTCCCGGACCAGTTCCATGCCGGGCAGCCACCGGCTGTCCTCCCCGGCGATCGCGGCGTCGAGCACGGCCAGCGAGTCATGGCTTCCGGGGCCGTACCGGGGCCGTATCGCGCTCACTCCGATGTGGGCCCCGACGACGAGATCCGAGGCGTCCACCCCGCCGGTGCGGTCCGGGACGTGGGGCGGCGCCGTCGCCCCGGGAGATCCGCGTCCAGCGAGCCAACGACCAGCCGTCTTCCAGAGATTGCGCATGAGGGGAAGCTCCCGGATCGTGTCCTCATGGCACTGTGTCGGCTGCGGCCAGCCGCGGCCGACCATGAGGTCCCGCGTGTGGTGGAAGAGGTCCCCGGGCGTGAGGAACGGGCGACCGCCGGGAACCCCGCCGTTGATGACCTGCAACAGGCCGCCCGTGAACGCGGTGTACTGGTCCTCTCCGGTGGCCTTGCCCGGCGTCACGGCATCCGTCGAGGCGAGGATGTACGTTCCCTCGATGGGAAGTTGGCCCACGACCACGGACGAGGGGTCCGCCATGACGTCCACCGCCCGCCCGCTGAAGCAGCAGTCGAGGACGACCAGCAGCCGACGGGCACGGCGGCTTCGCAGGACGCTGCGGACGGTCGGGTAGTGCAGCCCGGTCAGTCGTGGTTCCGTGGCTGTCGTCCTGGTGGTCGCCAGGACCAGTTCGTTGGCGGTCGGGTCGATCAGGCCGTGCCCTGCGAAGTAGACGAGCAGGGTGTCGAGCGGCTCTCGGGCGACCCGCAGCAGTTCGAGCAGGACGTCGCCCGGTTCCCGGACGTCGCGGAGCACGAGGCAACGATCCTGGGCGAGTCCCCACGTCCGCGAGTCGCGGAGCGCGGCCGCCAGCGCGTTGAGGTTGTTGCCGACCGCGGGCAGCGGGGAGAGCTTCTCGCTCTCGTACGTGCTGGTGCCGATCAGCAGGGCCATGGACCGCCGGGGATCGGCGGGGGCGGTCACGGTGCCCCGTCGGCGGGCGCGGCGGGGAGTTCCTCCAGGATCCGGCCGATCAGTACGGCGGGATCACCGGGCCCCTTGGCCTCCACCACCACACTGCCCCGCGGGCCCCTGACCCGCACCCTGACCTGGGTCACACGGTTCTGAAGCCACACCGACACGGCCCCGGCCAGTGCCGCGCCGGCGCCGCCCGCCGCGAGTGAAGCCTGAAGGATCGTGCCAACCGTGCCCCCCATGTCGTCGGCTTCGAGGACCGGCTCGGGGCGGCTGAAACGAATCGACCGCAACCTGCGGTCCCGCAGGAGCCAGTCCTCCAGGGAACGGAGGTCCGGCTCGCTCTGGTCCGACTCGACGCTGAGGGTGATGTCCACGCTCGGACTGTCCCACAGCGGACGCCCGGTCACGGGAGATCGGGGGGTTCGGCCGATACCACCCGCGCGGGGCGTCGTGAGCGGCTATTCTGCGGCGCCCCCGCCGGAGATGGCAGGTACAACTCGACCTACCACGCCCGGCGGTTACCCGGAAACGGCGCCGTGACCTACCCGGCCTGTCCCATCCCCGCGGCGTTCGGCCAGCTCTGGGCGTTGGGCCAGCCGGTGGCGGGCGCCTGGGACAGTTCCTGCGGAGCCCCCGGCGCAGGCGCGGTCATCCCGCGTACCTGCGCGGCGGTGAGCCCTCCACGGGCCGGCACCCCCGGCGGAGTCGGCCCGTAGGACGGTGTGAAGGGCGCCGGAGCCGGTGGGGCGGCGGGCACGGGCACGGGGGCCGGCATGGGAGCGGGGGCCGGCATCGGGTCCGGAGCCGGCATCTGGGCCGGCATCGGCATCCCCGCCCCCATGGAGGCAGCTGTCCCCATGGAAGCGGCCGGGCTCATGGAGGCGGCCGCGCCGATGGAAGCGGGCGTCCCCATGGAAGCCGCCGCCCCCATGGGCGCCGCCGCGGCCACCGCCGCCGGCTGGGCGACCGGCATCGGCATGCCGACGCCGCCGCCCATTCCGCCGCCCATCCCCCCACCGCCGACGGCCATCGCCGCCAAATCCTGCATGCCCGCCCCGTTGGTCTGGCCGACGAGACGGTCCACTGCCGCCGTACCCGAGCTGTAGCTGGTCCCTTGAGCGAGCTCGGGCACGGCGGCTCCCCTCCTGGTCCCGTAGAGCACCTGTTCCAGGCCGGACACCAGGCGACGCACGTCCACCTGGGGGCGCACCACGAGCCGCAGGAAGCGGCTGGAAGAGCCGATCTTGTTGCCGCACTCGCGGACGAGGATGCGGTGCTCGGTGAGCATCCGGTCCCGGACCACGGTGCCTTCGGCGCCGACGGGCAGGCGCACGAAAAGGAAGTTCCCCTGGGAGGGGTAGACGGTCAGGCCGGGCAGCGCGGAGAGCTGGCTCGCCATGTCGAGGCGGTCCCGGCGGACCTGGTGGAGGCTCTGCGCGTACTCGGCGCCGTGCTCCTTGAGCATGAACACCACGTACTCGGCGAAGGCGTTGAGGTTCCACTTCGGCAGCATCGAGCGGACCCGGCCCGCGAGGGAGGGGTTGGCGACCATGTAGCCGAAGCGGATGCCGTGCAGGCCGAAGTTCTTGCCGAGGCTGCGCAGGACGATGACGTTCGGCCGGATCATCGCCTCCTGGACCACCGAGGGTTCCTGCTCGGCGTCCGCGAACTCCAGGAAGGACTCGTCGATGATGATGAGGTCCAGGTCGGCCATGGCGTCCATGAACTGCACGAGCGCGTGCTTGTGGAGGAAGCCGCCGTCGGGGTTGTTCGGGTTGCAGATGACCGCGACCCGCGTGCCCCGGGTGCGTATGAACTCGGCGTACTGCGCGAGGTCCAGGGCGAATCCGCTGGACTCCTGGAGCGGGAACATGTCGACCCGCTTGCCGGTCTCCATCGGCTGGTCGGTCCAGCGGCCGAAGGTGGGGACCGGGACGGCGAGGGACTCGCGGACCAGCAGGTGGTCGATCCAGGTGATCAGTTCGGTCGAGCCGTTGCCCATCGCCACGGCCTGCGGCGGCAGTTGGAGCAGGTTGCACAGCTCGGCGGTGATCGTGTCGGCGCTGCTGGGGTAGTAGGTGATGATGTCCTTCAGCCGGGCGGCCATGGTGTCCATCATCGCCGGGGTGGGAAAGTAGGGATTGCAGGGGATACAGAAGTCCACCGGCCCCGTCCCGTCTCCGCCTTCGCGCGCCAGCGCCGCCATGGACGGGCTGTGCGCAGCCGTGCTGCGGAACAACGAGGTGACGTTGTCGGCCATCGAACCTCCGTATGGGGCGGACCCGGCGGGGACGACCGGGTCCGTCGTCATTGGGTGGCCCGCGCGGGGGAGCACGGGCCGCCCTTACATACGGATTCCTGCGTGGCGCTGTTCAACGGGTGTGAAAGAAGTGTGAGTTCGGGAACCCCTGGCCCGAATCACGCATCAGGCCAGCTCAGGCACCGAACGAGTGGATCGTCGTCGACCGGTATGTCTGGCCCGGACGCAGCACCGTCGAGGGGAACGACGGGTGGTTCGGCGAGTCCGGGAAGTGCTGCGTCTCCAGGCACAGCGCGTCGCCCTGGCGGTAGGTGTGACCGCCGGTGCCGGTGAGGGTGCCGTCGAGGAAGTTGCCCGAGTAGAACTGCAGCCCGGGCTCGACGGTGGAGATCTTCAGCGTGCGGCCCGACGACGGGTCGTGCAGGGTCGCCACGTGCTCGGGCTTGGCGGTGATGCCCTTGTCCAGGACCCAGTTGTGGTCGTAGCCCTTGGCGAGGACCTGCTGCTGGTGGCCGGCCCGGATGTCCCGGCCGATCAGCTTGCCCTTGCGGAAGTCGAAGGGGGTGCCCGCGACCTTCGCCAGCTCACCGGTGGGGATCAGCCCCGAGTCGGTGGGCGTGTAGCGGGAGGCGGCGATCCGCAGCTCGTGGTCCTCGATGGTGCCGGTGCCCTCGCCGCCGAGGTTCCAGTACACGTGGTTGGTCAGGTTGACCACGGTGGCCTTGTCGGTGGTGGCCTCGTAGTCGATCCGCCACTCGCCGTGCCGGGTGAGGGTGTACGTCACCTTCACCTTGAGGGTGCCCGGGTAGCCCATCTCGCCGTCGACGGACGTGTAGTGCAGGTGCAGGCCGACGTCCGAGCCCTTGGTGAACGGCTCGACGTCCCACACCCGCTTGTCGAAGCCCTGGGTGCCGCCGTGCAGGCTGTTGACCCCGTCGTTGACGGACAGCTGGTAGTTCTTGCCGTCCAGGGTGAACTGGCCCTTGGCGATGCGGTTGCCGTAACGCCCGATCAGTGCGCCGAAGTACGGGGTCTTGGCGACGTAGTCCTCGATGTTGTCGAAGCCCGCCGAGACGTTGGCGTGGTGTCCGTGCCGGTCCGGGATCTCCAGGGACTGCACGACGCCGCCCCAGGACAGGACCTTCATCCGCGTGCCGCCGTTGGCCAGCGACCAGATGTAGACCTTCGTGCCGTCGGCGAGCTTGCCGAAGAGCTTCTTGGTCGGCTGCTTGCTGCCGGCCGCCTCAGCGGTGCCCCCGAGCGTCGTCGCGGCGATTCCCGCGGCCGCGGCACCGGCGATGACCGTTCGTCTGTTCAGTTCCATCTAGCGGCTCCTGTGAAGGAAGCGGGCCCCGCCGGTTTTACCGACGGGGCCCGAGATGATTTACGAACCGGACTTGCGCTTGTTCCACACGTCGAACCCGACCGCGGCCAGCAGGGCGAGGCCCTTGATGACCTGTTGCCAGTCGGTGCCGACACTGAGGAGGTTCATGCCGTTGTTCAGCACACCGAGGACGAGACCACCGATGATCGCGCCGAGGACGGTTCCCACACCGCCGCTCATGGACGCGCCACCGATGAACGACGAGGCGATGGCCTCGAGTTCGAAGTTCAGTCCCGCCTTCGGGGAGGCCGCGTTCAGGCGGGCTGCGACCACCAGACCCGCCAGGGCCGCGAGCACGCCCATGTTCAGGAAGACAAGGAAGGTGACCTTCTTGTCCTTGACGCCGGACAGCTTCGCGGCCGGCAGGTTGCCGCCGATCGCGTAGATGTGCCGGCCGAAGACCGCGTTGCGCATGACGTAGCCGTAGCCGACCACCAGCACACCGAGGACGAGCAGGATGATCGGCGCGCCCTGGTAGCTGGCGAGCAGCATCGTGACCGCGAGGACCGCGGCGGCGATCGCGACCAGCTTGAGCAGGAAGGCGTTCCTGGGCAGCACGTCCAGGGCGAACTCCTGCTGGCGCTTGCGGTCGCGGACCTCCTGGTAGATGACGAAGGCCAGCAGTGCGAAGCCCAGCAGCAGAGTGATGTTGTGGTAGTTGGTGTTCGGGCCGACCTCGGGCAGGAAGCCGTTGCCGAGCTTCTGCAGACCGTTCGGGAACGGGCCGAGGGTCTGGCCCTCCAGCAGGATCTCCGTCAGACCGCGGAAGAGCAGCATGCCCGCCAGGGTGACGATGAACGACGGGATGCCGAGATACGCGATCAGATAGCCCTGCACCGCGCCCGCGACCGCGCCCACCACCAGGGCAAGCACCAGCGCGACCGGCCAGGCCACGTCGTGCTGCACGGTCAGCACGGCCGCGAAGGCGCCCACGAACGCGGTCAGTGAACCGACCGACAGGTCGATGTGCCCCGCGATGATCACCAGCATCATGCCGATCGCGAGGATCAGGATGTAGCTGTTCTGGAGCACCAGGTTGGAGACGTTGCGCGGCAGCAGCAGGTCGCCGTCGGTCCACACCGCGAACAGCGCGACGATCAGACCGAGGGCGATCAGCATGCCGTACTGCCGCATGTTGCGGCGCAGCCCGTTCAGCATCAGCTGGAGCAGGCCCTCGCCGGAGGACGACCCCCCGCCCTTGCCCGGCGGCGCCGCGGCCGGAACCTTCGTCACATCGGTGCTCATCGCGTTACCTCTTTGTCCTTCGTCATCTGGCGCATCAGCACTTCCTGCGTGGCCTCGGCCCGCGGAACCTCACCCGTGAGCCGTCCGGCGGCCATGGTGTAGATGCGGTCGCACATCCCGAGCAGCTCCGGCAGCTCGGAGGAGATGAAGACGACCGCTTTGCCCTCGGCGGCCAGCTGGTCGATGACCGTGTAGATCTCGTACTTGGCGCCCACGTCGATACCGCGCGTGGGCTCGTCCAGGATCAGCACCTCGGGACCCGCGAAGATCCACTTGCTGAGGACGACCTTCTGCTGGTTGCCGCCGGACAACCGGCCCACCGTCTCGAAGACGGTCGGGGCCTTGATGTTCATCGACTTGCGGAAGCGCTCGGCGACCTTCCGCTCCTCGTGCTCGTCGACCACACCGCGCTTGGCGACCTTGTTCAGGGCGGTCAGCGAGATGTTCCGGTTGATGTTGTCGATGAGGTTGAGGCCGTAGTGCTTGCGGTCCTCGGTGACGTAGGCGATGCCGTGGTCGACCGCCTCCGCGACGGTCTTCGTACGGATCTCCGCGCCGTCCTTGAAGACCTGGCCGCCCGCGTGCCGGCCGTAGGTGCGCCCGAACACGCTCATCGCGAGCTCGGTGCGGCCGGCCCCCATCAGGCCCGCGATGCCGACGATCTCGCCGCGGCGTACGTGGATCGAGACGTCGTCGACGACCTTGCGGGTCTGGTCGATCGGGTGGTGGACGGTCCAGTTGCGGATCTCGAGGGCCGGGGCCGCGTCCGCCTCGCCCTCGTACGGCGTGCGCTCGGGGAAGCGGTGGTCGAGGTCGCGGCCGACCATGCCCGAGATGATCCGGTCCTCGGTGGTCTCCGCGGCCTTCACGTCGAGCGTCTCGATCGACTTCCCGTCGCGGATGATCGTGACCGAGTCGGCGACCCGGCGGATCTCGTTGAGCTTGTGGGAGATGATGATCGAGGTGATGCCCTGCTTCTTCAACTCCAGGATGAGATCCAGGAGTTTGCCGCTGTCCTCGTCGTTCAGAGCCGCGGTCGGCTCGTCGAGGATGAGCAGCTTCACCTTCTTCGAGAGCGCCTTGGCGATCTCCACCAGCTGCTGCTTGCCGACACCGATGTCGGTGATCCGGGTCTCCGGGTGGTCGGTCAGACCCACCCGGCGCAGCAGCTCGGTGGCGTGCTTCAGCGTCTCGTTCCAGTTGATGAACCCGCCGGAGGCGTGTTCGTTGCCGAGGAAGATGTTCTCCGCGATCGACAGGAAGGGCACCAGGGCCAGCTCCTGGTGGATGATCACGATGCCGTGCTGCTCGCTCGCCCGGATGTCCTTGAAGGAGACGACCTCTCCCTCGAAGAGGATGTCGCCCTCGTACGTGCCGTGCGGATGGACGCCGGAGAGCACCTTCATCAAGGTGGACTTCCCGGCGCCGTTCTCACCGCAGATGGCATGGACCTCGCCCTGACGGACGGTCAGTGTGACGTCCGACAGCGCTTTGACGCCGGGAAAGGTCTTGACGATCGAGCGCATTTCCAGGACGGGTCCCGCCATGGTCGTGCCTTTCAATCAGAGGAATTGGCCGACAGAGCTGACTAGTTGAGCTCGCTGGCCTTGTAGTAGCCGGTGTCGACCAGTTCCTTGGTGTAGTTGCTCTTGTCGACGCTCACCGGCTGCAGCAGGTAGGCGGGGACGACCTTGGAACCGTTGTCGTAGGTCTTGGTGTCGTTGACCTCGGGCTTCTTGCCGTTGAGGACGTCGTCCACCATGGTCGAGGCGACCTCGGCGAGCTTGCGGGTGTCCTTGTAGACGGTCTGCGTCTGCTGGCCCGCGATGATCGACTTCACCGAGGCGAGCTCGGCGTCCTGGCCGGTGATGACGGGCAGCGGCTTGCTGGCGGAGCCGTAGCCGTCCGACTTCAGCGCGGCGATGATGCCGATGGAGATGCCGTCGTACGGCGACAGGACCGCGTCGACCTTTCCGCTGCCGTACGTGGAGGTGAGGATGTCCTCCATGCGCTTCTGCGCGGTGGCACCGTCCCAGCGCAGGGTGGTGACCTGGTTGATCTTGGTCTGGCCGGACTTGACGACGAGCTTCTTGCTGTCGATGTACGGCTGCAGCACGCTCATCGCGCCGCCGAAGAAGTACTTGGTGTTGTTGTCGTCGTTGGAGCCGGCGAAGAGCTCGATGTTGAAGGGGCCCTTGCCGCTCTTCAGGCCGAGCTTGTCGACGATGTAGCTGGCCTGCAGCTCACCGACCTTGGTGTTGTCGAACGACGCGTAGTAGTCGACGTTCGGCGTGCCGAGGATCAGGCGGTCGTAGGCGATGACCGGGATCTTGGCGTCCTTGGCCTGCTGGAGCACGTTGTTCAGGGACTTGTTGTCGATGGCCGCGACGATCAGGCCCTTGACGCCCTGCGTGATCAGGTTCTCGATCTGCGAGACCTGCTGGTCGGGGTCGTCCTCGCCGTAGACCAGCTTGGTCTTGTAGCCCTTGGACTGGAGGTTCTTGACGACGTTGTTGCCGTCGGCGATCCAGCGCTCGGAGGACTTGGTCGGCATCGCGATGCCGATGGTGCCTCCCTTGGCGCTGCCGGTCGACTCCTCGCTGCCGCCCTTGCTGTCCTGGCCGCAGGCCGAGAGGGTCAGGGCGAGGGAGGCGGCGCCGGCTATGGCGGTGAGTGCGGCTCGACGAGTACGCATGATCATCATCCTTGATGTCGGGACGGGTTCGGTCTGGCGGTGCGGAACGCTCTGCAAGGAGGTGCGGGCTGTGACCGAGGAAGGGGTGTGTGGGATTGTGTGCGGCTGCGTCTGCTTTTGTGAAGGGAGTCGGTCCGAAACGTTATGAGGGTGTTTCGAAACGCTTCAGCGCCCCCGGCAGCCGCGAACCCAGCGGCGCCATGTCGCCGTCCGCTCCGTGCCGTGCGAGCAGGTCCAGAGCGAGCCGGCCCCGGCGCACCCGTTCCCGGGCCGTGTTCAGGGTCAGATCGCGCATGTGGTGGCCGTACGGGTAGATTCCGGGAGCCTTCGACAGGCCGAACTTCAGGTAGAGCGGCGCGCCGCGTCTGATCAGTTCGGCGACCTCGTACATCCGTACATAACCGCCGAGGTCGTCGGGCGCCTCGATGTACATGTCCATCGGAGCGGCCGACACCCGCCGGATCTCGGTGAGATGATCGAGCGTCAGATCGCTGGGCACGTTGATGGAGTCGGCGCCCAGATTCTCGTAGACCGCGTACGCCGCCGGGTTGACCGGACCGACGAGCGCGCTCAGCTTCAGGGTGGTCTCGGCCGGGATGATCCCGGCGGCCCGCGCCCGGTGCAGCGTCCACAGCACGCCCTCGTCGGCGACGAGGAGGCACTGGACGCCCAACTCCGTCGCGCGGACGGCGTCTTCGACACAGCCGGCCACGGCGTCGTGGCCCCGGGCCCGCAGGCCCGCGCCGCGCGAGTCGCTGCGCGTCGAGCCGCCGATGTCCCAGGTGCCGCGCGGGCCGGTGAACAGGCAGAGCTCGATGTCGCGTTCACCCGTCGCCTCCACCATCTCGGTGATCTCGGCGTCGGTCAGCATCCACACACCGCTGCCCTGGCTGATCCGGTGGATCGGCACGTCGAGCCGCGAGGCTTCCTTCAGGACGACGGCCAGCGCCTCCGGCCCCTCGCACGAGGGGATCTCGGTGCGCCACCGGCCGCCACCGGGGAAGGTGTGCGGTGAGGCGTCGGCGGGATCGAGGGCGGGCGCGCCCAGGCCGAGCGCGGTGAGTGCCTGCTCACCTGGGCGGCGGGCCGCCGTGGCGGAAGCGTCGGTCGTCACAAGCTGTCCTTTGTGTTCGATATGTCGGACAAGGTTCGCGGCTCAAGTCGTGCGGGGCTTGGTGTACGCCGGCACGGGGTGGTCAGGTCACCCCGTACCGGCGTACGTCTAGGGGCGGAGCAGCACCTTCCCGACCTTCGGATCACCGGACCCGACCAGTTCGATCGCCTCCGGAAACCCGTCGAGCGGCAGCTCGTGCGTGACCAGCGACAGCGGATCGAGCAGGCCGGCCCCGAAGACCCGCACCGTGTGCGCCCAGGCGTCCGGCGGAGCCCCGAAGACGGTGTGCACCTCCAGCTGCCGTACGACCAGGTCCGTCGGGTCGAGACCCTCGGCGCCCGGCGCCGGGATGCCCGTCAGGACCAGACGTCCGCCGCGCCTGAGCAGGGAGGCGGCGGTCGTCGCCGCGGACGCGGAGCCGGCGGTCTCGATGACGACGTCGAAGTCGTCCGGGAGCTCCTCGGCCCTGGTGCGGAAGTCTGTGGCACCGAAAGCTTTCGAAAGCTCCGTCCGGTCGGGGCGGGTTCCTACCACCAGCAGCTCGGCGGGCGAGCCCGCCTTCAGGAACTGAACGGCGAACATACCGAGCGTCCCGGTCCCCACCACGGCCACGCGCTCGCCCGGCAGGGCGTTCGCCTTGAGCGCGGCGGCCGCGATGCAGGCGGCCGGCTCCAGCAGGGCGGCGGCCGTCAGGTCGGCGTCGTCCGGCAGCACGTGGAGCAGGCGTGCGGGCAGGGTGAGCGTGGTGGCCATCGCACCCGGCTGGGTGAACCCGGTCTCCTCGTACCCGGCCGTGCACAGGGTCGTCTCGCCCGCATGGCAGCGATCGCAGACCTGGCAGTTGCGGAAGCCCTCACCGACGACCTTGCGGCCGACAAGAGTTGAAGGCACACCGGCCCCGACCGCCTCGACCGTCCCGGACCACTCATGGCCCGGAGTGAGGGGATAACGGACGTATCCCTCGGGCCGGTTGCCCTGGTACACCTCGCGGTCGCTGCCACAGATGCCGACGGCGTGGACGCGTACCAGCGCCTCGCCGGCCGCGGGCTCACGAGGGGCGTGTTCGTCGAGCCGGTGCTCGCCGGGCCCCTCGATGACGACCTGCGAGCTCACTTGGTGCCCTTGGGCTTGCGCTGCTCCCAGCCCTCGGCCCACAGGTCGAACCGGGCCTGCTGCTGCGGGAACTCCGCCGCCGCGTCCACGTCCAGCTCGACACCGAGACCGGGCGCGTCTGACAGGTGGAAGTACCCGTCCACGACCTGCGGGGCACCCTTGACGACCTTCTTGATCTCCGCGTCCGCGAAGTCGTTGAAGTGCTCGAGGATCTTGAAGTTGGGGGCGGTGAAACCGACCTGCAGCGAGGCGGCGGTCAGCACCGGCCCGCCCACGTTGTGCGGGGCTACCAGCATGTAGTGGGTCTCGGCGGTGGCGGCCAGCTTCCGGGTCTCCCAGATGCCGCCGATGTGGCCGACGTCCGGCTGGATGATGTCCACGGCCTGGCTCTCGAAGAGCTCGCGGAACTCGATGCGGTCGTGGATCCGCTCACCGGTGGCGACCGGGATGTCGACCTTGGCGGCGACCTTCTCCAGCGCCTTCAGGTTCTCCGGCGGCACCGGCTCCTCCAGCCACGCGGGCTTGAAGGGCGCGAGGTCCTTGGCCAGCCGGACGGCGGTCGACGGCGAGAACCGGCCGTGCATCTCCAGCATCAGCTCGGCGTCCGGGCCGATGGCGTCGCGGACGGCCTCGATCAGCGAGACGGCGTACAGGCTCTGCTCGTGGTCCAGCTCGAAGTGGCCGGTACCGAACGGGTCGATCTTGAGCGCCTTGTACCCGCGCTCCATGACCGCCTGCGCGGCCTTGTGGTACGCCTCGGGAGTCCGCTCGGTGGTGTACCAGCCGTTGGCGTACGCCTTGACCTTGTCGGTGACCTTGCCGCCCAGGAGCTGCCAGACCGGCACACCGAGGGCCTTGCCCTTGATGTCCCAGCAGGCCATCTCGATGACGGCGATACCCGACATCACGATCTCGCCGGCCCGACCGTAGTCGCCGTACTTCATCCTCTTGACGAGGTCCTCGACAGCGAACGGGTCGGAGCCGAGAATGTGATTGGCCTCGGCTTCCCTCAGGTAGCCGATCAGCGCGTCGGTGTGTCCCAGCATCCGGGTCTCGCCGACTCCGGTGATGCCTTCGTCGGTGTGCACCTGGACGTAGGTCAGGTTGCGCCAAGGCGTCCCGACCACGTGTGTGCTGATTCCGGTGATGCGCACGGCGGTTGCCCCTCGTTGCTTCGTCGGCTCAGTGACGTCTGTTCGAAATTTCGTCACACGTTCGAAATGCTGACGTGACAGTAAGGAGGGGGTGAGGGGAGTGTCAATGGGTCGAACGCATAACGGTTTCGACACCGCTTTCGACACGGCTTTCGAAGGCGGTTTCGGTGAGATCGGGAAGGATGCCCGAACGGTCCCCGGCGGCCCTCTCAACTTGCCGCGCCGGAACGGGTAGTTCGACACACAACCTTCACGGGCGTGACTATGAATGCCAGGTGAGAGGAACTTAGTCTTCCCGCGTCATGGACTACTGCGACCCGTGCCGACGGCACCTCAACGGCGCCCTCGCCTGCCCGGGGTGCGGCACCTCGATCGAAGCGCTACGCGCGTACACCCCGCGCGTGCCCGCCCAGAGCCAGTCGCAGGAGCCCCCGCTGACCCCGGCGTACGCGACGTACGGAGCCGAGGGTCAGTACGGCGCCGCCGTGGCCGGCGGCCCGCTCCCGGGCCACGAGGCGACGCCATATGGGGGAGGGGCCGCGGGGGCCACCCCGTACGGCATGGGTGGGCAGGACGGCGCGGGGTATGGCGGGGAGGGTGAGGGCGGCGGGACGTACGGCGGGGACGGCGGTCCGGGCGGCGCGGTGTACGGCGGAGGTGCCGGGAGCGGTGCGTCGTACGGCGGCGACCCTCAAGGGGTGTACGACGTCGGCGGCGGGGATGCCGGGGCGTACGGCATGCCCGGTCAGGGTGACATGGCGTACGGCGCGGACGGCCACCAGAGCGCCCCGCGCGCGGGCGATCCTCTGGGGGCCGGGGCGGCGGAGGCCGGGGCAGGCTACGGCTCGACCGGAGCCGACACCGGCTCCGGGGCGGGCCTCGGCTCCGGGACGGGCTACGGGGCGGGCTCCGGGACGGGCTCCCGCTCTGGGGGTGACCCTGGCTTCGAGACCGGTTCCGGCCCCGGCTTCCAGACCGGCCTCGGTTCTGGCCCCGGCTTCGAGACCGGCCCCGGCTCCGGGACCCGCCCCGGCCCAGATGCCGACGCCAACCCCATCACCCGCACGGGCGCCGAGGCGAGCCGCAGCCCCGCTCGCGTGAGCGGCAGCCCTGTCGAGGAGGCCGTGGAACCGACCGGCGGCCGAGCCTCACGGCGGCGCGCACGGGGCCGGGGTGCCGAGGACACCGACCGCCTCGCCGAACCCGAGGACACCCATGACGACGAGTACGACGAGGACGACCCCGACGATCCCACCGGCGGAGCAAGTCGTCGCGATCGCAAAGCCGCAGCGCACCGCAGACGTCGCCGCCGAACCCTGCTGATCGCCGCCGGCTTCCTGCTCGCGGCCGGCGGTCTGAGCCTCGCGGAGCTGGGCATGGACGCCCCGGGATCCTCCCCCAAGCCGGCCGCGGCGGACGGGGAGTCGGCCGAGGGCGGTGCCTCCCCGGAGGCGAGCGCATCGGCGTCGACGGAGGCCGACTCAGCCGGAACCGCCCCCTCCAACTCGCCGTCCCCGTCGACCTCGGAGTCCCCGTCGCCCTCCGCGTCCAAGAGTGAGGACGCCGACGCGAGCAAGAGCCCCGACGCCCAGTCGGCGACCGTCAAGCCCCCCGGCGCGTCGACCCCCACCGCCAAGCCCACGTCCACCAGCGGAGGCTCGGCCCCCACGGCGACCCCCACCACCGCCGCCCCGAGCCCGTCCCCGTCCCCGACACAGTGCGACCGCTTCCTGTGGTGGTGCACGTAAGGGCTTCGCCTGTGTGAAGCCGGAATGGTCGTCCGTGGGCCCGCCGGGGGAGAACTCCGCTATGGGCCGCTGTGGATCAGAGACGCCCACAGGTGCGGTCGGCCCGGATGCTCGGCGCGCAGCTCCCGGATGACGCGATGGAGCACGATCGCCGCGTCATCGGCGGACGGTCTGTCCGGCATCAGCCGGTAGAAGTGCTCGGCCGCGCCGGCCGCGACGCGGTCGTCCAGCGGCCAGAGACTCGCGACGACATGCCGGAACCCGGCCAGCTGGAACGCGGAGGCGAGGTGGATGGACTCGTCCGCGTGCCGCCGGCCGACATGTCCGGTGGAGCACGCGGACAGGTATGCCAGTTCGGCCTCGTGGAGGTCGCGGCGGCCGATCTCCGCGATGGACAGCACGCCGTCGTGGAGATGAAGCCCGCCCT
Source organism: Streptomyces sp. NPDC005483 (assembly GCF_040606035.1). Lineage (NCBI taxonomy): Bacteria > Bacillati > Actinomycetota > Actinomycetes > Kitasatosporales > Streptomycetaceae > Streptomyces > Streptomyces sp. NPDC005483. Next base: position 146,264 of record NZ_JBEXEA010000004.1, read on the forward strand.
CGGACGGCGCGTCGGGGTCGGTGCCGGCGTGGCAGGCGAAGTGCGCCCAGCTCGCCTCGGGGAGCGCGCCGGTCACTCGGGCGGCGGTGGCCTGCTCGTTGGTGAGCAACGGCATGTCGGGATGGACCGCGTGCAGGCTCGCCGCCTCGGCGGCGGTGGCCGGCAGGTCCGGCAGCCCCGGGGTCCGGTCGAGGGCGACGGTGAGCCGGCGCAGGACCGTCGCCGCCGGACGCCCGTGGGCGCGGGCCAGGGTTCGCAGAGTGGGCGTGTACGACGAGACCACCCGGTCGAGCGCCCCGGCCTCGCCGGGGTGCCCGGCCGCGTGCAGCGGCAGCAGCCCGAGCGGCCCGGTCGGCATCCACCACACGCGGGGGAGTACCCCGTCGTCCGGGCGGAGCCGGTCGTCGACCGCGTCGAGGACCGGCTCGACCGCCGTGTCCCACAGCCGGCCCAGCAGCTCCGTCAGCACCCGTTGCCGGCGCAGCTCGCCGGTGAACGACCCGGTGTCATGCGTCGCTTCCGTCAACTCGACTGCCCACGCCTCGACTTCGGCCAGTCGCAGGTCGGGCAGCGGTACCAGCAGCGGGGGGCCGTCGGCGGTGATGACGATGCCGTCGCACCGCTGCAGTCCGGCGTTGAGCAGCACGACCGCCCCGCCGGTGGCGGTCGGCCGCAGCTCGCTCCACGCCGGGGGGAGCAGGAACCGGTCCAGCCCCGGCAGCCGGCGGATTTCCGTCAGCACGTCGTCGTGCTCGGCCCACAGTCTTCTGCGTCGGTCGACGTGATCGAGGTCCTGGCCGTCAGGCGTGACCATGGCCGGGGGATCCGGCGCGTTGAGGGCATCGCGGACGCGGCTCAGCCGGCGGGCCAGTGCGGGATGCTCGGCCTCGAGGTCGGCGAGGGGCGTCCGCAGCGCCAGCCGGGACGCCAGCAGGACCGACCGGCCCAGCTCACCTGCCTGGACCGCGCCGCCCGGATCGTCGAGGGCACAGTGCACGGAGATCGCCTCGCCGACCAGTCCGCGGTTCGCGCCGAGGCGGTACTCGTGGTCCGCCGACGAGGTCTCCCGTGCCGCGACCGACGGCAGCAACTCCACCGCCGTGTCGAACAGCAGCCGGGCGGTGTGCGGTTCGTCCAGTACGTAGGCGAGCCGGCCCACTGCCCAGCAGGCGCGGAGCCGGTCGAGCGGGGGCGCCGTCGTGGCCGCGAGCGCTTCCCGAGCGAGCCCGGCGATCCGCGACCGGTCGAGGGCGCCGCCGGTGTCCCACCGCCTCCTGTAACAGGTCCCGAGGAAGTAGATCCGTGCGGCCCGGTTCGGATGGTCGCCGGGGGTGGCCGTGACCGCCTGTTCCGCGGCGTCGACGGCGCGGTCGAGGTCGGACGTGGCGCCGGTCCGCTGGAACCGCAGCCGGTAGGCGTTACCGAGGTTGAACAGATGCTGCGCGCGGGCCCGATGGCCGGTGGGGACGGCGGCGGCCTCCTCCCGCGCGAGGTCGACGGCACGGTCGAGGTCGGCCGGATCGCCCGAGTGCTCGTACCGCATCTGATGGGCCCGCCCGAGGTTGTACAGGCGCAGCAGCCGGTCGGGATGGTCGGCGGGGGTGGCCGCGAGCGCCCGGAGCGCGAGATCGACGGCGTTGTCGAAGTCGGACCGGTCGCGGCTGCGCTGGGCGCGCGCCCCGTAGGCGACCCCGAGGTTGGACAGCCTTGTGGCCCGGTTCGGGTGGTCGTTCGGCGTGGCGGCCACGGCCTGTTCGTAGTGCGCGACGGCCCGGTCCAGGTCGTGCAGGCTGCCGCTGTGCCCGAACCGCTGGTTGAGGGCGTTGCCGAGGTTGTTCAGGTGCACCGCACGGTTCGGATGGTCGTCCGGTGTGGCGGCCACCGCGCGTCTCCCGGCGTCGATGGCCGCGTCCATGTCGGACGGCTCCCCGGTGCGGGCGAACCTGGACCAGTGGGCCAGGCACAGGTTCGACAGGCGGTACGCGAGATCCGGGTGGTCAGCGGGCGTGGCGGCCACGGCCTGTTCCTGATGTGTGACGGCCTGGTTCAGATCGGCCACGTCCCCCAGTTGTTCGAACCGCCCCCGCAGGGCCGCCGCGAGGTTGTTCAGGACGGTCGCGCGGAACGGGTGATCGGCGGGTACCTCGGCGACCGCTCTCTGAAGGTTCTCGACGGCCCGGTGCATGTCGACGGGGTTTCCGCTCCGGTCGAATCGCGCGTCGTACGCGGTACCGAGATTGGACAGGCGGGTCGCACGGTCCGGGTGGTCGGACGGCGTGGCGGCGACGGACCGTTCGTAGTACGCGACGACACGGTCCAGATCGCCCGCGTCCCCCAGCCGTTCGAACCGTGCGTGGTACGCGACACCGAGGTTGGACAGGAACGTCGCGAACTGGCGGTGCCCCTGGGGCGCCGTGGCGACGGCCCGGCCGAGGTGGCCGACGGCCCGGTCCAGGTCGGCCACCTCGCCGAGCCGCTCGAACCGCGCGTGGTACGCCATGCCGAGGTTGGAGAGGTAGGTCGCACCTTCGGGTGTGTCGCCCGGGCCGGCTGCCACCGCGTGTTCGTGGTGGCCGATGGCCCGGTCCAGGTCCGCCAGGCTCCCGGTCCGCGCGAAGCGGGCGTGATAGGCGGCGGCGAGGTTGGACAAGGCGGTCACCCGGTACGGACTACCGGTGTCGGCGGCGGCCTGTTCCCCGAACCCGATGGCGCGGTCCAGGTCCGCCGGACGGCCCGCCCGTCCGAACCGTGCCCAGTAGGCGGCGCCGAGGTTGGTCAGGACGGTCTGCCGGTGCGGGAAGTCGGCGGGAGCGAGGGCCATCGCGCGCTCGCCGGTGTCCATGGCGCGGTCCAGGTCCGCGAGGTGCCCGGTCCTCTCGAAGCGCCGCAGGTGACCCGTGGTGAGGTTGGTCAGGATGGTCGGCAGGTGGGGGGAGCCGGCGGGGAGGACGGCCATCGCGCGCTCGCCGGTGTCCATGGCGCGGTCCAGGTCCGCGAAGTACCCGGTCCTCTCGAAGCGCAGCAGGTAGCCCGAGGCGAGGTCGGTCAGGATGGTCTGCAGGTGCGGGGAGCCGGCGGGGGCGGCGGCCATCGCGCGCTCGCCGGAGTCGATGGCGCGGTCCAGGTTCGGCAGGTGGCCCGTCCTCTGGAACCGCAGCAAGTGGCCCATGGCGAGAGTGGCCAGGTAGAACGCCATGTTCAGGTCGGCGCCGGTCGCGACGACGGCCCGTTCCCCGAACTCGATGACCCCGTCCAGGTCGTCCGGGTGCCCGGCCCGCCGGAAGCGGAGGAGGTGCGTGGCGCTGAGGTTGCCCAGGATGAGCGCGGAGTTCGGGTTGCCGACCTGGAGCGTGGTGACGGCCTGTCGCCCGATGCCGATCGACTGGTCGGCGTCGTCCTCCCGTCCCGTCAGCGCGTAGAGCGCCCGGTGGGTCTCGGCGAGGTTGTACAGGCGGGTGGCGCGGTGGGGATGGTACGCCGGTGTCAGGGCGACGATGCTCCGGAACAACGAGACGCAGCGGACCAGAAGGGCCGTGTCACCGGCTCGGGTGGCCCGGTTCAGAAGGTCGACCGCCTGCTGGTTCAGCTGCTCCGGATCGAGCCGGTGGTCGGAGGACATCGCCCATGAGACTATCGGCCGACTGCCGGAAGGGGGAGCCCTGTTGGACGCCGAACGATCGGCCCTGACCACGCTGTGCAAGGAGTTCGACGCGCTGATCGGCGAGACCAGGCTGCACTCCGCGGCACGTCAGGAACTGCTGGAACGGATCGTGGCCGAGGCGCGGGCCCGGCGCCCGGTGCTCACCCTGCTGGGCCGGTTGCTGAACACCGACCGTGAGACCACCCTGCGCACACTCGCCACGGGACTGCCGGGAGCCGGGCCGGGCACCGCCCGTCGGGAGGACTTCCGCTGCCCGGACGGCGCCTGCGACCGGACGGCGGTACCGCCACCGGCGGGCGCGATCCCGCGCTGCGCGGTCATGGGCCGGCCCATGGAGCGGGGGTAGCGCGGGTGGGCGGTTTCTTCCAGCAGTTGGCCAAGACCCTGGCCGACCGGTGGATCAGCCTGCTCGTGCTCCCCGGTGCCTTCTTCCTCGGCGCGGTGTGGCTGTCCCTCGGCCTCGGCCATGCCGACGCGTGGAACGTCGCGCTGCTGACCCGGCAGGCCGAGGACGCCATGGCCAGGATCGCCGACCTGTCGAGCGGGGCGCAGGCCCTCCTCGTCGTGGCCGTACTGGCGGCCGCCTCCGGTGTGGGCTTCGTCGTGCAGGCGCTGGCCGCGATCACCCGGCGCGTCTGGCTGGGACCGTGGCCCCGCCCCTTCGCCCCGGTCGCGGCCGCGCGTACGGCCCGTCGGCGTGCGCGATGGCACCGGCTCGTCGAGGAACGCCGGGCGCTCGAAGCGGCGGGCCCGGCCACCCGCACCCGCGAGCAGCAGGACCGCATCGACACCGTGGCCCACCGCATCACCCGGCTGGCCATGGCCGAACCGGGCCGGCCGACCTGGATGGGCGACCGGATCCACGCCGTGGAGTCCATCGCGTACCACCGCTACGGACTCGACCTGGCCTACGGCTGGTCCCGGCTCTGGCTGGTCCTGCCCGACCCTGCACGGACCGAACTCACCACCGCGCAGTCGGCGTTCGCCGCCGCGGTCGCCACCGGAACCTGGGCCGTGCCCTACCTCCTGCTCACCGTGGTGTGGTGGCCCGCCGTGCTGGTCGCCGCGGGCATCGGGCTGACCGGGTGGGCCCGCGCCCGCTCCGCCGTAGCCGATCTCACCACCCTGACCGAGGCCGCCCTGGACCTGTACGGCCGTACGCTGGCGGCCGCGCTGGGGATGGGCGACGCCACGGAGGGGACCGGTCCGCTGACGATCAGCGAGGGCGAGCGCATCTCCGACCTCGTGCGGAAGGGCCGCTAGCCGCCCGTTCCCGCTGGTCCGGCAGCCGGCCGACGCGACCCGGCGCCACGGGGCAGGCGCCCCCCCCGGTCACGCCTCCAGCATCCGCAGCAGCAGGTCCCGCAGAGACGTCCGCTCCCCCTCCGACAACCCCGCCAGCGGCGCCCGGGCGAACCGCAGTCCCTCCCGCAGTTCCCGGGCCATCTCAAGGCCCGCCTCCGTCGCCGCCGCCACCTTGACCCGCCGGTCCGCGGGATCGGGGCGCCGCTCCACCAGCCCGCGTGCCTCCAGCCGGTCCACTATCCCGGTGACGTTCGACGGCTCGCACTTCAGTTTCTGGGCCAGTTTGCGCATGGGCAGCGGCTCCAGGGACAGCAGACTCAGCAGCCGCGCCTGCGCCCCGGTGAGGGCGTGCTCCGCGGCCGCGTCCTCGTAGTCCGAGTGGAAGCGGGCCACCACGTCCCCGATGAGCTCCACGACTTCCATGGTCAGCGCGTCGGGCCGGGTCTTGTGAGGAGTGGGCATGGACTCCAGGATACCCCTTTACTTGACAACCTGAAATATTCAGGAGCATGGTTGTTTAAGGCACTGAAGTAAATGGAAAGGTCGCAGGCATCATGATCAACCGCGAATGGCACCTCGTCTCCCGACCGGTCGGCTGGCCCAAGCCCGAGGACTTCGCCCTGGTCGAAGCCGAGGTCCCGCCCCCCGGTGAGGGCCAGGTACTGGTCCGCAACAAGTACCTCTCCGTCGACCCGTACATGCGCGGCCGCATGAGCGCCGCCAAGTCGTACGCCGAGCCCTTCGAGCTCGGCAAGGTCATGCAGGGCGGCGCGGTCGGTGAGGTCGTCGCCTCCAACGCCGAGGGCATCGCCGTCGGCGACCACGTCCTGCACTTCTTCGGCTGGCGCGAGCACGCGGTCATGGACGCGAAGCACGCCGTCAAGGTCGACGCCGACGCGGCCCCCCTGTCGACGTACCTCGGCGTCCTCGGCATGACCGGCCTCACCGCCTACGCCGGCCTCCTGCGCACCGCCTCCTTCAAGGAGGGCGACTCGGTCTTCGTCTCCGGCGCCGCGGGTGCCGTCGGCAGCCAGGTCGGCCAGATCGCCAAGCTCAAGGGGGCCTCCCGGGTCATCGGCTCGGCCGGCTCGGACGAGAAGGTCAAGCTGCTCGTCGAGGAGTACGGCTTCGACGCGGCCTTCAACTACAAGAACGGCACGGTCAGCGACCAGCTGCGCGAGGCCGCCCCGGACGGCGTCGACGTCTACTTCGACAACGTCGGCGGCGACCACCTCGAGGCCGCCATCGGCTCCCTCAACCAGGGCGGCCGGATCGCGGTCTGCGGCATGATCTCGGTCTACAACAACACCGAGGCCGCCCCCGGCCCGCGCAACCTCGCCCGTCTGATCCAGACCCGCGGCCGCATTCAGGGCTTCCTCGTCGGCGACAACTACGACCTCCAGCCGGAGTTCGTCGCCGAGGTCGGCCCGTGGGTGGCGTCCGGTCGGCTGAAGTACCGCGAGACGGTCGTCGAGGGCATCGAGAACAACCTCGAGGCGTTCCTCGGGGTCCTGCGTGGCGACAACACCGGAAAGATGATCGTCAAGCTCTAGGCGCCGGCCCTGTGCTGGATTTCCGTAATGCGGTAACTTCTTTCCGAATCTGCCGTCGATCGTGGGCGCGAGTCGCGGTGGACCGAGGAGGAAGACACCCGCACGTCCCTCCAGCAGACCGATGTCCTCTACACGGCCGTCGCCACCGCCGAGAGCGGTCGCGACGGCCGTGTCGCCACCGACGACGGCAGGCTCGACGTGGTCGTCAACCCGCCCGAGGAAATGGGCGGCAGCGGCAACGGCACCAACCCGGAGCAGCTCTTCGCCGCCGGGTACAGCGCCTGCTTCCAGGGCGCCCTCGGCGTCGTCGCCCGCAAGGAGAAGGCCGACATCTCCGGTTCGACGGTCACCGCGAAGGTCGGCATCGGCAGGAACTCCGACGGCTTCGGCCTGATCGTCGAGATCTGGGCGACCCTCCCGAACGCCGACCCGGACACCGCGAGGGCCCTGCTGGAGAAGGCCCACCAGGTCTGCCCGTACTCGAAGGCGACCCACGGAAACATCACCGTGACGCTCGCCTGACGGAGCTCGTTGGTCGTACCGGGCGGAGCCCGCACTCCTGGACGTGGGGTGCGGGCTCCGTCCTTCTCACACGGCCAGAGCCGCCCTGTGTACGGCCCTCACGAACCGCTCGTTCTCCGGCGCCGCCCCTCCCGGGAACGCCATCCGGCGGCGGGTGTAGCCGTAGGCCAGACCGCTGCGGGGGTCGGCGAAGGCCTGGGAGCCGCCGGCGCCGCTGTGGCCGAAGGAACCGGCGCCCAGGAACGGGTGCCACATGTCGGCCGTGGCCTGGAAGCCCAGGCCGTAGGACTTGTGGGACCGGGCCACCAGGTCGTAGCCGACGGACTGGATCTGGCCCACCTCGGCGATGGTGTCCGGCTTCAACAGGGGCGGCCGGTCGGCGACTTCGCTGATCGCCGCCGCGTACATCCCGGCCAGGCCCCGAGCGGCCGCCACTCCACCCGCCGACGCCGGCCCCTTCGCGCGCACGGCACGGGAGTTGGCGTAATCCACCAGGTCGCCTGGGTCGGGCACCTGCTGGTTGAAGGCGATCGCGGTCAGGGTGTGCGGACCTGCCGGCGCCGCGTCCAGCAGGGCCTGCTGCTCGGCGCTCGGGAGCATCGGCTGCACGGAGCGGTACCGGGGCTCCAGCGCCGCGGGCAGCCCCAGGTGGAAGTCCAGCCCGTACGGCGCACGGATCCGCTCCTCGTGCACCTCCTGGAGCGTGCGGCCCGTCGCCCGCCGGACGATCTCGCCGGTGAGCGCGCCGATCACGAGCGCGTGGTAGCCGAAGGCCGTGCCGGGGCGCCAGAACGGCTTCTGGTCCGCGAGCCGTTCCGCCACCACCCGGTCGTCCGCCAGCTCCTGAGCGGTGAAACCGGCGTCCAGGCCGACCACCCCGGCCCGGTGCGCCAGCAGATCCCGCAGGGTCAGCTGACCCTTGCCCTCGGCCCCGAACTCCGGCCAGTAATAGGTGACTTTGCGGTCCAGCTCCAGCGTGCCCTCCTGGAGCAGGAGGGCGACCACCAGATGGGCGGCACCCTTGGTCGACGAGAACACGCCGTAGAGGGAGTCCGGTCCGACGCCCTCACCGGCCCACAGGTCGACGACCCGCCTGCCGTGCACATACGCGCTCAACTGCCCCTCGTAGTCGGGCCGTTCGCCCGTCACGAAAGCGGTGAACTCCTCGCGCACCGCCTCGAAGCCGTCCGCGACGGTGCCGTGGATCTCCTGCGTCATCCGCTCTCCTCAACCTCAGCCGCTGCTCGCGTGTCCCATGGTGAACAACGCCCGTCCGACCTGGGCGCCCCCCTGGGGATGATCCGCGACACCTCCTTTGGGGCTTCCTGAGATCGGTACGGCGAGACGTACCTGTTCGACTCAACCGCGACTGGAGGGAGTCGCCCGAGGGGCACCCGATAGGGTGCGGGCATGCGTGATCTCGGGGCGGGCTTCCACTATCTCCTGAAGGGCCAGCGGTGGGTGGCCCGGCACGGCAAGCAGTACGGCTTCGGGCTGATCCCGGGCCTGATCACCCTGGTGCTGTACGCGGTGGCCCTGGTGGCCCTGGCGACCTGGGGCGGGGACGCGGTGTCCTGGTCGACCCCCTTCGCCGACCACTGGTCGAGCCCGTGGCGGGGCCTGTTCCGGGAGTTCCTCACGGTGGTTCTGTTCGCGCTGGCCCTCCTCCTCGCCGTCCTGACCTTCACGGCGGTCACCCTTCTCATAGGCCAGCCCTTCTACGAGAACCTCTCCGAGAAGGTCGACCGGGATGTCTCCCCGGACGGCACCGCCCCCGAGTCCGGCCTGCCGCTCTGGCGCGAGCTGTGGATCTCGGCGCGGGACAGCCTTCGGATCGTCGTCCGGGCCCTCCTGTGGGCGGTCCTGCTCTTCGCCCTGGGCTTCGTCCCCGTCGTCGGCCAGACGGTCGTCCCGGTGATCGGTTTCTTCGTCACGGGGTTCTTCCTCACCGAGGAGCTCACCGCGGTCGCCCTCCAGCGCCGAGGCGTGGACCTCCGGGCCCGCCTGACCCTCCTGCGCTCCCGCAAAACCCTCATCTGGGGCTTCGGCACCCCCCTCGGCCTGTCCTTCCTGGTCCCCTTCGTGGCGGTGTTCCTGATGCCGGGCGCGGTGGCGGGGGCGACGCTGATGGCGCGGGAACTGCTGGGGGAGGAGACGCGGGAGGAGTCCGACGAGGAGGACGACGCGCAAGCGGTGCCCGGCCCGTGAAGGGGCGGCAGCCCCCACCCCCCGAACCTGCTACGCCCCCACCGCCACCGCGACGATCGCCCGCACCTGCGCGATGATGTCCAGCCGGTTGCGCACGAACCCCGGATCGGTCACCGTCCCCGTCGCCGGATCCGTGTTCCCCGCCCCGAACTCCAGTACCGGCGTGTGCACATGGCCGCCCGGCAGTACGTCGTGCAGCCCCAGCCGGTCCCGCAGCAGCGTGACCCGGTACGCGATCTCGTTGGACAGGTAGTCCCCGCCACCCCCGGCACGCGCCGTGGACCCGGGACTCGGCCCGTCCGGCCGGACGACCGGCTGCGTCCCTCCCGCCGGGATCTCGGTCACGCTCGTGTGGTCGTAGACGGGAAAACGCCCGGTGTCCGCGTCCACGATCGCCTTGTACGGCAGCGTCGTGGTCGTCCACTGGGGCTGCGAGGCCGGGTCGGTGACCGGAACCGTCCCCGTCACCCCGATGGTGTCGTTGTCCGGGAACCCGCCGCGCCAGGCCCCGTTGGTCCGCTCGACGTCGAACCGGCCCACCCGCCCCTGACTCACGGTCGTGAAGAGATCCACGCGCTTCAGATACGGCCGCAGCGCCCGCTCCACGGTCTGGTCCGTGAAGTCCTGCCACCGCACGGGGAACACGACGGTCTCCACCCGCGCCGGCCCGTCCGCCGTCTCGATGACCGTCCCGTCGAGCGCGAGCGCGCTCGCCCCGGACGGGTTCGAGATCCGTATGTCCCGGTCCAGCGTGAACGGGTCGAACCCGGTGAGGAGCACCCTCTTGAGCCGGCCACCACCCGGATACCGTACGGACGTCTGGCCTCGCGAGGCCAGCTCCAACTCGCCCAGAAGTGCCGCACGTTGCCCGTCCGACAGCGCGAACTCCGGCTCCCAGGTGCGCACTTCCCGCGTCATCGCCAACCGCGCCCAGTACAGGGGCCGGTCGTCGTCGCGGCTCAGATCCCCACCGGCAGGGCCCCGCCCCTGCGCCCGGTCGACGGCCCGCTTCCACAGCGCGGACCCCTGCCCTACGACGGCCTTCCGGGCCTCCCCGTAGGAACGCGCCGACCCGAGCGCCCGCGTGAGGCGGAGCGGCACGGCGTCGAATCCGGACCGTTCGAGGATCTCCCGCGGTACGGCCTGGTCGAGCCGCCGCTCCTCCACCGTGGGCGAAGGGGCGGTCGCTGCCGCTGCCGGGCTCATGGGGGCCACGGGCCCCGCCAGCAGGGCCAGTCCGAGGATGCCGATCCGAACGCGTAGGGATGTCAAGGGAGTTCAGGTCCTTCCGTCGCTGTGGGGCGCGAGTGGTGCCGGACGACGGCAGTATCGCGTGACGAAAGTGGTCTACGCCATGGGGGGTGACGTGCGGGGAATGCGCCCCGCGGCCTCCCGCAGCGCCTCCACGAACGCCGCCACGGCCGGCGAGGTGGACCGCCCCCGCGGCGTCGCCGCGTACACCGCCCGCGCCGGCGCCCCCTCGTCGAGCACCGGGAGCAGTACGACGTCCGGCCGTACGGACTGCGCGGCGAGCGCCGGGACCAGAGCCACGCCGAGCCCGGCGGCGACGTACCCCTGTTTGGCGGTCCACTCGCCGACGACGTGCGCGATCCGCGGCCGGAAGCCCTGCCGCAGGGCCGCGTCGAGCAGGGTGCCCTCGGGCCGCGGGCTCCCGGAGATCCAGTCGGCGTCCGCGAGCCGCCCGAGCCGCACCGGGCCGACGCCCTCACCCACCAGCGGATGCCCGGACGGGACGGCGACGTACAGCGACTCGTCGAGCAGATGACGCAGTTCGTACGCCGACAGCGGCGCTCCGCCGGTCGTGGAGACGACCGCGAGATCCAGCCGCCCGTCGGTGAGCCGGTCCAGTAACAACGGCGTGAGCCCCTCCTCGCGGGAGACCCGCACGCGCGGATGGCGGCTACGGAAGGCGCCGAGGGCATGCGGGACCAGCGCCGCGTCGGCCGTCGGGAACGCCCCGAACCGCAGTCGCCCGCCCGCCACTTCACGCAGCGCCGCCAGCTCGCGCACGGCCCCGTGCAGCGCCCCGGTGACGGTCTCCGCGTACGGCACGAGCACCCGCCCCGCCTCCGTCAGCCGCACGCCCCGCGGCAGCCGGTCGAACAACGGCGCCCCGCCCAGCGCCCCCTCCAGCGAGGAGATCTGCCGGGACACCGCCGACTGCGTCCAGCCCAGAGCGCGCGCGGCCACGGTGAACGACTCGTGCCGGGCCACCTCGAGGAAGACCCGCAGCCAGACGGTGGCGAGATCGGGAGGCGGGTCCGTGCGATGCGGGTTCGGCATGACAGCCATGCTGGACATTCGCTTGTCGCATCACAAGGGCGCACCTAGCGTCGACGGCATGCAGATCACCCTGGACAACCCCGCCGGCGCGCCCCAGCCCCTGAGCCCCTACTACTCCCAGGTCGCCCGCGTCGAACAGGCGGACGGCAGCGTCCTGTTGTTCGTCTCCGGCCAGATCGCCGAAGGCGCCACGCTCGCCGCACAGTCCCGGGGCGTCTTCGAGACCCTCGCCGCGCTGCTGGAGGCGCACGGGGCGAGCCTGGCCGACGTCATCAACATCCGCACCTACCTCACGGACATCTCGGAGCTGGAGCAGTACGGCGCCGTACGACGGGAGTTTCTCACCGGCACCCCGCCCACCAGCATGACCTTCGAGGTGTCCCGGCTGTTCCGGCCCGAGGCGCTGATCGAGATCGAAGTCGTGGCGGCGGTGCCGGCGGCGGGGTGATACTGCGGCATATGAAGGCAGCGAAGGCCGCGGGGTGGTCGCTCTCGGCTGGGTGTGGGGTCTGTTCGGCTCCCCGAGGGCGAGGTTCAAGCTCCGCGGTGCGGCCCGTGTGGCCTTCGAAGTGCTCTGGTTCGGAGCGGGTGTCGTGCTGCTGTACGCCGCGGGTCAGCATGCCTGGGCGCTGAGCCTTCGCGTGCGTGTGTGTGCTCAGCAAGACACTCGCCGTCGTCTGGAGCCGGTGACCCTCACTCCACCGGCTCGCCCAGCAGCCGCAGGAAGTCCCGGAACGCGCCCGGCATGTCCACCGACTCCGGGTCGAGCAGCCACTGGTACTGGAGGCCGTCCATGACCGCGACCAGCAGGGGCGCGGTGCGTTCAGGGCTCAGTCCGTTGGGGAGGCGGTCGCCGTACTCGGCGCGCAGGGCCACCGTCATCGACGCGCGCACCCGGGTGTAGCGGTCGGTGAAGTACTCCCGAGCCGGATGCCCCTCCGTCACGCTCTCGCCGAGCAGCGCCGAGAAGGTCTGGATGATGCCGGGCCGCATCGCGTTGTACTCGACGAGCGAGGTGAGCAGGTCGACGCGCCAGCTGCCGTTCGGCACCGCGTCCCACTTGTCCCGCTCCTCCAGCACCGCGACCAGCAGCGCGTCCTTCGTCGGGAAGTGGTGCAGCAGCCCCTGCTGGGTCAGCCCGACCCGCTCGGCCACCGCGGCCAGGCTCGCGCCCCGGTAGCCGCGCTCGGCGATGACCTCCAGGGCCGCCCGGACGATCTCGGCCCGGCGCTCCTCGCTTCTCGTCCTGGCGCTCATGGCGTCACCGTACGACATGCCACCCCTGCCTGTGCAACGACAAGATAACGAAACCTACCGTTCACCAGGTAATCGATGCACGATGAGAGGACCGCACGGACTTCGACGAGGAGGCGCCGCCATGGCCGCACCCAAGGCAGCTGAGGGACCCCGGGGCACCACCCCCGCCGACCAGGCCCGCGAGGCGGCCGTCGAGGCGGCCCTGGCCCGGCTGGACCTGGACGCCAAGGCCCGGCTCCTCGCCGGTCAGGACATGTGGTCACTGCCCGCGCTCCCGGAGATCGGCCTGCCCTCCCTCGTCATGTCCGACGGCCCGATCGGCGTCCGGGGCGTGCGCTGGAGCGCCGACGACCCGTCGATCGCCCTGCCCTCCCCGACCGCGCTCGCCGCCACCTGGGACCCGGAACTCGCGCGCAGGGCGGGCGTGCTGCTCGCCCAGGAGGCCCGCCGCAAGGGCGTCCACGTCCTGCTCGCCCCCACCGTCAACCTCCACCGCTCCCCGCTCGGCGGCCGCCACTTCGAGGCCTACAGCGAGGACCCGTACCTGACCGGACGGATCGGCGCCGGGTACGTGACCGGCGTACAGGAGGGCGGCGTCGGCACCACCGTCAAGCACTTCGTCGCCAACGACGCCGAGACCGACCGCTTCACGGTGGACAACCTGGTGTCCGACCGCGCCCTGCGCGAGCTGTACCTGGCGCCCTTCGAGCACATCGTCGAGAACGCCCACCCGTGGGGCATCATGACCGCCTACAACACGGTGAACGGCACGACGATGACCGAGCACCACCACCTCGTCAACGAAGTCCTGCGCGGCGAATGGGGCTTCGACGGCTACAACGTCTCCGACTGGATGGCCGCCCGCTCCACCAAGGGCGCCATCGAGGGCGGCCTCGACGTCGCGATGCCCGGCCCGACGACCGTCTACGGCGAGGCACTCGCCCGGGCGGTGCGGGACGGCGAGGTCGAGGAGAGCGCGGTCGACACGGCCGTACGCAACGTGCTGCGGCTCGCCGCCCGCGTCGGCATCCTGGAGGGCGCCGAACCCGTCGTCACCGAGCTCCCGGACCCCGTCGACGGCATCGACTTGGCCCGCGAGATCGCCCGCCGCGCCTTCGTCCTGGTCCGCAACCAGGGGGCGTTGCCCCTGCGCGAGGGCACGGTCGCCCTCATCGGCGCCGCCGCCCGCGACGCCCGGGTCCTCGGCGGCGGCTCCGCCACCGTCTTCCCGGACCGTGTCGTCTCCCCGCTCGACGGCCTCACCGCCGCCCTCCCCGAAGGCACCCTCACCTACGCCGTGGGCGCCGACCCGAACACCGAACTCGGCTTCGCCGACAAGGGGTTCACTCTCACCACGGTCTGCCGGGACGCGGACGGGAACGTCATCGGCACGGGGTCCGCCCCCAACGGCCAGATCCAGTGGATGGGTTCGGACCTCCCCGAGGGGGTCACCCACGACCGGCTGCACACCGTCGAGCTGACCGGCACCTTCACCGCGCGCGAGGGCGGTGAACACACCTTCGGCATCAAGGGACTGGGCGCCTTCAAGCTGGTCGTCGACGGCACGACGCACTACGACGACGTCCAGAGCACCGACGAGGACGACCCCTTCATCACCTTCTTCGGCGCCCCGCAGCCCCGCGCCCAGGTCCAACTGACCGCGGGCGAGCCGGTCGACGTCTCCCTCACCTACGTCGTCGCCCTCCCCGAGGACATCCCGATGAAGGTCATCGCCTTCACCCTCGCCCACCAGGACCCGCAGCGCGACCCCGAGGCGCTGATCGCCGAGGCCGTCGAGGCGGCCCACAATGCCGACACCGCCGTCGTGGTGGTCGCCACCACGGAGCGGGTCGAGTCCGAGGGCTTCGACCGCAGGGACCTCACGCTGCCGGGACGCCAGGACGAGCTGGTCCGCGCGGTCGCCGCCGCCAACCCGAACACCGTCGTGATCGTCAACTCCGGCTCCCCGGTGGAGCTGCCCTGGCGCGAGGACGTCGCCGCCGTCCTGCTCGGCTGGTTCCCCGGTCAGGAGGGCGGCGCGGCCCTCGCCGACGTCCTGACCGGTGCCCACGAGCCCGGCGGCCGCCTCCCCACCACCTGGGGTGCCCTGGCCGACGCCCCGGTCACCCGGGTCACCCCGCAGGGCGGTGAACTCCCTTACGACGAGGGCGTCTTCATCGGATACGCGGCCTGGGAGAAGGAGGGCCGCACCCCGGCCTATCCGTTCGGCCACGGCCTCGGCTACACCGACTGGACCTACGAGTCCGTCGAGGTGCGCGGCACCACCGTCCGGGTCCGGCTGCGCAACTCCGGCGCCCGCGCGGGCCGCGAGGTCGTCCAGGTCTACCTGGCGCCCGCCGGACCCGACGCCGAACGCCCGGCCCGCCGGCTCGCCGGCTTCGCGGGAGCCGAGGCCGGTCCTGGCGAGAGCGTCGAGGTCACGGTGGAGATCCCGCGCCGGGCCTTCGAGGTCTGGGACGAGAAGACCTCATCGTGGTCGTATGTGAAGGGTTCGTACGAAATCCAGGTGGGGCGCTCGATCGGCGACCGCCGGGTCACCGCGACGATTAACGTCTGATCGCAGGGGGCACAGCCCTCACACAAGCAGCCCCGGCCCGGGACCTGACCCCTGGGCCGGGGCTCGTCCGTTCCTACCGCGTGCCGAAGCCGTACACCGTCTCCGAGCGGTACGCCTCGCCCGGCCGCAGCACCGTGCTCGGGAACTCCGGCCGGTTGGGGGAGTCGGGGAAGTGCTGGGTCTCCAGGGCGATGCCGTCGCCCGGCGCGAAGGGCTCGGGCAGATGGTCCGCGGTGTACAGCTGGAGCCCCGGCTCGGTGGTCGCCACCGTCAGCACCCGCCCGGACACGGGGTCGTACAACTCGGCGACCCCGACGGCCTGTTCGGTGATCCCCTTGTCGAGCACGAAGTTGTGGTCGTAGCCCGCCCCGACCTTGCGCGCCCGGCGGAAGTCGAACCGGGTGTCCGCGACCTCCTCGACCCCGGTCGGGATCAGATCCGCGTCGACCGGGGTGAACCGCGAGGCGTCGATCCGCAGTTCGTGCCCGCCCGCGTTCCCGGAACCGGCCAGGTTGAAGTAGCTGTGGTTGGTCAGGTTGACGACGGTCGCCGCGTCGGTGACCGCCTGGTACGAGATGCGCAGCGCCCCCGACTCGTCCAGGCTGTACGTCCCGGAGACCTCGAGCCGCCCCGGAAAGCCCTCCTCGCCGTGCGCGCTGACCCGGCTCAGCCGCACCCCGTGCTCACCGGCGGGCTCCATGTCCCACACCCGCTTGTCGAAGCCGTTCTCGCCGCCGTGCAGGGAGTTGGGCGCGTTGTTGGGCGCGAGCGCGTACGTCACCCCGTCCAGCTCGAAGCGGCCGCCCGCGATCCGGTTGGCGTACCGCCCGATGAAGGCGCCGAGATACGGACCGGAGTGCTCGAGGTATCCCTCCAGCTCCGCGAAGCCCAGCACCACGTCCGCCGTCCGCCCGTCCCGGTCCGGGACCTCGACCGACTGCACGATCCCGCCGTACGACAGGATCCGCACGCGGACGCCCGCGCGCTCCAGGGTCCAGCGGTGAACCGGCGTGCCGTCGGGAAGTGTGGCGAAGAGTTCGTTCATGTGCGGAACTTTAGGACACGGACCTGACCTTGCGGTAAGCGATCTCCGCCAGCCGCGCCTGTCCGTTCACACTCGGATGGAACCAGTCCCAGTGGCTGAGCTGGTCCGTGCCGAACCGGTAGTCGTACACCGCACCGCCGTCGTACCGGCACCGCCCGACCTTGGCGCACACCTCCTTCAGCACGGTGTTGTAGCCCTCCACCCGCTCCTGCACGGTGTCCCGCCGCTCGGCCGCCGCCGCGTCCAGGGCGTCCGCGTCGGCCAGCATCGAGGGGCACACGCCCAGCTTCCACACCTGTTTGCCCAGCGGATTGGTGCGGCCCTCGGACCACAGCCGCTTGAGGTTCGGCACGCTCGCCACGTACACCTGCGCCTTGGGCGCCGTCTTCCGCAGCACGTCGAGCGCGTCCTCGAAGCCGGCGCGGAAGTCGGACACCGACGTCATCGCCGCCGTGGAGTCGCGGCACGCGTCGTTGGCGCCCACCATCACCGTCACCAGCCCGGGCCTGTGCCCCGCCGCCTGCGCCATCTGCCCGGGCAGGTCGGCCATCCGCGCCCCGGACACCGCGTAGTTCCAGCTGCGCCCGGCCGCCTTCGCCTTACCCAGCAGCCGTACGGCCAGCGAGTCGACCTGCGTACTGCTCCCGGTGGACCAGGACACGTCGGGGCAGTCCTTCAGGATGCCGCACGCGTCGAAGCCGCGGGTGATGGAGTCCCCGACGGCCGCTACCGACCCCGGGCTGCTGTCCCACGCCGGGGTGGGCTTCGGCGACGGCTTGGCCTTCTGGGTCGGTCCCGCCGAGTCGCCGCCCACGGCGTCACAGCCGGCGACGCCCACAAGAGCCGCCGTCAGAACGGCGACTACGGCCCGCGAGCGGTGGCCCTGCTTCCGCATCCGTGGTGTTCCCCTCGTGAAATGGTGGTCCTCTCATCACAACGCACGGGAGTTCCCGGCGGCCGCGAGGGAACGATCGACACCCGTACTAGCGTCCTGCCGGGTGAATGGCGGGCGTTTCGGGGCATCGGGACGGACGGTACGTCACACTCCTTGCGCCGCCGCACGGTAGCCTCGCCATCAACGTGGCTGCCTGCCATCGCCGCCATGCCAGCCAGCAAGACTTGTCCCGCTCTGCCCGGAGGTCCCGGTGACGACACGTGGAGTTCTGTACGTGCACTCCGCGCCGCGCGCGCTGTGCCCGCACGTCGAGTGGGCCGTCGCCGGGGTGCTCGGCACGCGCGTCAACCTCGACTGGATCCGGCAGCCGGCCGCGCCGGGCACCTGGCGCTCGGAGTTCTCCTGGAAGGGCGAGGCCGGCACGGCGTCCAAGCTCGCGTCGGCCCTCAGAGGCTGGCACCTGCTGCGCTTCGAGGTCACGGCCGAGCCCTGCCCCACCGCGGAGGGCGAGCGCTACAGCTGCACGCCGGAGCTCGGCATCTTCCACGCCGTCACCGGCATCCACGGCGACATCCTGATCCCCGAGGACCGCCTGCGGGCCGCGCTGACGCGCTCGCAGCGAGGGGAGACCGACCTGGAGGCAGAGCTCGCGAAGCTCCTCGGCAAGCCCTGGGACGACGAGTTGGAGCCGTTCCGGTACGCCGGCGAGGGCGCCCCGGTCCGCTGGCTGCACCAGGTCGTCTGAGTCCTCCGTACACGTGAAGGGCCCCCACCGAGCGGTGGGGGCCCTTCAGTTGCGTAGGGACGATTCTCAGACCGTACGGAACGCCAGTACGACATTGTGGCCGCCGAACCCGAACGAGTCGTTCAGCGCGGCGATACGGCCCTCCACGGGCAGCTTGCGCGCCTCGCCGCGGACGACGTCGGCGTTGGCCTCCGCCTCCGGGTCGAGGTTCTCGACGTTGATGGTCGGCGGAGCCACCCGGTGGTAGAGGGCGAGGACGGTCGCGACCGTCTCCACGCCGCCCGCGCCACCGAGCAGGTGACCGGTCATCGACTTGGTGGCGGACACGGCCATGTGGTCGGCGTCGTCCCCGAACACCTTGCGCAGCGCCTTGAGCTCGGCGATGTCACCGGCCGGAGTCGACGTCGCGTGCGCGTTGACGTGCACGATCTCCGCCGGGTTCAGGTCGGTGTTGTCGAGCAGGTGCTGCAGGGCGGCCGAGATGCCCCGTCCTTCCGGCTCGGGCTGCACGATGTCGTGGCTGTCGGCGGAGATGCCCTGACCGACCGCCTCGGCGTAGACACGCGCCCCGCGCCTGGCCGCGTGCTCCGCGGACTCCAGGACGACCACACCCGCGCCCTCACCGAGGACGAAGCCGTCACGGGCCACGTCGTAGGGACGCGAGGCACCCTGCGGGTCGTCGTTGTTCTTGGACATCGCCATCATGTTGCCGAACGCGGCGATGGGCAGCGGGTGGATCGCCGCCTCCGTGCCACCCGCGACGACGACGTCGGCGCGGCCGGTGCGAATCATCTCTATGGCGTAGCCGATGGCCTCGGCGCCCGAGGCGCACGCGGAGACCGGCGTGTGCACGCCCGCACGGGCGCCCACGAGCAGGCCCACGTTGGCCGAGGGGCCGTTCGGCATCAGCATGGGAACGGTGTGCGGGGAGACGCGGCGGACGCCCTTCTCCTTCAGCACGTCGTACTGGTCGAGGAGGGTCGTCACACCGCCGATGCCGGAGGCGATGACGGCCCCGAGGCGGTCCGGGTCGACCTTCTGGTCCTCACCGGCCTTGCCTTCGAAGCCCGCGTCGGCCCACGCCTCCTTGGCGGCGACCAGCGCGAACTGCGCCGAACGGTCGAGGCGCCGGGCCTGCGGCCGCGGAATGACCTCGGTCGGCTCCACGGCGACGGGCGCCGCGATACGGACCGCCTGGTCGGCGGCCCACTCCTGCTCCAGGGGCTTGACACCGGACTTGCCGGCGACCAGACCCTCCCAGGTAGAGGCTGCGTCGCCACCCAGCGGTGTGGTTGCGCCGATACCGGTGACGACCACGGTGCGATTGGTCGGGCTCACGGGAAATCTTTCTCCAACGTTACGAGGATTAAGCGGCGCCACCGCCGGGTGGCGGGGCCGGGCATGTCCGGCCTGGAGGGCTCCGGAGGGAGCCCGGGAGACTCAGGCCTGGTGCTTGAGGATGTAGTCGGTGGCGTCGCCGACCGTCTTGAGGTTCTTGACGTCGTCGTCCGGGATCTTGACGTCGAAGCGCTCTTCGGCGGCGACGACGACCTCGACCATGGACAGCGAGTCGACGTCCAGGTCGTCGGTGAAGGACTTGTCCAGCTGGACGTCCTCAACCGGGATGCCGGCGATCTCGTTCACGATGTCGGCGAGACCGGCGACGATCTCTTCCTGAGTGGCGGCCATTGGGCGCTCCTTCGTTTTCTTGTTCAGAGGGTTGGCAGTGCTTCCCGTCCCGGACCGGTTGATCCGGCACGGAGTGCCTAGGGGAGGGTAACGACAGTGGCGGCGTAGACGAGACCCGCCCCGAATCCGATGACGAGCGCGGTGTCGCCGCTCTTCGCCTCGCCGGTCGCCAGAAGCCGCTCCATCGCGAGCGGGATCGAGGCGGCCGAGGTGTTGCCGGTGGTGCGTACGTCACGCGCGACCGTGACGTGCTCCGGCAGTTTGAGCGTCTTCACCATCGAGTCGATGATCCGCTCGTTGGCCTGGTGGGGAATGAAGACGTCCAGGTCGTCCGGGTTGATCCCGGCCGCGTCCAGCGCCTGCTGGGCGACCTTCGCCATCTCGAACACGGCCCAGCGGAAGACCGCCTGGCCCTCCTGCGTGATCGCAGGGAACTTGCCCGTGGAGTCGTACTCGGTCCACGCCACGGTCTGCTTGATCGTCTCGGACTTGTCGCCCTCGGAGCCCCAGACCGTGGGGCCGATGCCCGGCTCCTGGGAGGGGCCCACGACGACCGCGCCCGCGCCGTCGCCGAACAGGAAGGCCGTGGCCCGGTCCTCGAGGTCGGTGAGGTCCGAGAGCCGCTCCACGCCGATGACAAGTACGTACTCTGCCGAGCCCTCGACGATCATGCCCTTGGCGAGGGTCAGGCCGTAGCCGAAGCCCGCGCAGCCCGCCGAGATGTCGAAGGCGGCGGCCTTGTTCGTGCCCAGCTTGTCGGCGATCTCCGTCGCCACCGCCGGGGTCTGCTTGAAGTGCGAGACGGTCGAGACGATCACGCCGCCGATCTGCTCGGCGGAGATCCCGGCGTCGGCGATCGCCTTGCCGGACGCCTCGATCGACATCGCGGCGACGGTCTCCTCGGCGTTCGCCCAGTGCCGGGTCTGGATGCCGGAGCGCGAGCGGATCCACTCGTCGGACGAGTCGATCGTCTCGAGGATCACCTCGTTCGGCACGACCCGGGTCGGGCGGTAGCCGCCGACACCGAGGATGCGCGCGTACGGGGCGCCCTTGCTGGGCTTGATCTTCGACATTGCTCTGGTGCTCCTTTTCAGGCGCTGTGCTCAGCGATGAGCTCGCGAGCGGCGTCGAGGTCGTCGGGGGTCTTCAGGGCCAGCGTCGTGACGCCGGGCAGCGCGCGCTTGGCGAGGCCGACCAGCGTGCCGCCGGGGGAGACCTCGATGAACGCGGTGGCGCCGAGCTCCTTGAAGGTCTCCATGCACAGGTCCCAGCGGACCGGGTTGGCGACCTGCCCGACCAGCCGCTCCAGCACCTCGGCGCCGGTGGCGACGGCCTGGCCGTCCTTGTTGGAGACGTACGTGACCGTCGGGTCGGCCGGCGTCAGATCGGCGGCGGCCTTGGCCAGCGCGTCGACCGCGGGGGCCATGTGGTGCGTGTGGAAGGCGCCGGCGACCTTCAGCGGGACGACCTTGCGGACGCCCTCGGGCTTGTCCTCGTTCAGGACGGCGAGCTGCTTCAGCGTGCCCGCGGCGACGATCTGCCCGGCGCCGTTGACGTTCGCCGGGGTCAGGCCCAGCTTCTCCAGGTGCGCGACGGAGACCTCGGGGTCGCCGCCGAGCAGCGCCGACATGCCGGTCTCGGTGATCGCGGCGGCGTCGGCCATGGCCAGACCCCGCTTGCGTACAAGGGTGAGGGCGGCGGTGTCGTCGAGGACGCCGGCGAAGGAGGCGGCGGTGATCTCACCGACGGAGTGGCCCGCGACGGCGCCCGGCGTGACGGCACCGAGTGCCGAGGCCGACAGGATCCCGGCCGCGACCAGCAGCGGCTGGGCGACGGAGGTGTCGCGGATGGCGTCCGCGTCGGCCTGTGTGCCGTAGTGGGCGAGGTCCAGTCCGATGGCGTCGGACCACGCGGCGACGCGGTCCGCGGCACCGGGGAGTTCGAGCCAGGGGGTCAGGAAGCCGGGCGTCTGGGCGCCCTGGCCGGGAGCGACGAGTACGAGCACTCTCACACTCTCTCTTGAGGGCGGCCCAAGCCGCCCGTGGGGACAGGGACGAAGAACAGGAGGGGGTTTTGTGGGCCCCCGACAAAAGCCTAGGGCTGGAGATCCCCGTCGGCCAGACGCCCCAGGATGAGCGCGATCCGCAAGGTGAACGCCGAACGTACATCGGAGGGCGACCAGCCGGTGACGTCAGTCACACGTCGAAGCCGGTAGCGCACGGTGTTGGGATGCACGAAGAGCATCCGGGCCGCACCCTCCAGACTGGACGCCTGTTCGAGGTAGACGGAGAGCGTCTCCAGGAGCGCGGAACCGGCCACCTCCAGTGGTCTGTAGATCTCCTCCACCAACTGCTCGCGCGCACTGGGGTCACCGGCCATCGCGCGCTCCGGAAGCAGGTCGTCCGCCAGTACCGGGCGCGGGGCGTCCTGCCAGGCGGAACACGCCTTGAGCCCGGCGGCGGCGGCCTGCGCGGACCGCGTGGCGGCCAGCAGATCGGGTACGACGGGCCCGGCGACCACGGGTCCGGCCGCGTAGGGCCCGATCAGCGACTTGGCCACGGCGAGGGGGTTGTCGCTGCCGCCCGCGATCACGACGAGCCGGGCCCCGAGGACCCCGGTCAGCACCTGGAGCTTGGCGTGCCGGGCGGCCCGCCGGATGGCCTCGACGGTCAGCTCGGAGTCACCCTCGGGAGCGGGACCGAGGACGACGCACACATGCTCGGGAGAGTTCCAGCCCAGCGCGGCGGCCCGGCTCACGGCCCCCTCGTCGGCCTCACCGCTCAGCACGGCGTTCACGACCAGCGACTCGAGGCGGGCATCCCAGGCGCCGCGTGCCTCGGCGGCCTGGGCGTAGACCTGGGCGGTGGCGAAGGCGATCTCGCGGGCGTACACGAGCAGGGCCTCACGCAGCACGGACTCGTCACCGGGGGCGGCGACCTCGTCGATCGCGCTCTCCATGACCTCGATGGTGGTGCGCACCATCTCCACGGTCTGCCGCAGTGTGATGGCCCGGGTCAGCTCACGGGGAGCGGTGCCGAACACGTCGGTGGAGATGGCCTGGGGGGCGTCCGGACGCCGGAACCACTCGGTGAAGGCCGCGATACCGGCCTGGGCGACCAGCCCGATCCAGGAACGGTTCTCCGGGGGCATGGCCCGGTACCACGGCAGCGTCTCGTCCATGCGCGTGATGGCCTGCTGCGCGAGCGACCCGGACGACTTCTCCAGCCGCTTCAGGGTCGCGGCGTGGGCGTGGGCGCCGGGCGCGGAGGGGTCGGACTTGCGGTGTTCGGGTTCGGGCACGGGGACAAGACTGCCTTATCCGGACGTCAGTGCGCGCCGCCGGGGCTGTGCTTGATGGTTCGGTCGCTCCGGGGGCGCCTCAGTCGGTGTCGAGAGGCGGATCGTGCTCGACCCTTCGGGCCTCCGCGCTCCCCCACTTTCGGCTTCCCTCGAGCGGGAGGGGCCCCCATGCCCTCTCGACACCGATGCGCCCCCTGCGCTCCCTCACGGCCGGTGTCCGGGGTGCAGGCCGAGTCGGTGGGCCGTTGCCGCTCGTCGGTGGCCTACGCCGTCGGACACGTGGCCGCGCGGCTACCGTGGTCCCGTGACGGACGTACGGCGCGCAGCGGAGCGCTACCCAGGCGGGGATCCCGGCGCCGGGATCGAGTCGTGGCACGCCTTCTCGTTCGGGCCGCACTACGACCCCGGCAACCTCCGGTTCGGCGCGCTGATCGCCTGCAACGAGGAACGGCTCGTGCCCGGGGCCGGGTTCGACGAGCACCCGCACAGCCACACCGAGATCGTCACGTGGGTGGTCGAGGGGCAACTGACCCACCGCGACTCCACGGGGCACGAGACGGTCGTACGGGCCGGAGACGTCCAGCGGCTGAGCGCCGCCGCGGGCGTCCGGCACGTCGAGCGCAACGACGCCGAGACCCCGCTGACCTTCGTGCAGACCTGGCTGGCGCCGCTCGAGCCCGGCGGTGAGCCGTCGTACGAGATCGTCCGCGGGATCGCCGACTCGACGCCCTACGCGATCCCGGAGGCCGCCGCGATGCTCCACGTGCGGCGGCTGGGCGCGGGGGAGCGGACGGCGGTGCCGGACGGGCGCTACCTGTACGTCCACGTCGTGCGGGGCGAAGTACGGCTGGACGGCGAGGAGTTGGGGGCCGGTGACGCGGCCCGGGTCACCGACGCCGAGGAACTGGACGTGGTGGCGGTGACCCCGGCCGAGCTGCTGGTGTGGGAGATGTCCTAGAGCTCGGCCAGCACCGCGTCGGTGAACGCCGGCCACGCCTCGATCGCCCACGGTCCGAACGCGCGGTCCGTCAGCGCCACACAGGACGCCCCCGCGGCCGGGTCGACCCACAGGAACGTGCCGGACTGGCCGAAGTGCCCGAAGGTGCGCGGCGAGGACGAAGAGCCCGTCCAGTGGGGGGACTTGCCGTCGCGGATCTCGAAGCCGAGGCCCCAGTCGTTGGGGTTCTGGTGGCCGTAGCCGGGCAGCACGCCCTTCGTGCCCGGGTACTGGACCGTCATGGCCTCCGCGACCGTCCGCGGGTCCAGCAGCCGCGGTGCCTGCACCTCCGCCGCGAACCGCAGCAGGTCCTCGACCGTCGACACCCCGTCCTTCGCGGGGGAGCCCTCCAGGGACGTCGACGTCATGCCCAGCGGCTCCAGCACCGCCTGCCGCAGATACTCCGCGAACGGAATGTCCGTCGCCTTGGCGACATGGTCACCGAGCTGCTCGAACCCCGCGTTCGAGTACAGCCGCCGCTCCCCGGGAGCGGCCGTCACCCGGTGTTCGTCGAAGGCCAGCCCCGAGGTGTGCGCGAGCAGGTGCCGCACCGTCGATCCGCTCGGCCCGGCCGGCTCGTCGAACTCGACGGCCCCCTCCTCGTACGCGACGAGGACGGCATACGCGGCGAGCGGCTTGGTGACCGAGGCCAGCGGGAAGCGGTGAGCGGTCGGCCCGTGGGTGCCGAGGACCGTGCCGTCGGCGCGCACCACCCCCGCCGCAGCGGTGGGAACCGGCCAGTTCTCGATCGACGCGAGGCTCTGCAAGGACATGCCGTCGAGAGTAAGCGGCTCACAGCTTCAGAATCATCGTGGGGTCCGGCTTGGGGACGAAACCGAGGGAGACGTAGAGCGGCTCGGCCTCCGGGGAGGCGGTCAGCATGACCTGCCCGGCACCCCGCTCGCGGAACCACGCCAGCAGTTCGTCCATGCACGCGCGCGCGTACCCGCGCCGACGCGCGTCCGGGTCGGTGGCGACGCTGAAGACGTACCCGGCGAGCCCGTGCGGATTGCCCGCCTTCCCGATCCGGTAGTCGACCGTCCCGACGACCAGCGCGGCCAGCGCCCCCGGCCGGTCCGGATGGTCGACGACGAAGGCCGCGAAGTCCCCGTCGGCCTCGCCCAGCCTCCCTCGCAGCGACGGCAGTGCCTCCGTGTGCCACCCTGTGGAGACGTCCCCGCCGGGCAGTGCGTCGATCATCACCTGGCGCAGACGCAGCACTTCTTCGGCGTCCTCGGTCGTGGCACGGCGTACGAGACTCATGAGCCGCACGCTAGCGACCGCTCCGGTGGCGCGTCCCGCGGATTTCTTACCGGTTCCGCTTGCTTCGAGTGCACTCCAAGGCCATAGCGTTGGGGTCATGACGGTGATGGAGACCACGGGTACCAGGACCGACAGCTGCGCCGCCCCGCCGCACCCCCACCGGCGCCCGGCAGGCCAGGACAGCTACACGATCAGCGAGGTCGTCGCCTTCACCGGCCTGACCGCGCACACCCTGCGCTGGTACGAGCGCATCGGCCTGATGCCGCACATCGACCGCTCGCACACCGGCCAGCGCCGCTACAGCAACCGCGACCTGGACTGGCTCGACTTCGTCGGCAAGCTGCGGCTCACCGGCATGCCGGTCGCCGACATGGTCCGGTACGCGGAACTGGTGCGGGAGGGCGACCACACGTTCACCGACCGGTTCGAGCTCCTGGAGTCGACCCGCCGGGACGTCCTGTCCCGGATCGCGGAGCTCCAGGACACGCTCGCCGTGCTCGACCGGAAGATCAGCTTCTACGCCGGAGCCGGTCGCACCTACGAAACGGAGAAGGCAGGATGACGGACAGCACGATCCCGACCGCACGGCTCGGCGACACAGGCCCCGAGGTCGGCGTCCAGGGACTCGGCTGCATGGGCATGAGCTTCGCGTACGGCCCCCCGGACGCGAAGGAGTCCCGGGCCACCCTGGAGCGGGCCCTGGAGCTCGGCATCACGCTCTACGACACGGCGGACGCCTACGGCAACGGGGAGAACGAGAAGTTCCTGTCCCCGTTCTTCAAGGCGCACCGCGACGAGGTCGTGATAGCCACCAAGTTCGCCTTGTTCATCCCGCCGGACGACCCGACCCGGCGGGTCATCCGCAACGAACCGCCGTACATCCGCCAGGCAGTCGAGGCGAGCCTGAGGCGCCTGGACGTCGACGCGATCGACCTCTACTACATGCACCGGCGCGATGTGAACGTGCCGATCGAGGACTCCGTCGGCACCATGGCCGAGCTGGTGCGCGAAGGCAAGGTCAAGCACCTGGGCCTGAGCGAGGTCACCTCGGCGGAGCTGCGAGCCGCACAGGCCGTGCACCCGATCGCCGCCGTCCAGTCGGAGTGGTCCCTGTTCAGCCGGGACATCGAGGCCCAGGTGGTCCCGGCCGCCCGCGAACTGGGCGTGGCCCTCGTCCCGTACTCCCCGCTCGGCCGCGGCTTCCTCACCGGCTCCTTCACCAATGCCGACAAGGACCTCACCGCCGACGACTTCCGCCGCCAGCAGCCCCGCTTCACGGGCGACAACGCGGCGGCGAACGCGGCCCTGCTGGAGCCGATCCGCACGGTCGCCGAGGCCCACGGAGTCTCCCTGGGCCAGGTCGCCCTGGCCTGGGTCCAGCAGCAGACGACGGTCCACGACCTCCCGGTGATCCCGATCCCCGGCACCCGCAAGCCGACCCGGGTGGCGGAGAACGCGGCGGCGACGGCCATCGAGCTCACCAAGGAGGAACTGGAGCTGCTGGAACCGATAGCGGCGAAGGTGGCGGGCGACCGGTACGCGGACATGCGGTTCTCGTCGGCAGGGCGTGAGTGAACCCACCCAGGGGCGCGGGGAACTGCGCGACAAGCCCCCACCGGCCCGCACCCGGCGACGAACCTCAGAGCTCCGCCAACAACTCCGCCTTCTTCACGGAGAACTCCTCATCAGTGACCAGCCCGGCCTGATGCAACTCCCCTAGATGGCGAATCCGTTCGGCAATATCCGCAGGGTCCCGGCGCGGCACACCCGCTGCCGGGACCGCTGCCGTAGCCCCCCGCCCCCGCACAGCCGCAAGCACCGCCGCCGCGAACGGCAACGACTCGTGCACCGGCCCGTACCCCAGCCCGAACACCACAGCCGCCGGATCCTGGTCCGCCTGTACCGGCCCAGGCTCCCCGCGCAGCAACCGCAGGTGCCCCTCGAAGACCTCCGGTGACCGCCACTCGACACCCGTCAGCTCGGACACCGGGAAGCTCTGGTCGCCGGCCTTCCACTTCGCCGACGACGCTCCCGTCCAGAACCAGCGAAAACGCACGGTACGGCCGTCGAAGGACGCCTTCCCGTCGTACGCCTTGAACTGCAACGGCACCTCGGGCGCGGGCACCAGGAAACGTTCGGCCGGCTCGTCGTCCTCTTTCAGGAGCGTACGCAACTCGTCCGCGTAGTACTCGGCGAGCGTCTCCTTGTCGGCCGGCAGCACCAGCCGGTACGGATCGCACCCTTCTTTCAGCTGCCCCGCCGCCGCCTCCATGAGCGGATCCGCCCCCGGCCGCGGCTCGGCGTGCAGCACCACCGTGCCCCGCTTCCCTGGAGTCAGCGTCACCCCGGAGATCGCCTCCAGGGGGATCCGTCGTTCCCCCAGCGCCTGGAAGAGCTTCGGTGTGCGAATCCCCCGTTCGTAGCGGATGAGCACGGAGTCGGACTCGAACTCCCAGGCGGCATGAAATCCGGCCAGTACGTCACCCATGCGGGTCATCGTATTCGGCACGAGCTCCTTCGTCCCTCCTCGCGCAGACCGCAGTTCCTGCGGTCTCTACGCGCGTCCGGCCGTGGCCGTGCCGGACAAACCGGCGCGGCAGGCTTCGTCCTCGTGGGCGCAGTGCACCGAGCGGTACGCGCCAATGCCGATCTCGGCGAAGTTGAGCAGACTCTCCGTTCCGGGCTCGAAGTAACCGGCATGACCGTCCGCGCCCCGCGCGGACAGCACCCGCGCGCCGAACGCGGAGGACACCGGGTCGGCGCCGTGGCCCAGCCCGCCGACCTCCAGGTACGGCACGTCCTGGATCCAGTCGTCGGCGTCCCGCATCGCCCACACGCGCGCGGTGGTGCGCAGGTGGGAGGCGTTGGCGACCCGCATCCCGGGGCTGCCGGCCACCGCGATGTCGGCCACCCGGCCGGGCAGCGTGTGCGCGGCCACCCCGCACACCACGGAGCCGTAGCTGTGGCAGAACAGGGAGACGGGCGCGGTGCCGGGCAGCGCGCGCACCAGCGCGTTCAGCCGGACGGCGCCGTCCTCGGCGCGCATCGCGGTGGCCGAGTCGATGCCGAGTCCGGCGGGCGCCGTGTAGTCGGCCCAGGCGATCACCGCCGTCCGCGTGGACGGGCTCGCCTCACGCTCGGCCCCGTAGAGGGCCTGGGCCATGCCGACCGGCGCGGAGAAACTGCGGTTGGTGCGCTGGAAGGTGAGCAGGTCGGTGTCGACGCCGGGCACGACGACGGAGATCCGCTCCGCCGTGCGGAGATCACCGAAGACCTCGGCGACCCGGCCGGAGCCGTCGGGGTCGAAGGCGAGGATGTGGCGTTCCGGGGCCGTCAGCGACTCGAAGCGGTGCATACGGCGGCCCGCCTCCTGCTGACCGGCCGGCGTGAGCCGGGGGTCGTGCATGCGTTTTCGCTCGGCACCGCGGGCCTGGAGCAGCGCGAGGCGGTTGGCCTGGTAGCGCAGTCCGACGGGGGCGCCGTTCATGTTGCCGACCGCGAGCGGATAGCTCTGGGCGAGACGGACCCGCTCCTGGGAGGTGAGCGAGGCGAAGAAGCGCGTGAGCTGGGCGGGGGCGGTCTCCGGATCCGGCAGCCGGTGTCCCTGGAGGTGGCCATGCCCCCAGGACTCGAGCGAGGCCTGGAGCTGGGTGGCCTCCCTCTGGTTGCGCAGAGCGGTCCAGCCGGTGGTCGCCAGCATCACGAACACCACGGCCAGCGCGAGCAGTGCGCGCCAGACGTTGAGTTGCGGGGAGGTGTCGAAGGAAGTCACTGAAAGGACACACTAGGAGAACGGGACGGTCTCGGGTTAATCGAGTGACAGGGATCACGTTTTGAGGTAGGGGACCCACTTGCCGGTCAACGCCGGACCCAGCAGTTCGAGGTGGGAGACCGTCAACGCGCGCATCGCCTCCAGGCTGAACTCCCCGTCGGTCGACCACTGCCGTTCCGTCACCCGCATCACGCCGCTGAAGACGGCCACCAGCAGCCTGGGGCGCGGGTCGGTGGCCGCGTCGAGGCCCTCGCGTTCGGCGAGCACGCGTGTGAGCACCTCCTCGGCCTCCGCCGAGCGCCGCAGATGCGCGGCGAGCAGCACGGGCGTCGACTCGATCACCCGGTACAGAGCCAGGAACCGCTCCACCGGTACGACCGACTCCACGACCTCGTGCAGCGTGTCCCAGCCCTCCAGTACGGCCTGGCGCAGCGCCTCCAGCGGGGGTTCGTGCGGCGGACGCGCGCGTACGCCGTCGACGAAGCGCGTCACCGTCATCTCGTCGAGCGCGAGCGCGGCGTCCTCCTTGCCGGCGAAGTAGCGGAAGAAGGTGCGCTGCGAGACCCCGACAGCGTCGGCGATGTCGTCGACGGTCGTCTGCTCGTAGCCCCGGGTGGTGAAGAGCTCGATGGCCACCCGCAGCAGTGCCTCCCGGGTGCGCTGCTTCTTGCGTTCTCGCAGTGTTTCCATTGGTGTCAGTTACCGACTTGTGAATTGGTTTGTCAATTGTCAGTGGCTGTCACTAGCCTCGAACACATGACTAGTCAGACCACCATCGATACGACGGGGCCGGGGGACAGGGCGTCACAGTCCCCGTCGGATCAGCCGTCCTCCTCCGGGCTGCGCGGGCACCCGTGGCTCACCCTGCTGACCGTGGCGGTGGGGGTCATGATGGTGGCCCTCGACGGCACCATCGTGGCCATCGCCAACCCGGCCATCCAGGCCGACCTCAAGGCGAGCTTCGCGGACGTCCAGTGGATCACCAACGGCTACTTCCTCGCGCTGGCGGTCGCCCTGATCACCGCGGGCAAGCTCGGTGACCGCTTCGGCCACCGCCAGACCTTCCTGATCGGTGTCGTCGGCTTCGCCGCCGCCTCGGGTGCGATCGGACTGTCCAGCAGCATCGCCGCGGTCGTCACCTTCCGCGTGCTGCAGGGCCTGTTCGGCGCCCTGCTGATGCCGGCCGCGCTCGGTCTGCTGCGGGCCACCTTCCCGGCCGAGAAGCTCAACATGGCCATCGGTATCTGGGGCATGGTCATCGGCGCCTCCACCGCCGGCGGCCCGATCCTCGGCGGTGTCCTCGTCGAGCACGTCAACTGGCAGTCGGTGTTCTTCATCAACGTGCCGGTGGGTGTCCTCGCCCTCGTCCTCGGGGTGCTGATCCTGCTCGACCACCGCGCCGAGAACGCCCCGCGCTCCTTCGACCTCCTGGGCATAGCCCTGCTGTCGGGCGCCATGTTCTGCCTGGTGTGGGCGCTCATCAAGGCCCCGACCTGGGGCTGGGGCGACGGACTGACCTGGACCTTCATCGTCGTCTCCGTCGTGGGCTTCGCGCTGTTCGCGCTCTGGGAGACGAAGGTCAAGGAGCCGCTGATCCCGCTCGGGCTGTTCCGTTCGGTGGCGCTGTCGGCGGGTGTGGTCCTCATGGTGCTCATGGCGATCGCGTTCATGGGCGGCCTGTTCTTCGTGACGTTCTACCTCCAGAACGTGCACGGCATGAGCCCGATCGACGCGGGTCTGCACCTGCTCCCGCTGACCGGGATGATGATCGTCGGCTCCCCGCTCGCGGGTGCGCTGATCACCAAGCTCGGCCCGCGGATCCCGCTGGCCGGCGGCATGGCGGCCACCGCGATCGCCATGTACGGCATGTCCACGCTGGAGACGGACACCGGCAGCGCCCTGATGTCCCTCTGGTTCGCGCTGCTCGGCCTCGGCCTCGCGCCCGTGATGGTCGGCGCCACGGAGGTCATCGTGGGCAACGCGCCCATGGAGCTCTCCGGTGTGGCCGGCGGTCTCCAGCAGGCCGCGATGCAGATCGGCGGCAGCCTCGGTACGGCCGTCCTCGGTGCCGTGATGGCCTCCAAGGTGGACGGCGATCTCCCGGGCAACTGGAAGGCCGCGGGTCTGCCCCCGCTCACGCCGGCGCAGCTGGACCAGGCGTCGGAGGCGGTCCAGGTGGGCGTGGCCCCGGTGGCCAAGGGGACCCCGGCGGAGATCGCGGCGAAGATCACCGACGTCGCCCACGACACGTTCATCTCGGGGATGAGCCTCGCGTCCCTCGTCGCTGCCGGAGTCGCCGCGTTCGCGATCCTGGTCGCGCTGTTCACCAAGCGCGGGGTGAACGCGGAGGCGGGCGCGGGCGTGGGCCACATCTGACGGGACTTCAGTGTTCTTCCCCTATCAGGGTGAAGAGGCTAAAGATTTCTCGCACCCGGTACGCGCCGCAGGTCACAGTAAGTCAAGTCCTCCGCACGGCACGCTCGTACGCCGCGGAGGGCGGACGGCGCTGCGGCGCGCTGCCGGAGGGGGGCGGCGCGCCGCAAGGCCGGAGGATTAACCGCGCGGACCGGGGTACTCGCATCGTTGAACCCGAGACGAACCCAACCAACCTAGGGTGTCAGGGAGTTGATGATGGCGGGCTTCGGACACGGAACGCGCAGGTACCCCCGATCACGTGGCCGGACGTGGTCACGGACCGGGCCGGATCGCGCGACGCTCGGAATCATCGGAGTCATCTGCGCGATCGCGGGCTTCTTCGTACTGGGCATCATCCTGGGCCCCGTCGCGATCGTCTGCGGCTGGCTCGCCATGGGCCGCACCTGGTCGGGCGGCAACCGTGCCTGGCCTGCTCTGGTCGCCTTCGTACTGGGCGCCATCGACACGCTCCTGGCGATCATCTGGCTCGTCGGAGCGGCCACCCCGGGCAGCGGGTTGTTCTGACCCGGGGCGCGTGAGGGAAGGGCCCCCGGTGGGACGACCGGGGGCCCGCCCGCGTCTTGGGGGACCGGGGTCTGTGGTGTCCGGCGCGGGATCACGGCGTCGGCAGGGCCTGGACCTCTTGCGTCAGTGACCGGTCCCTGCGGCAACGTTGGGCAGCGGGTGAGGGACCGTCTCCCGGTGGGACGGTCCGCTGCGAATCGGGGGCCGGAGTCTGTGATGTCCAGCGCGGGGTCGCGCCGTCGGCCGGACCGGGACCCCCCGCCTCAGCGCTCGGTTCGCTGCGGTCACCGCCGACGGGTCGACCGGGGGTCCGCCCGACCTGGTCCGGATCCGGGGCTTCCGTGTCGGTGCTCGGATCGGTGTGGCCGCCTTGGACTGCGGGTGAGGCATGGCCCCTCGGTGGGTCGACCGGGGGTCCGCCCGACCTCGGCCGGATCCGGGGCTTCCGTGTCGGTGCTTGGATCGGTGTGGCCGCCTTGGACTGCGGGTGAGGCATGGCCCCTCGGTGGGTCGACCGGGGGTCCGCCCGACCTGGTCCGGACCCGGGGCTTCCGCGTCAGTGCTCGGATCGGTGGGACCACCCCGGGCAGCGGGTGAGGGACCGTCTCCCCCGGGTGGGGCGAGCAGGCGCCGTCCGCCTCGTGGGCGGGCCCGGGGCCTCCGTCGTCTGTCGGTGGGATCGGGGCCGTGGGAGTCGGCTGGGACCGAGCTCGTCGCCGCCGGAGTTCGACGTCACCCCCCGACGGACGTCTTCCGCAGGGCCGCGACCTCCGCTCGCAGAGCCCGGACCTCCTCCGTCAGGACGCGGATCGCCTCCGTCTGCTCGCGTTCCTCCACGTCGTCCTTCTCGAAGCGCTCGATGAACCAGGCGGCGATGTTCGCGGTCACCACACCCAGCAGGGCGATCCCGGACAGCATCAGCCCGACCGCGATCATGCGGCCCAGGCCGGTGGTGGGGGCGTGGTCGCCGTAGCCCACGGTCGTCATGGTCGTGAAGGACCACCACACCGCGTCACCCAGTGTGCGGATGTTCCCGTTCGGCGAGTCCCGTTCCACCGAGAGCACGGCCAGCGAGCCGAACATCAGCAGCCCGACGACCGCCCCGCCGACGTACGTCGTCACCCTGATCTGCGAGGCCATCCGCGCACGCCGCCCCACCAGCAGCAGCGTGGAGACGAGCCGCAGCAACCGCAGGGGCTGTATGAGCGGCAGCACCACCGCGCACAGGTCCATCCAGTGCTGCCGTACGAACGCACGGCGGTCCCGCGAGAGCGACAACCGCATGAGGTAGTCGACGGCGAAGACCCCCCACACCACCCACTCGGCCACCGTGCACACCGTCGTCAGCGACCGTCCCACCGAGGCGTCCACGATCGGCACGGCGTAGGCGACCGCGAACAGCACCGCGAGCGCCAGAAGAGGACGCTGGGTGTGCTGTTCCCAACGGGCCTGCGCCGACTGTTCCGTCATACCCGCATCGTAAAGAAAAGGTGAAGGGTGGTGGGCCGTCAGGCCTCACCACCCTTCAGGGGCGCGGGGAACTGCGCGAACAACCCCCACCGCCCCGCGGCCACACGACTAGGCGTCCCCTCCCGCCGCACCGGGGTCAGCAGCCGAGACATCCAGCAACTGGTACCGGTCGATCGCCTGCTTCAGCACCGACCGGTCCACCTTGCCCTCCCGCGCCAGCTCCGTCAGCACGCCCACCACGATCGACTGCGCGTCGATGTGGAAGAACCGCCGCGCCGCACCCCGGGTGTCCGCGAAGCCGAACCCGTCCGCGCCCAGCGACTGGTACGTGCCCGGCACCCACCGCGCGATCTGGTCGGGAACCGCCCGCATCCAGTCGGACACGGCCACGAACGGACCCTGCGCCCCGGCCAGCTTCCGCGTCACGTACGGCACCCGCTGCTCCTCCTCCGGATGCAGCAGGTTGTACTCCTCGCAGGCCACGGCCTCGCGCCGCAGTTCGTTCCAGGAGGTCGCCGACCAGACGTCCGCCTTGACGTTCCACTCCTCGGCGAGGATCTTCTGCGCCTCGACCGCCCACGGCACGGCGACACCCGACGCCATGATCTGCGCCGGGATCGACCCCGAGGTGCCCTCGGAGAAGCGGTAGACGCCCTTGAGGATGCCCTCGACGTCGACGTTCTCGGGCTCGGCCGGGTGCCGGATGGGCTCGTTGTAGACGGTGAGGTAGTAGAAGACGTCCTCCCCCACCTTGCCGTCGGCGGTCGGCCCGTACATCCGGCGCAGACCGTCCCGCACGATGTGCGCGATCTCGAACCCGAACGCCGGGTCGTACGCCACACAGCCCGGGTTGGTCGAGGCGAGCAGCTGCGAGTGGCCGTCCGCGTGCTGGAGACCCTCACCGGTCAGCGTCGTACGGCCCGCGGTCGCGCCCAGCACGAAACCGCGCGCCAGCTGGTCCGACATCTGCCAGAACTGGTCTCCGGTGCGCTGGAAACCGAACATCGAGTAGAAGACGTAGACCGGGATCAGCGGCTCGCCGTGCGTGGCGTACGCCGAACCCGCCGCGATCAGCGAGGCCGTGCAGCCCGCCTCGGAGATGCCGTCGTGCAGCATCTGACCCGTCGGGGACTCCTTGTACGCGAGCAGCAGCTCCCGGTCGACCGACTCGTACTGCTGACCGAGCGGGTTGTAGATCTTCGCACTCGGGAAGAACGAGTCCATGCCGAAGGTGCGGTACTCGTCCGGCGCGATCAGCACGAACCGCTTGCCGAGCTCCTTGTCCCGCATGAGGTCCTTGAGCAGTCGGACGAAGGCCATGGTGGTGGCGATCGACTGCTGACCCGAACCCTTCTTCACGGACGCGTACGTTTTGTCGTCCGGCAGCGCGAGCGGCTTGGCGCGCACGACACGCGTCGGGACGTAACCGCCGAGACCCAGCCGGCGGTCGTGCATGTACTGGATCTCCTCCGAGTCCCGGCCCGGGTGGTAGTAGGGCGGCGCGCCCGACTCCAGCTCCCTGTCGGAGATCGGCAGGTGCAGCCGGTCGCGGAAGCCCTTGAGGTCGTCGACCGTCAGCTTCTTCATCTGGTGCGTGGCGTTGCGGCCCTCGAAGTTCGGGCCCAGCGTCCAGCCCTTGACGGTCTTGGCGAGGATGACCGTCGGCTGGCCGGTGTGCTCGACGGCCGCCTTGAACGCCGCGTAGATCTTCTTGTGGTCGTGACCGCCGCGGCCCAGGTGCAGGATCTGGTCGTCGGTCATGCCCTCGACCATCGCGCGCAGCCGCTGGTCGTCGCCGAAGAAGTGGTCGCGGATGTAGGCGCCGGACTCGGTGGCGTAGGTCTGGAACTGGCCGTCCGGGGTGGTGTTCATCCGGTTGACGAGGATGCCGTCGCGGTCCTGCGCGAGCAGCGGGTCCCAGGTCCGGTCCCAGATCAGCTTGATCACGTTCCAGCCGGCGCCCCGGAAGACCGACTCCAGCTCCTGGATGACCTTGCCGTTGCCGCGCACCGGGCCGTCGAGGCGCTGCAGGTTGCAGTTGACGACGAAGGTCAGGTTGTCGAGGCCCTCGCGCGCGGCAATGGTCAGCTGGCCGAGCGACTCGGGCTCGTCCATCTCGCCGTCGCCGAGGAACGCCCACACGTGGGACTTGCTCGTGTCGGCGATCCCGCGCGCGTGCATGTAGCGGTTCATCCGCGCCTGGTAGATCGCGCCGATCGGGCCGAGGCCCATCGACACGGTCGGGAACTCCCAGAAGTCCGGCATCAGGCGCGGGTGCGGGTACGAGGACAGCCCGTGCGGCGCCTTCGACTTCTCCTGGCGGAACGCGTCGAGCTGCGCCTCGCTGAGGCGGTCGAGCAGGAAGGCGCGCGCGTAGATGCCGGGGGAGGCGTGGCCCTGGAAGAAGACCTGGTCGCCGCCGTCGCCCTCGTCCTTGCCGCGGAAGAAGTGGTTGAAGCCGACGTCGTAGAGGGACGCGGAGGACGCGAAGGTGGCGATGTGGCCGCCGACGCCGATCCCGGGACGCTGGGCGCGCGAGACCATCACGGCCGCGTTCCACCGGGTGGCGTTCAGGATCTTCCGCTCGATCTCCTCGTTGCCCGGGAAGAACGGCTCCGCCCTGGTGGGGATCGTGTTGACGTAGTCCGTGCTGCGCATCTCGGGCACGGCCACGCGCTTCTCGCGGGCCCGCTCGATGAGCCGCAGCATCAGATAGCGGGCCCGCTCCCGGCCGCGCTCGTCCACGGCGGCGTCGAGGGAGTCGAGCCACTCCTGGGTTTCCTCGGGGTCGAAGTCAGGAACCTGACTCGGAAGGCCGCCAATGATGATCGGGTTGCGATCGGATCCGGAAGCCACGCTGTTCCTTACCTGTCAGAGGGCCGTATTCCTGTATGTCTGCACCGCTCCCCATCGTGTACCTCGGGGGGCCAAACGTCATCTCTACTCCGGGGTAACCCGAGGCTGGTACCCGGGTATGGTTCCCAAACACGCAAAGAGGGCAGAAAGGTGTGGCATGTGTCACGACGTGACCGCGAGGATGTGCCTGGGGTTGGGGGGACACGTCCGGAACGTCACCGTTTCGGCGGTCCGAAACGCCGGGTACTTGCGCGATCCGTCCCGCCCGTGTGGACTACGGCCAACGCTTCGCGCACGCGCGAAGCCTGAGACATACCCAAAGACAAGATCAGGAGGCAACCCGTGAGCGCGACCGCGGACCACGCGGAGACGAGCCCTGCCGTGAGGCTGGGGTTCCAGCCCGAGCAGGTGGTCCAGGAGATCGGCTACGACGACGACGTAGACCAGGAACTCCGCGAGGCCATCGAGCAAGTCATCGGCAGCGACCTTGTGGACGAGGATTACGACGACGTCGCCGATGCCGTGGTGCTCTGGTTCCGTGACGAGGACGGCGACCTGACCGATGTGCTGGTGGACGCCACCACGTACATCGAGGAGGGCGGCTCGATCCTGTTGCTGACGCCGAAGACCGGCCGGGACGGCTACGTGGAGCCGAGTGACATCTCCGAAGCCGCGACGACGGCAGGCCTGTCCGCCTCCAAGAGCGTCAGCGTGGGCAAGGACTGGAGTGGCAGCCGGCTGGTGACGCCCAAGGCGGCCAAGTCCAAGAGGTAGCCCTGTACCACCGGACGGGCCGGCGCGACCGGCCCGTCCGCTTTCCCGTGGTGATCGCTGCGTAGGGTGGTCGTGTCACTCGAACAGCCCCCGAAGGGACATCCGCGCGATGGCGATCCAGGCCGGCGAAAAAGCCCCCGACTTCGAGCTCAAGGACAACCACGGCCGGGCCGTGAAGCTGTCCGACTTCCGTGGCAGCAAGAACGTCGTGCTGCTCTTCTACCCCTTCGCCTTCACCGGCGTCTGCACCGGTGAGCTGTGCGAGCTGCGTGACAACCTCCCCACCTTCGTGGACCGCGACACCCAGCTGCTCGCCGTCTCCAACGACTCCATCCACACCCTGCGCGTCTTCGCCGAGCAGGAAGGTCTGGAGTACCCGCTGCTCAGCGACTTCTGGCCGCACGGCGAGGTCTCCCGCGCCTACGGCGTCTTCGCCGAGGACAAGGGCTGCGCGGTGCGCGGCACCTTCGTCATCGACAAGGAGGGCGTGGTCCGCTGGACCGTCGTCAACGCCCTGCCGGACGCCCGCGACCTGAACGAGTACGTGAAGGCGCTCGACACCCTGTGATTGTTCGCCTCCAGGGACTGCGTGTGCCGGGAACCCGTCACTAGGATCGAATCGTTGATCCGGCAGCATCAGAAACAGCGAACCTATGGAGGACTCGTGGGAGTCAGCCTCAGCAAGGGCGGCAACGTATCGCTGACCAAGGAGGCCCCGGGCCTGACCGCGGTCATCGTCGGTCTGGGGTGGGACGTCCGCACCACGACCGGTACCGACTTCGACCTGGACGCCAGCGCGCTGCTGCTGAACGCGGCCGGCAAGGTCGCCAGCGACGCGAACTTCGTCTTCTTCAACAACCTCAAGAGCGCGGACGGCTCGGTCGAGCACACCGGCGACAACATCACCGGTGAGGGCGAGGGCGACGACGAGCAGATCAAGGTCAACCTCGCCGCCGTCCCCGCCGACGTCGACAAGATCGTCTTTCCGGTCTCGATCTACGACGCCGAGAACCGCCAGCAGTCCTTCGGCCAGGTGCGCAACGCGTTCATCCGCGTCGTGAACCAGGCCGGCGAGGCGGAGATCGCCCGCTACGACCTCTCCGAGGACGCGTCCACCGAGACGGCCATGGTCTTCGGTGAGCTCTACCGCAACGGCGCCGAGTGGAAGTTCCGCGCCATCGGCCAGGGCTACGCCTCGGGCCTGCGCGGCATCGCCCAGGACTTCGGCGTCAACGTCTAGGACCCGCTCCACCGGGCAGGCCCTCGGACCCGCTCGAACGGCTCTTCGTCCGGCGCCGCACCGTTTGCGTGCGGCGCCGGACGCGCAGGTACAGCACAGCAGCACACTCTCGGGGAGGGAACAGCACATGGGCGTCACGCTCGCCAAGGGAGGGAACGTCTCCCTGTCTAAGGCCGCACCCAACCTCACCCAGGTGATGGTCGGACTCGGCTGGGACGCGCGCTCCACCACCGGAGCCGACTTCGACCTCGACGCCAGCGCCCTGATGTGCAGCAGCGGGCGGGTCCTGGGTGACGAGTACTTCATCTTCTACAACCAGCTCAAGAGCCCCGACGGCTCGGTCGAGCACACCGGCGACAACCTCACCGGTGAGGGCGAGGGCGACGACGAGTCGATCCTGGTCGACCTCTCCAAGGTGCCGGACACCTGCGACAAGATCGTCTTCCCGGTGTCGATC
The DNA here is from genome assembly GCF_040606035.1 of Streptomyces sp. NPDC005483. NCBI lineage: Bacteria > Bacillati > Actinomycetota > Actinomycetes > Kitasatosporales > Streptomycetaceae > Streptomyces > Streptomyces sp. NPDC005483. The sequence goes on from NZ_JBEXEA010000004.1 coordinate 185,095, forward strand.
CATGACGCCGACAACCGCGGCCAGACCTTCGGCCAGGTCAGCAATGCCTTCATCCGTGTGGTCAACCAGGCCGACGGCCAGGAACTGGCCCGCTACGACCTCTCCGAGGACGCCTCCACCGAGACCGCGATGATCTTCGGCGAGCTCTACCGCCACCAGGGCGAGTGGAAGTTCAGGGCGGTGGGGCAGGGGTACGCGTCGGGCCTCAGGGGCATCGCCCTCGACTTCGGAGTCAACGTCTCATAACGCGATATGAGCAAAAGCCGGGGCCCGGTAGGGCTTCGTGGGTGCCCGACTACACTTCGCTTCAAAGTTTCGTAAAGCCGAGTGCGGCACGGGGGTCCCCCGTACACGTACGGATTGGGTAGCCAGTGGTTCTCAAAACCTTCGGCTGGTCGTTCGCGGTCACCGCGCTCGGCCTGGTCGCTGCGGTGCTCTACGGGGGGTGGGAGGGCTTCGGGATCGTGGCGATCCTCTCCATCCTCGAGATCTCCCTGTCGTTCGACAACGCGGTGGTCAACGCCGGAATCCTGAAGAAGATGAATGCCTTCTGGCAGAAGATCTTCCTCACGGTCGGCGTACTGATCGCCGTGTTCGGCATGCGGCTGGTCTTCCCCGTCGTCATCGTCGCCATCAGCGCGAAGATGGGGCCCATCGAGGCGGTCGACCTCGCCCTCAACAACAAGGACCACTACCAGGAGCTGGTCACCGACGCGCACCCGGCGATCGCCGCGTTCGGCGGCATGTTCCTGTTGATGATCTTCCTGGACTTCATCTTCGAGGACCGGGACATCCAGTGGCTGCGCTGGATCGAGCGGCCGCTGGCCAAGCTCGGCAAGGTCGACATGCTGTCGGTCTGCATCGCGCTGGTCGTCCTGCTGATCACCGCCTTCACCTTCGCGACCCACGCCCACCAGCACGGCGGCGCGCACGTCGACAAGGCACAGACCGTCCTGATCTCCGGCATCGCGGGCCTGATCACCTACATGGTGGTCGGCGGCCTCTCCGGCTACTTCGAGGACAAGCTCGAAGAGGACGAGGAACGCGAGCACGAGGAGGAGGAGCAGGCCGAGCGCCAGGGCAAGCCCAAGTCGGCGGTCCTGATGGCCGGCCAGGCCGCGTTCTTCATGTTCCTGTACCTGGAGGTCCTGGACGCCTCCTTCTCCTTCGACGGCGTGATCGGCGCGTTCGCCATCACCAACGACATCGTCCTGATGGCGCTGGGCCTGGGCATCGGCGCGATGTACGTCCGGTCGCTGACCGTGTACCTGGTCCGCCAGGGCACCCTCGACGACTACGTCTACCTGGAGCACGGCGCGCACTACGCGATCGGCGCCCTCGCGGTGATCCTCATGGTGACCATCCAGTACGAGATCCACGAGATCATCACCGGTCTCGTCGGCGTGATCCTGATCGGCTGGTCCTTCTGGTCCTCCGTGCGGCGCAACAAGGCGCTCGCGGCCGCAGAGGGAAAAGCCGCGGGCTCGGACGAGAAGACTGAGGTCTCGTCCGGGGTGTGACACCCTTCCTGGTGAGGAACGCTCTGAGCGGGGCGGCCGGTCTCCGGCCGCCCCGCCGGTTTCTCCAAAGTGAACATGGGGGCGGGAATGGGCTTCTTGGACGGACTCCGGGGCGGCCGCGAGGTCGACTTCGACTCGGGCAGCGCGGCCAGCAACGCGATCGAACTGACCAAGCGGCACAACCGGGTCTCGCTCACCAAACAGGGCGCGGCGACCGGCAACCTCCGTATCAACCTGACCTGGCGGATGCGGACCTCCGACATCGGGGGCTCACAGCGGGAGTCGCTGCTGCGGCACCCCTTCAAGGCGCTCAAGCCGCCGGAGGTCCTCGGGCACAGCCAGAGCATGGTCAACGTCGACCTCGACCTGGGATGCCTGTACGAGCTGGCCGACGGCACGAAGGGGGTCGTCCAGCCCCTCGGCGGGCTGCTGGGCGACGTCAACGCGCCGCCGTACGTGAAGCTCAGCGGGGACGACCGGTTCGGCTCGGCGTCCGGCGAGACGATGTACGTCAACCTCGACCACCGGGACCAGATCAAGCGGTTGCTGGTCTTCGTGTACATCTACGACCAGACACCGGCGTTCGACCGTACGCACGCGATCGTGACGCTGTACCCGAGCAACGGGCCGCGCATCGAGATAGGCCTCGACGAGCGGCACCCGCAGGCCCGCTCGTGCGCGGTGGTGATGATCGAGAACGTCAAGGGCGAGCTCGTCGTACGGCGTGAGGTGCAGTTCGTGTACGGCTTCCAGGGGGAGCTGGACCGGTTGTACGGGTGGGGGCTGCAGTGGGGGCGGGGCTACAAGGCGAAGGCGGACCGGTGAGCTCCGCTACCGCCCGATGAACTGCGGGCCCTGGGGAGGCAGAGAGAACTCCGCCCCGGCCGGCACCGGAGCCACGGGCGGCGGGTAGCCGTAGCCCGACGCCGCCACCACCGGGGCTGTCGCCGGGGTCGCCTGCTGGGGGTAGCCGTAGGCCTGCTGGGTGGGGACCGAGGTGGCCGACTGGGCCGGCTGCTCCGGGGGGAGGGCGAACGACGTGGGCTCGGGCTGCGGCGGAGTCTCCGGGGAGTCGGACTCGTCCACCACGATGCCGTAGTCCGTGGCCAGGCCCTGGAGGCCCTCCACATAGCCCTCGCCCAGGGCGCGGAACTTCCAGCCCTCGCCGCGGCGGTACAGCTCGCCGCAGATCAGGGCCGTCTCCTGGCCCGTCTCCGGCTTGATGTCGAAGCGGATCAGCGGCTCGCCGTCGGCGACCGAGGCGTCGTACAGCAGGATGCGCAGGCCCTGCACGCGGGCGAACGTGGCCTCGTCCGCGTCCACCGACGCGACCAGGAGAATCTGGCTGACGTCGGGCTCGACACCGGCGAGATCTGTCTGGATCGTGTCGGTGGGACCCTCGGCGACCCGCTTCTTGCCGAGGAGCCAGACCTTCCCGGAGGGGTGCCGGGGCTGGTTGTAGAAGACGAAGTCCTCGTCGGATCGCACATGACCGTCGGGGCCGAGGAGAAGCGCCGAGGCGTCGACGACCGGGACCCCCTGCCCGGGCGCCCAGCACAGCACGGCACGTACTGTGGTGGCTTCCAGCGGGACGTTCGACCCCTTCAGCATGGCGTGCGTCATGCGGTCATCCTGCCCTCTCGGTCCTGGTCACGACAACGCCGGGGTACGGGATACCGGTGGATGTCGTAACGGTGTCGACATGGCCGTGTTTGTCTGCGTTACCTGAAATTCATGCCCGGTGGGAACCTGGGACATGGGTACCTACGTACTATTACCGGCCACCTGTGATCCCTTCACAGGTGGCACAGCAACCACGGGGGAGTCATATGCGTCATTTCGGGCACATCGCCCCTGAGGTGCGTCAGCGCCTCTTCCACCAGGAGCCCTGCGAGTTCACCGCGGACTCCCCGTCCCGGCTGCTCTCCGCGGCTCTGGGCGCCACGCTCTACAGTCCGGCGACCCGGCCGCGGCTCGCCGACGACATCGTCAAGCAGACCGGACGCGGCGTGGTCTCGATGGTGCTGTGCCTGGAAGACTCGATCGGCGACGAGGACGTCGCCGAGGGCGAGGAGAACCTCGTCCGGCAGTTCACGGACCTCGCGGAGCGGCAGGTGGACCTTCCGCTGCTCTTCATCCGGGTCCGCCACCCCGAGCAGATACCCGACCTCGTACGACGGCTCGGCCCCGCGGTCCGGCTGCTGTCCGGATTCGTGCTCCCGAAGTTCACCGAGGAGCGCGGCATCCCCTTCCTGGAGGCGCTCTCCTCCGCCGAGGCCGCGAGCGGGCACCGGCTGTTCGCCATGCCGGTGCTGGAGTCGCCGGAGCTGCTCTACCGGGAGACGCGCGTAGAGACCCTGGAGGGCATCGCGCGCGCGGTCGACAAGTACCGCGACCGGGTCCTGGCACTCCGCCTCGGCGTCACCGACTTCTGCTCCTCCTACGGCCTGCGCCGCGCCCCCGACATGACCGCCTGGGACGTCCAGATCGTCGCCTCCGTGATCGCCGACGTGGTGAACATGCTGGGCCGCGCCGACGGCACCGGGTTCACCGTGACCGGACCGGTCTGGGAGTACTTCCGGGTCCAGGAGCGCATGTTCAAGCCGCAGCTGCGCCGCAGCCCCTTCCTGGAGGGCCAGGCCGAGGAGCTGCGCGAGGCGCTCATCGAGCACGCCATGGACGGCCTGCTGCGCGAGATCACCCTCGACCAGGCCAACGGCCTGCTCGGCAAGACCTGCATCCACCCCTCCCACGTGCTGCCCGTGCACGCGCTGTCCGTGGTCAGCCACGAGGAGTTCAGCGACGCGCAGGACATCCTGCGGCCCGAGCGCGGCGGCGGCGGGGTGCTGCGGTCGCAGTACACGAACAAGATGAACGAAGTGAAGCCGCATCGCGCCTGGGCCGAGCGGACCCTGCTGCGCGCCGAGGTCTTCGGGGTGGCGAACGAGGACATCGGCTTCGTGGAGCTGCTCGCCGCCGGAATCTCCGGCTGAACATCCGTGAACACCAAGGGACGCATGAACAAGGCAGTGAACGACGGCACGCCGGGCGGGGTCTGGTCGGGGACGTGGGTCGCCGACCGGCTCGGCGTCGAACTCGTGGGCGACAGCCGGCTGACCGACCTGCTGGGACTGGCCCTGCGCCGCAACCCCAAGCGGGCCCACCTGCTGGTCTCCAACGTGCTGGGCAAACACGTCCCCCAGTCCCCGTCGGTGGTCTACGGCCACGGCTTCGCACTGGGCCGCAGGGTGCGCGACCTGCTGGGCGACCAGGAGGCGGCCCGCGCGGTCGTCCTCGGCTACGCGGAGACGGCGACGGGTCTCGGCCACTCCGTCGCCGACGGCATCGCCCTCGCCCCCTACCTCCACTCCACCCGCCGCCCGGTCCCCGGGGTGGCCCCCGCGGGCGGCTTCGAGGAGTCCCACTCCCACGCCACGTCCCACCTCCTCCTCCCGGAGGACCCCGGGCTCCTGGCGGGCGACGGCCCCCTGGTCCTGGTCGACGACGAGTTCTCCACGGGCAACACGGTCCTGAACACGATCAGGGATCTGCACGCACGCTATCCGCGGGACCGGTACGTGGTGGTCGCCCTGGTGGACATGCGCTCGGAGGCGGACGCGGGGCGGCTGGAGGAGTTCGCGGGGGAAATAGGCGCGAGAGTGGACCTGGTAGCGGCGGCCTCCGGCACCGTAAAGCTGCCGGAGGGGGTGTTGGAGAAGGGACAGCACCTCGTAACGAGGTTTGAGGTCGCCGACTCAGGGTCGCGGGGCTGTGTTGAATCTGCGGCTACCGCCGCGCGGGCGCGACCAGCCCCCAAGCACCCGCACCCGGCATACCACCGCGTAGACCTGATGTGGCCCCGAGACCTCCCCGACGGCGGCCGCCACGGATTCACCCCGGCACACCGAATACGCCTGGAGTCCGCGCTCCCCGCAATGGTCGCAAGGCTCGCCGAGGCGCTGCCGCAAGACGCGCACCGCGTGCACATCCTCGGCTTCGAAGAGCTGATGTACGCCCCCCTCAGACTCGCCCGCGAACTCGAACAGATCGCCCAGGACATCGAGTTCACCTACTCCACCACCACCCGCTCACCTGTCCTCGCCGTGGACGACCCGGGATACGCGATCCGTACCCGTCTCACCTTCCCGGCCCACGACAACCCGGCGGACGGCCCCGGCGACCGCTACGCGTACAACGTCGCCGGCGCCGGCTTCGACGCGGTGATCGCGATCGTCGACTCCGCCGCCGACACCCCCGAACTCCACGCACCGGACGGCCTCCTGGCCCAGCTGGCCCCGCACACCCGGCAGACGGTCCTCGCGGTGATTCCCAGCCACATCCCCGAAAGGCCCTCCATGCTCCCCGAGCCCCTCCGTGGCCCCGCCTTCTCCTCCTACGCCCCGGAGGACGTCGGCTGGCTGCTCCAGGACCTCTCGGACGTCACGCTGGAGGCGCCGACCGAGGAGCGCGAGGAGGCCATCCAGAGCGGCGGCGCGCACTACGCGGAGTCGCTGCCGATGGAGTACCAGCCGAGCGACCAGTACCAGGAGCTGTTCCGGACGGCCCTGACGGAGTCCTCCGCGAGGCTCGCCCAGGCCGTCGGCGCCGTCACGGAGATCGTGCTCCAGGAACGCTCGCCCCGCCCCGTCCTGGTCTCCCTCGCCCGCGCCGGCACCCCCGTCGGCGTCCTGATGCGCCGCTGGGCGCGGTTCCGGCACGGCCTCGACCTGCCGCACTACGCCGTCTCGATCGTCCGCGGTCGCGGTATCGACGCCAACGCCCTGCGCTGGCTGGCCGAACACCACGACCCCGCCGACGTCGTGTTCGTGGACGGCTGGACCGGCAAGGGCGCGATCACCCGTGAACTGACGGAAGCGGTGCGGAAGTTCGAGGCCGATGGCGGTCCCGCCGGCTTCGACCCGGAGATCGCCGTACTCGCCGACCCGGGCTCGTGCGTGCGGACGTACGGCACCCGGGAGGACTTCCTCATCCCCTCCGCCTGCCTCAACTCCACGGTCTCCGGCCTGATTTCGCGGACGGTCCTGCGCGCGGACCTGGTCGGCCCGGACGACTTCCACGGCGCGAAGTTCTACCGCGAACTCGCGGGCGTGGACGTGTCGGTGGACTTCCTGGACGCGGTCGCGGCCCGTTTCCCCGAGGTGGTGGACGCCGTTGACGCCACGGTGAAGGAACTGCTGGCCGGCGACCGCGAGCCCACCTGGGAGGGCTGGGCGGCCGTCGAACGCATCAGTGAGGAGTACGGCATCCACGACGTCAACCTCGTCAAGCCGGGTGTCGGCGAGACCACCCGGGTGCTGCTGCGCCGGGTGCCCTGGAAGATCCTGGCCAGGGCGGGCGCGGGCGCGGACCTGGACCACGTACGCCTGTTGGCCGAGCAGAGAGGTGTCCCGGTGGAAGAGGTCGCCGAACTCCCGTACACCTGCGTGGGGTTGATCCACCCCAAGTACACGCGCGGGGCGACCGGCGCCGACGGCAAGGCGGTGACGGTCTGATGCCGGCCCCTGCCCAGGCCCCGGTGCTGGTCGCGAGCGACCTCGACCGTACCCTCATCTACTCGGCCGCCGCCCTCGCGCTGACCATGCCGGACGCGCGGGCGCCCCGGCTGCTCTGTGTCGAGGTGCACGAGAGCAGGCCGCTGTCCTACATGACGGAGACCGCGGCCGGACTGCTCTGCGAGCTCGGGGACGAGGCGGTCTTCGTGCCGACGACGACCCGCACCCGCAAGCAGTACCAGCGGATCAACCTCCCCGGCCCCACGCCCGGTTACGCGATCTGCGCGAACGGCGGCCACCTGCTGGTCGACGGCGTCACCGACCTCGACTGGCACGCGGGCGTCACGGCCCGCCTCGCCGACGAGTGCGCCCCGCTGGAGGAGATCCGCGCACACCTCCAGGAGACGGCCGACCCCCTGTGGGTGCGCAAGCACCGGATCGCCGAGGACCTCTTCGCCTACCTCGTGGTCGAGCGCGAACTGCTGCCCGAGGACTGGGTGAAGGAGCTCGCGGTCTGGGCCGAGAACCGCGGCTGGACGGTGTCGCTCCAGGGCCGCAAGATCTACGCCGTCCCCAAGCCGCTCACCAAGAGCGCGGCCGTGCGCGAGGTGGCCCGGCGCACCGGGGCCTCCCTGACGCTGGCCGCGGGCGACTCCCTGCTCGACGCCGACCTGCTCCTCGCGGCCGACCGTGGCTGGCGCCCGGGGCATGGGGAGCTGGCGGACGCGGGCTGGACCGCCCCGGCGATCAGCGCGCTGCCCGAGCGGGGTGTCGCGGCGGGGGAGCGGATCCTCAGGGAGTTCCTCAGGACGGTTCGGACACCTCAGTAGAGGAGGGCCGCCGCAGCAGTCGTACGGCGACGAAGGCCAGGACGGTGAGCGCGGCGGCCACGAGCACGACCTTCGAGTACGCGGACACGACGTCGGTGACCTGGGTCCAGTTGGCGCCCAGGGCGTGGCCCGCGAGGACGAACGCCGTGTTCCACAGGGCGCTGCCCAGGGTGGTCAGCGTCAGGAACACGGGCAGCGGCATGCGTTCGACGCCGGCCGGGATCGAGACGAGGCTGCGGAAGACCGGGATCATCCGGCCGAAGAAGACCGCCTTGGTGCCGTGCCGCAGGAACCAGCCCTCGGTCCGCTCGATGTCCGAGACCTTCACCAGGGGCAGCCGGGCCGCGAGCGCCACCGTGCGGTCCCGGCCGAGCAGCGCGCCGACGCCGTAGAGCGCGAGGGCGCCGATCACCGAACCCGCCGTCGTCCACAGCAGCACGGCGACCAGGCTCATCCGGCCGGTGCTCGCCGCGAAGCCCGCGAGTGGCAGGATCGCCTCGCTCGGGATAGGCGGGAAGAGGTTCTCCAGCGCGATGGCGACCCCGGCGCCGGGCGCGCCGAGGGTGTCCATGAGGCCGTTGACCCAGTCGATGGCTGACATGGGCCCACGCTAGGCACGGGGACCTGAAGGCAGGCTGAAGCGATGTGCGTACGGCGGTCAGCCGCAGCACCCTCCGCCGCAGCAACCGCCGCCACCACCACCGCCCGCCTGGGGCGCCGGGGCCGACGCGGACGCCGAGCCGCCCACCGCCACCGTCGACAGCAGCTTCACCGTGTCGTCGTGGCCGGCCGGGCAGTCGGCGGGGGCGGAGGACTCGGCCATGGGGCGGCTGAGTTCGAAGGTGTCGCCGCAGGTCCGGCAGCGGTATTCGTAGCGAGGCATGAGCACAGGTTAACCGGCGCTCCGACAGGCATGTCCGAAATATGATCATTGTCTGGTTAGCATGCGGGGGTTCTCTGCCGGCGATCAACCGCGGGAGGAGCCCCCTTGGCTTCACGACACGACCCCGAACTGCGTGCCGCCGCACGGCACTTCGGGCGGCGCCGCTTCCTCACGGTCACCGCGGCGGCCACCGCTCTCGCGTTCAGCACCCAAATGCCGGCCCGGGGCGCGGCAGGCTCCCGCGAACTCAACGCGGCGAGGATCGCCAGTGATCCGTTCACGCTCGGCGTCGCCTCCGGGGACCCGCTGCCCGACTCCGTGCTGCTGTGGACCCGGCTCGCCCCCGCCCCGTTCGAGCCCGACGGCGGTCTGCCCCAGCAGTACGTCGTCGTCCAGTGGGAGGTGGCCCTCGACGAGACATTCGGCGCGCCCGTCCGCAGCGGCACCGCCGTCGCCTACCCGGAGTACCACCACACCCTGCACGTGGACGTCGACGGCCTCGAGCCCGACCGGGTCTACCACTATCGGTTCAGGACCGGGACCTGGATCAGCGAGACGGGCCGTACCCGCACCGCGCCGCTGACCACGGCCGCCGCCGCGTCGCTCACCTACGCCGCCGTCTCCTGCCAGGCCTACTTCGACGGGTACTACACCGCGCACCGTCATCTCTCCCAGGACGACGTCGACGTGGTCCTCCATCTCGGCGACTACCTGTACGAGTACGCCGTGAACTCCGTGGGCGGCCACCGCGCCTACACCGACCGGAAGCTGCCCGCCCTCTTCAACCGCGAGGCCGTGACCCTGGAGGACTACCGGCTGCGGTACGCCCTCTACAAGAGCGACCCGGACCTCAGGGCGGTCCACGCGGCCCACCCCTTCGTCGTCACCTGGGACGACCACGAGACCGAGAACAACTACGCCGGCGCCATCAGCGAGAACGACGACCCGCCGGAGGAGTTCCTGCTGCGCCGCGCCGCCGCCTACCGGGCCTACTGGGAGAACCAGCCACTGCGCGCCGCACAGCTGCCGAACGGCCCCGACGCCCAGCTCTACCGCCGGCTCCAGTGGGGCACGCTCGCCCAGGTCGACGTCCTCGACACCCGCCAGTACCGCTCCGACCAGGTGTACGCGGACACCAAGCACTTTGGCGGCCCCCTGCAGGGCGACCCGGCACGCACCATGACCGGGGCGGCGCAGGAGAGCTGGCTGATCGACGGCTGGCGTGACGCGCGGGCCCTGTGGAATGTGATGGCGCAACAGGTCTGCTTCTCCCAGCGCAAACTGGACCTCACCGCGGAGCCGCAGATGTCCATGGACGCCTGGGACGGCTACCGGGCCTCGCGCCGCAGGATCCTCGACGGCGCGAAATCGGCCGGGGCCGAGAACCTGGTGGTGATGACCGGGGACCTGCACGCCGCGTACGCCTTCGACATCAAGGACGACTTCGACGACCCGGCCTCCCCCACCCTCGGCACGGAGCTCACCGCCACCTCGGTCGCGAGCGGACGGGACGGCGCCGAGAGACCCTCCACCTGGGACACGTACCACAAGGCCAACCCGCATCTGAAGTTCTACGACGGGCGCCGCGGCTATGTGCGGGTCACCCTCGACCGGCAGAAGGCGCGGGCCGACTTCCGGACCGTGTCCGCCGTGACGACGCCGGGTGCGCCGATCTCGACCGCCGCGTCCTTCGTGACGGAGGCCGGACAGCCGGGCCTCACTCCCGCGTGACCGGGAGCCGGGCAGCCTACCCGGTGTGTCGGGACGCCGGCATCCCGTGCTCCGCCGGGCGGCCTCTTCTTGTCGTCCGATGCGCGGAACGAGCGGGTGACGGACATCATCTGAGTCGTTTTCAGCAAAACCTAGGGATTCGAGAGCTTTTGTACCCCACCCGAGGAGACGCCTGATGGCCCACAGACACGTTTCAGCCGGTTGTGCCGCGTTGACGGTACTCGGCGCACTCGTGCTCACGGGGCTGCCCGCGGCCGCGGCCGTCGAGCCCCCCGCGCCGGCCCCGGCCCCGTCCGCCGCCGAGACGCTCGGCGCCAACAGCCCCGCGCCCGTGGTCCTGCGGGCCATGGAGCGCGACCTGCGCCTGACGGAGGCGCAGGCCAGGACGCGCCTGGTGAACGAGGCCGAGGCGGGCACCCGGGCCGGCCGGCTCCAGAACGTGCTGGGCAAGCGCTTCGCCGGAGCGTGGGTGAGCGGCGCCACCTCAGCCGACCTGACCGTCGCGAGCACCGATGTCGCGGACGGCCGCGCCATCGAGGCCGGTGGTGCGCGGGCGGTGGTCGTCAAGACCCCGCTGGCGGACCTGAGGACGGCCAAGACGAAGCTGGACCGCTCCGTCACCGGCAAGGGCCTCGACACGCCGGTCCGCTACATCGACGTACGGACCAACCGGGTGACGGTGCAGGCGACGAGCCGCGCCGCCGCGGACACGCTCATCAAGACCGCCGGCGTCGACAACGCGCTCGTGGACGTCAAGGTGACGGCCGACCAGCCGCGCGCCCTGTACGACATCCGGGGCGGTGACGCCTTCTACATCGACGACACGGCCCGCTGTTCCATCGGCTTCGGCGTCACCAAGGGTGACCAGCAGGGGTTCGCCACGGCCGGCCACTGCGGCAAGGCGGGGGCGAAGACCGCCGGGTACAACCAGGTCGCCCAGGGCACCTTCCAGGCGTCCGTCTTCCCGGGGCAGGACATGGCGTGGGTGGGCGTCAACAGCGACTGGACCGCGACGCCCGCCGTCAAGGGCGAGGGCGACCAGGACGTGCAGACCGCCGGCTCGGTACAGGCCCTGGCGGGTGCCGCGGTGTGCCGGTCGGGTTCCACCACGGGCTGGCACTGCGGCACGATCCAGCAGCACGACACGAGCGTCAACTACGCCGAGGGCACCGTCGACGGAGTGTCCCGCACGACGGTGTGCGCGGAGCCGGGTGACTCCGGCGGCTCCTACATCTCGGGGGTCCAGGCCCAGGGTGTCACGTCCGGAGGCTCCGGCGACTGCACGAGCGGCGGAACGACCTTCTACCAGCCGATCAACCCGATCCTCAGCACCTACGGCCTCACGCTCAGCACCAGCACGAGCTCGAGCGGCACCTCCGCCCCCGAGGACGGCCAGGAGGGCGCCTGGGCCGTGGGCCGGGTGTACGAGGTCGGAGCGCGGGTGACCCTCGACGGTGTCACCTACGAGTGCCTGCAGCCCCACCAGGCACAGGCCGCGTATGAGCCCGCCCTCGCTACGGGGCTGTGGCAGCGCGTCTGAGGAGGCGGTGACGCGGCGGTGGTGCGGGGGGCGGGGTTCACGAATCCTGCCCCCCGCGCCGTGCCATGACCTGGGCGACCCAGGTCCGTCGTCCCTGTGGCTACATCTCGGCCAGCAGTGCGTACGCGGTAAAGGGTGATTTGTCTAGTTCGTGTGAGATTCAATCTCCCGCTCTGCTCGCGAGGAGGTGACGAGAGCAGCTCTAGTGCGCGCCCCCGCGCTCCTCGCGGATCTGCGAGACCACCCGGGCCACCGACTGCCGTACCGCTTCCGTCTCGGTGAGGAAGTGCCAGTAGTCGGGGTGGCGGCCCTCCAGGGTGGCGATCGCCCGGTCCAGGCGGGCCACCGAGTCGTCCAGGGGGCGCGCGTGCCGTGGGTCGGGGGTGGTGCGGCCGGTCATGGCGAGGCGCTGGGCGTCACGGATGGCGAAGCGGGTGCGGTCGATCTCCTGCTGGGGGTCCTTCTGCACGGCGTTCAGCTTCCGCAGCCGGTCGCCGGCGGCGGAGACGGACTCGTCGGTGGTGTTGAGCAGGGCGCGGACCGTGGAGAGCAGGGAGGTCGCGTCCGGCCAGCGCTGTTCGTCACGCGCGGCACGGGCCTCACGGAGCCGCTGCTCGGCCTGCCGGACGTTCTCCGCGGCCTGGTCCGGCACGTGCTGGAGGTCCTGCCAGCAGGCGGCGGTGAACCGGCGGCGCAGTTCGCTGAGGACCGGGTCGACCTGGCCCGCGCGGGTGGTGAGGGCCTCGGCGCGGGTGCGCAGGGAGACGAGCCGGTGGTCGATCTCCGCGGCCCGCTCCGGCAGCCGCTCGGCCTCCACCCGGACCGACTCCGCCTCCCGGGCGACCCGTTCGGCCCGCTCCAGGGTCTGGGGCACGCCGTGCTGTCCGGCACCCTGGTTGAGCTTGGTCAACTCCGGCCCCAGCGTGGCGAGCCGGGCGGCGAGGTCGTCCGCCTTCAGCCCCGACTCCCGTACGGCGTCCAGGGCGTTGGAGGCGGCCAGCAGCCCCTGCCGGGCCCGCTCCACGGCCGGGGCGAGGCGGGCGAGCTGGGTCTCGGCCTTGCCGAGCAGCGGACCGAGGCTGTCGCCGAAACGGTCCAGCTCCGTCTTGACGTTGCCCAGCTCGTCCTTGGCCCGGGTGAGCTCGGTGCGCGCGTGTGCGGCGACCGCGGCCTCCAGGTCGTCCCGGTCGAGGTCATGGGCGTCGACGGCCTCGATGTAGCGCCCGCTGGCCTCGTCGATCCGGCCGCTGATCGCCTGGAAGTCGGCGACCGCCCGCCGGGCGGCGGGGGAGTCGTCGACGGCCGTGATCGTCTCTATCGAGATCCGCAGATCCCGCTGGGCGGTGTCCAGTTCGTAGAACGCGGCCGCGGCGGCGTCCTTGGCGGCCTGCGCCTCGGCCCGCTGGCTCTCCGCGCGCCCGCCGAACCAGCGCCGGGTGCCGCCGCCGGCGAACGCGGCCGGCAGCGCGAGGGCGGCGAGCAGGGGCAGGCCGACGAGAGCGAGGGTGTCCCCGAGCGCCCGACGGTGTGCGCGCGGCACCGACGACGACGAGTACGGCTGCGATGGTGTCGCCGTCACATCCCTCTCCCGTGCTGTGTTCGTCCTGGCGGTGCCCGGTGTCATTCTCCCACCGGTAAGGGACGAACACACGGGCCGGTCAGTTCGCGGTTCGCACCGTGATCTTCCCGTCTCCGCTCTGGGCGGACACGACGTGGTCGCTGGAGTCGGACCGGGGCACGGACACGTCGACCCCTCCGTCGCCGGTCTTCGTGTCCACGCGGTAGGTGGCCCTCGGCAGCTCGACGGTCACCGAGCCGTCGCCGCTGCGGGTCTCCACCCGGTCCGGTACGGCGCCGAGTTCGAGGTGGAGCGAGCCGTCCCCGGTGCGGGCGGTGACCCGGCGGGAGGTGACGTCCGCGCTCATCGATCCGTCGCCGGTGTGCAGCTCCAGCGGCCCGCTGGAGTCGGTGACCCGCACGGAACCGTCCCCGGTGCTGATGCTCAGCGGCCGGGTGAATCCCCGGGCCCGCACGCTGCCGTCGCGGTCCTCGACCTTCACGGTGATGTCCCGGGGCACCTCGATGCGGTGCTTGGCCGCGCAGTCGGCGACGACACCGCTGCACTTCATCCGCAGCACCAGCCGGTCGCCCTTCATCGACCAGGTCACCTTCGGGCCCTCGCCGAAGGCGACGCTTCCCTGGAACCAGCGGGTGACCTCGACCGTGCCCGACTTGTTCGAATCGGCGGCGACGATCTCCAGCGCCGAGTCGTCGGAGTCGACGGTCAGGGTGCGGCCGTGGAGGGCGAAGGACTTGTGGTCGGGGGTCTTGTCGTCCCCGGCGGAGGCACCGCAGGCGGTGGCCCCCGCGACGACGAGCGCGACGACCCCGGCCGCGGCGGCGGCACGTGCGGGAACGGAACGGACCATGACGATCTCCCCCTGATCTAGCCCTGAGCGGGCGGGGTCGCGGGCACTCCGCGACCCTGCTTCGACCCTAGGGACCGGGGCTCCGGCGGGGGATCCGGGCCGCTCCCGGATCGGGGGTGGGGTTTTCCCCCGTATCAACCCTGACTTCCTCGGGCTCCCGAGTAAGGGTTTGCAGGACAGGGCCTCGGGCAAGGTAGGCTGTCGAATCGTCTCGGGTGCGTAGCTCAGGGGTAGAGCGCCTGCCTTACAAGCAGGATGTCGGCGGTTCGAAACCGTCCGCGCCCACACCGGAGAAGGACCCCGGCCGATCTCGGCCGGGGTCCTTCGTCGTTCAGCCCGTTTCGTTCGTGCGGGACGCGTGCTTCAGCCCGGTGCGGGCGTCCACGCGGTCCGGGATCTCCACGTCCGTCCAGAAGCGGTGTGTGGTGACGAAGACCGCGAGTTCGTGCTCGCGCTGCCGGAGCTTCTCCACCTCGGCCTGTTCGTCGGGGGTCCAGCCGGGGGAGGCGGGGCGCTCCACCTTCCGCCAGCCCTTGTCGTCGCTGAAGCCGTCCAGAGGCGCGACCGACCAGGGGAGCCGCTTGAGCAGGGCCGACAGCTCGGCCCGGACCTGATGCAGCTCCTCCTGACCGGCGAGGAGGTCGCTAGGAAAGTCATAGGTCTTAGCCACGAGACAATGCTACGCCTGTTCGATTTTGGGTCGCGAGTCGCTTCCGGAGGTTCATGCGAACGGGCGGCGCCCGGTCGACTGCCCGGAATCGGGGTGGCCGGGCAGCGTCCGCCCCAGCCGGGCGAGCGGCGACAGGGCCATCACCACCGGGGACAGCAGCATGCCCGCGGCCGTCACCAGGAGGCTGGTGCGCAGTCCCCACTCCTGCGCGAGGAAACCACCGAGTACGGAGCCGAGCGGGGTCAGGCCCATCCCGACGAACGTGATCGTGGCGGCCGCGCGGCCCTGCATCCCGTCCGGGGTGAGCGCCTGCCGGACGGCCATGACCGTGACGTTCACCAACTGGCCCCCCGCCCCGAACACGAAGCCGACCGCGAGGAGCGCGGCGACCGTCACCGCGGAGGAGCCGTGCAGCGCGGGCACCCACAGGAACGCGCCGTCGCCGACGGCCGCCGCGGACAGGAGTACCGGGCCGTACCCGAACCGGCCCGGCAGCCGGGCGGCCAGCACGGACCCCAGGAGCGCGCCCGGCCCCGTCGCCGCGAGCGACAGTCCCACCTCGGTGCCCGACAGGTGCAACTCCCGTGGCAGGAAGAGCAGATAGACGGTCATCAGGGCGGCGAAGGAGAACTGGAAGGCGGCCGAGGCCAGGCACACCGTCCGCAGCGAGGTGTCGCCGACGACGAAACGCAGACCCTCGTGAATCCGACGCCCTATGCGAGGGAGACGTTCCGAGTGCTCGGGGATCGGCTCGTGGCGGCGGATCCGCCGGATCGACAGGAACGACAACGCGAAGAACAGCGCACCGGAGGCGGCGGCGATCGGCGCCGACAGGAGTGACACCAGCGCGCCGCCGAGTGCGGGGCCGCCGATCTGCGCCGCGGACCGGCTGCCCTCGAGCGCGCTGTTGCCCCGCACCAGCTGATCACGTCTCACCAGCCGCACGAGCGACGACTGGTAGGCGACGTCGAAGAACACGGACAGGACCCCGACGGCGAAGACGACCACGAACAGCGCGGGCAGGCCGAGCAGGCCGAGCAGCCCGGCCAGGGCGGCGGCGCCCAGGGCCAGGGCCCGCCCGGCGTCCGACAGGACCATCACCGTGCGGGTCCGCCATCGGTCCACCCACGCGCCCACGAAGAGCGAGAGCAGCAGGATCGGCGCCTGCCCCACCGCGCGCAGGACGCCCAACTGGCCGGCCCCGGTGTCGAGGGTCAGAACGGCGAAGAGCGGCAACACCAACAGGCTTGTGTGTTCGCCGAGTTGGGAGGCCGTCTGGCCCACCCAGAGGCTACGGAAGTCGCGGTCCCGCCACAGACTCGACGGAGCGGGGAGACCGGAATCGGACATGGCGGAGGAAGGGGACGGCACGGAGATCCTCGGATCGAAGGCTGCTGTGCCACACCGTCAGGGGCAGCACGCGATGACAGGCCGGACCCTCGGTCACGGCCTACGACGTCAACGCGCGCTCGGGAAACCGACCATGTCCTCGCTCCTCTTCGGCCACTCGCCGAACCCGAACATTAGCCGGGCGAGGCGGGGTAATGGGAGGTCGATCAGCCTGGTGAGAAGGGACCGAGGATGACCGACGACGCCTACCTGTTCCTGCTCGACGACGCGGCCGCGCAGCTCGGCGTGGCCCCCGCCGCCGTCGGTGGGCTCGCGTGCATGGAGACTCCCGCGGTGCGCGCGTGGCTGGACGCTCAGGGGACCACGACGACCTCCCCGCACCTGCGGCTGCTGCCGCCGGAGGAGACCGCCGCCGTGCCCGAGGATGCCGAAAAGCTGCCCGTGCCGCTGAGCGACGAGGAACTGAGCCGGGTCCGCCACCACCTGGCACCGCAGTCGCTCGCCGGGGTCGAGGAGGAGCTGCTCGCCTACCGCGACCGCGCCGACGGCCTGGACGCGCTGATCGGCCGCGCGCTGGCCGCCGGTGTGCCACCGCACCGCATCGTCGAACTGACCGGCGTGGACCCCGCGACGGTCACCGCCGCCGCGCAGGGCTGACCGCGGGACCGCGGGATCGCCTCCCGGCCTCACTCACCCGGGCCGGGGTCCGGGTGCACGGCCGACTCGATGCCGGCGCGGGCCGCTTCCAGCTGGGCGGCGAAGGCGATGCCGAGGAACAGCGCGACAGCGGTGAGGTTCGCCCACAGCAGCAGGGCGATGAAGGCCGTGAGCGGCCCGTACACGGCGCCGAAGGCACCGCTCTCCTCGACGTACAGCGCGAGCAGCCGGGTGGCCGACACCCACAGCAGCAGATGCACGGCCGAGCCGAAGGCCAGCCAGGTGTAGCCGGGCTGCACCCGGCGCGGCGACCAGCGGAAGATCACGGCGGAGGCCACCCAGGCCAGCCCGAGCCCCACCGGCAGGTCCAGCACACCCCACCAGCGCGGCCCGCCGCCCTCCCGGCCCGCGGACTCGGCCACCGCGTCTCCCACGGCCTCTCCGGCGACGAGCACGACGAAGCCGAGCACCAGGGGCAGACCGGCGGCGACCGCGAGCACGATCCCGCGCGCGTACTTGCGCGGGAAGGGACGGTCGCGCTCGATGCCGTAGATCCGGTTCGCGCCGCGTTCGATCTGGCCCATGGCCGAGGCGAGGTTCAACAGGGCGAAGCCCAGACCGAGCCACAGGGCGAGCGTGCTCCAGACACTTCCGTGGGCGGTGCGCCGCGTCCCGTCGAAGGCGTCCTTCACGACGTCGGCGCTCGCGCCCGGCACGATCCGGCCGAGCGTGAGCTCGATGATCCGGCCCACGCCCTCCGTGTGCACCGACGTGGCCAGGCCGACCAGCGCCACGGTGCACGGGACAAGACCGAGCACCACCTGGAAGGCGAGGGCCCGGGCGTTGGTGAAGCCGTCGGCGTAACGGAACCGCGCGACGGAGTCGGTCAGCAGCCGCAGACCGCCGTAGTGGCGCAGGGCGGTGAACGCCTCGTCTCCGGAGAGCTCGTCCCCGATCATGTCCCGGGTCTGTGGGACGCGGACGGCGGTACCCATGGCGTGGACGCTCCTTGCTCGTACGGCTGGTCCCTGTGCGGTTGCCCCGAGAACCGGGTTGTCAGCGTCGAGAACCAGGTTGTCAGCGCCGTCCGCCGAACTCCCACTCGTGGACCTCCACGGCGGCGTACCGGTCGGCGGTCAGCACGGCCCGTGCCCGGTCCGGATCCGGGGCCCGGACCAGGGCCGCCGTGCCCAGCCAGGTGGTGGCGTCGTCCGAGAGCAGGGGGCCGTACGCGATCAGATCGTCCCTCGCGGGCGGTACGGCGAGGTCGACGGCCTCTCCCGTGCCGAGCCCCAGCACCAGGTACCGGTCGCCCCCGGTCCGCCCGCCGGGGAAGTCCCACATGGTGCGGCCCAGCAGATTGCCCCAACGGCGCAGCAGCACGTCCCGGTACGCGCCGGCCTGGTAGTTGGGCTCGTCGAACGCGAACGCGCGCGCGGCTGCCGGATCGGGCAGGTCGACGATGTGCACACTTCCGGTGAGCGTCTCGCCGTTGTCGGCGAACGTCGGCCCACGGGCGATCAGTTCGGCCTCGTACCGGTCCATGTAGGACCAGTGCGCTTCCGTCAGCTCCTCCCGCAGAGGCAGGGAGCCGGGCCGGTCACGGTGGTGGCAGAAGAACTCCATGCCCCAGAGCCTCGTCCACCGACGATCACATCTCAACGGCATTAGCCTGGCGGCGGGTTGGTCAGCTCCGCGAGCATCGGGGTCAGGCGGGGGGCGAGCTCGGGGCGTGAACGTGCGAGTTCGGCCGTGACGACGGTGATCGTGGCGCCCAGGGCGCGGTCGAGTTCCGCGGCGGTGAGCGAACGGACGAGCGTCGTCTCCAGCGCGGTCGAGAGGTCTTCGGGGATCAGATGGGCGCCCTTCGCGTGCGCGGCGGGGTGGCCGAGTCGTAGACAGGCCAGGGTGATCACATGGTCGCGCAGGGCGCTGATCCAGTGTTCGGCCTGCCACCAGCGGGCGCGTTCGACGCACACGCGCGCGTGGAGGGCGTGGTGCCACAGGAGGCCCACCAAGGTGTCGCCGTCCGGAGGAGTGAAGGGTTCGAGTGGGCGGGTCCGGCCGAAGACCGTCTGCCATTGCGGGCCCCGCGGGCCGAACTCGGCCTCCGGGGCGAACATCAGGTCGATCTCCAGCCAGCCCGGCAGGAGGAACACCCGGATGACGCCGGCCCCGACGGGCAGGTCCCAGTGGTGCCGGGCGCCGAGACCGTCGTAGAGCCAGCTCGTCCACCGCTCGAGGGTCGGAGCCAGGTCGCCGCGGACGGCCAGCACCAGGTCGGTGTCCGACCAGCGGTCACCCTCCCCGACGGCGTACGAGCCGGTGAAGGCGGCGCCCATGATGCTGTCGTCGGCTTCCGCGCGCGCGAGCAGCCGCTCCCGCAGGCGGTCCCGTTCCTCGATCGTGAACATCTGCCCCGCTTTCGTCCAAGTGCCGTCGCTTCTTTGTCCATGGACCGATCAGCCGCCGGGACGCGAGGGTCGGTCCATGAGTGCGGATCTTGAGGATTGTCGTGCATAGCCCGGCGATCGAACGGCGACGGACGCCAGGCGGGCTCGTCGCGCTGGCCGTCGGCGGGTTCGGCATCGGGCTGACCGAGTTCCTGATCGCGGGCCTGCTGCCGCAGGTGGCGTCGAGCTTCGCGGTCTCCGAGGCGGCCGCGGGACGGCTGATCTCGGGGTACGCGCTGAGCGTCGCGGTCGGCGCGATCGTCCTGACCGCGGTGACCGCGCGGCTGCCCCGCAAACACGTCCTGGTCGGCTTGGTGGTCCTCTTCGTCCTCGGCAACCTGCTGTGCGCGATCGCGCCGAGCTACGAGGTGATGATGCTCGGGCGGATCGTCGCGGCACTGTGCCACGGCTCGTTCTTCGGCATCGGCTCCCTCGTTGCGCGCAGCCTGGTCGCGCCGGAGCGGAAGTCCCGCGCGGTGGCCGTCATGTTCGCCGGACTGACCGTCGCGAACGTCCTCGGCGTGCCGTTCGGCGCGCTGGTGGGGGAGCGCTGGGGCTGGCGGGCCGCGTTCTGGGCGGTCACCGCGGTCGGCCTGCTCGCGCTCGCGGGGATCATCGCGTTCGTGCCGGGCCGCGCCGGACAGACACCGTCGACGGCCCCCACCGCCCTGCGCGCCCAGGTCGGCGCGTTCCGGTCCGGGCAGGTCTGGCTGACGCTGGTGGCCACCGCGCTCGGCTACGGCGGGATGTTCGGCGCGTTCAGCTACCTCGCCTACACGTTCACCGAGGTCGGCGGCTTCTCCTCGGCGGACGTCGCCTGGCTGCTCATGGTGTACGGCGTCGGCCTGGTCGTCGGGAACCTGATCGGCGGGCGGGCCGCCGACCACGACCGTGACCGCGCGCTGGTCCTCGCCCTGGCCGGTCTCACCGTGACCCTGGCCGTGTTCGGGCTGCTCGCCGCCAGCGCCACGGCGTCGGTGGTGCTGGTGTTCCTCATGGGGGTGTTCGGCTTCGCAGGTGTACCCGGCATGATCACCCGCGTCACCGACTACGCACAGGGCGCGGCCCTGGCCGCCGGCGCCAACGTGTCCGCGTCCAACATCGGCAACGCGCTGGGCGCCTGGGCCGGAGGCCTCGCGATCACGGCGGGCCTCGGCTACACCGCACCGCTCTACGTCGGAGCGGTCATGGTGCTCACCGCCGTCGCCGTCATGGCTGTCGCCGCGCGGCGTGCGGGGGTGTCCGGGCGGCGGGACGGGGTCGTGGTGGTCCGGCGGTGACTTTCGGGGGCGGGGCTGGCTTTCAGGGGAGGGATGAGGTGCCCCTGGGGGAGGTGCACCGCGCCGTCGCCGTCGCCGTCGCCGTCGCCGTCGTGGCCGATGCCGCGCGTCGGGCGAGGTCGTCCGGGCGGCTGGACCGCGCCATGGTGGCCCGGCGTGACTTTCGGGGGTGGAGCTGGCTTTCAGGGGGGATAGGGCGGGCCGGGGCAGGGTGCACCGCGCCCGTCGCCGTCATCGCCGTTCCCGCGCGTCGGGCGGGAGCGTCCGGGCGGCAGGGCGGGCCCCGGCGCGACTTTCGGGGCGGGGCTGGCTTTCAGGGGAGGGATGGGGTGCCCCCGGGGGAGGTGCACCGCGCCGTCGCCGTCGCCGTCGCCGTCGTGGCCGATGCCGCGCGTCGGGCGAGGTCGTCCGGGCGGCTGGACCGCGCCGCGGCGGGCCGGCGATGACTTTCCGGGGCGGAGTCGGTCTCCCAGGAGACGAGGAGTGCCCCCTGAGAGGAACAGCCATGGCGAACCCACAGAACGTGCGCACGGAGCCGGTGCCGGACATGGAACCGCAGACCGCCGCCGGAAAGGTGCTCTGGCACTTCACCATGTCGTTGGACGGGTTCGTGGCGGGTCCCGGGCACACGATGGACTGGATGACGGGGTTCTCGTTCCGGCCCGGACTCGTCGAGGAGTACGCCGGCACGACCGGGGCCGTGCTGGGCGGCCGGGCCGGCTGGGACGCCTTCCCCGACGCCGGTGCCATCTACGGCGGCGCCTGGCACGGGCCGTTGTTCGTCCTCACGCACCACCCCGAGGACGCGGGACCCGCCGCCGGCGTGACCTTCCTCAGCTGCGACGCCGCCGACGCCGTCCGGATCGCCCTGGAAGCCGCCGACGGCAAGAACGTGGAGGTCTTCTCGCCCACGATCGGCCGTCAGCTCCTGGAACGCGGACTCATCGACGAGATCGACCTCCACATCGCGCCGGTCCTGCTCGGCGACGGGATCCGGTTGTTCGACAACCCCGGCGGCGCACCCATCCGCCTGCAACGCCTCGACGGCGACCGCGCGGCGACGGTGAACGTGCGCTACCGCCCCTTCACGACGGCTCCCAGCCAGTCGGTCAGGTGACGGCCGACCTCTGCGGGACGTTCCTGCTGGATCCAGTGGCCGCAGCCGTCGAGGAGGTGGACCGCGTGCAGACCGGGCAGGGTGCTGGGGAAAGCGTCGATGGCGTCGGACAGCCAGGTGGTTGAGGCGTCCAGGGTGCCGCCCAGGAAGAGCGACGATTGGCGGATCGGAGCGCCCGCGTAGGCGGCCAGGTCCTCCCAGTCCCGGTCCATCGCGCGGTAGCGGTTCAGGGCACCGGTCAAGCCCGTGCGCTCGAACTCCCCGGCGTAGGCGTCGAGATCGTCCTCGGTGAGCCAGCCCGGGAGGCGGCCGGCGGGAAAGCGGTCGCGCAGCTGGCCGCCGGGTGCGACGAAGTGAGGGTCGGCGGTCACGTGGTCGGTGTCGGCCATGGGCATGGTGTCGGCGGAGAGCGCGGCGTAGAAGCCGGCCAGCCAGCCCCGTACGTCCGGCTCGATCTCCCGCTCGGCCCGGCCTGGCTCCTGGAAGTAGGAGACGTAGAACTCCTCCTCCCCACCGAGTCGCGCGAAGACCTCGCTCGGGCGGGGGCCGCCGGGCGGGGTGTACGGCACGCTCAGTAGGGCGACCGCGTGGAAGACGTCCGGCCTGAGCAGCGCCGAGTGCGCGGCGATCGTCGCGCCCCAGTCGTGTCCGACGACCACCGCGGAACGCTCGCCGAGCGCCTCCACCACGGCCGCGTTGTCCTCCACCAGCTCGGTCATCCGGTACGCCGCCACCGCCTCCGGCTTCGAGGAACGGCCGTATCCGCGCACGTCCACGGCGACCGCGCGGTAACCGGCCGCGGCCAGCACCGGCAGCTGGTGGCGCCACGAGTACCAGGACTCCGGGAAGCCGTGCAGCAGCAGCACGAGGGGCCCGGTGCCCTGTTCCACGAGGTGGATCCGGCCCGCGGGACCGGGGACCAGACGGTGGGTGAGGTGCGGCATGTGTCCTCCGTACATACGGATCACGGGTTACGACGATCCTGCGGGACGGCGACGGGTGGCGCGAGGTCCGTTGCCGGTTCGGCAAAACCGCAGGCCGGGGGCGTTGTCAGACCCGGAGCCTAAGGTGGCCGGCATGGATACGGAGCAGGTGCGGCTGGTGCCCTGGGCGGAGGGCGACTTCTGGCTGCTGGAGCGGACCAACAGCCCTGAGATGACCGACCACTTGGGCGGGCCGGAGAGCGAGGAGAAGCTCGTCGACCGGCATCGGCGGTACGTGGAGCTGCCGTCCGGGCGGATGTACCGCGTCACGCTCGCGGCCGGCGGGGAGACCGTCGGCTCGGTGGGGTTCTGGGAGCGTGAGTGGCGGGACTCGCTGATATGGGAGACCGGGTGGGGGATCCTGCCGGAGTTCCAGGGGCGGGGACTGGCCGCGCAGGCCGCCCGCGCCGTCGTGGAGGAGGCGCGGGCCGCCGGCGGGCACCGGTATCTGCACGCGTTCCCGAGCGTGGAGCACACCGCGTCGAACGGCGTCTGCCGCCGGGCGGGTTTCACGCTGCTCGGACAGGCCGAGTTCGAGTACCCGAAGGGGCACTGGATCAGGTCGAACGACTGGCGGTTCGACCTGAAGGGCGGGGACGGCCGCTGAGAGCGCGTGTGGGCGTGGGCGGTGACGGTCCGGGCGGGCCGTCAGCCGGCGGCCGCCAGCTCCCGTACCACCCGGGCCGCGACGGGCACCTTCACCCCGTGCCGGTCCGCCGCGCGCAGCAACGCCCCGCCGATCGCGTCCAGTTCGAGCGGTCGGCCCGCCTCTGCGTCGCGCTGCATCGAGGACTTCGTCCCGGGCGGGAAGGCGTCGTAGCGGGCGAGGGCCCGGGCGGGGTCGGCGGGGCCGCCGCAGGCTCCGCTGACCGCGGCGGTCTCCTCGACCAGCGCGGTCAGCTCCTCCCGGTGGCGGGTGCGCACCTCGCCGAGGGGGAGGGCGTGCAGCGTGGTGAGGAGGGCGAAGGGAGCGAGGAAGGACATCTTGGCCCACAGGACGGCCGCCTCGTCGTCCAGGACACGGGTCCTGGGTCCGGCCGCGGCCAGCACGGAGGCCAGCGCGTCGAGACGCTCGCGCGGGACGCCGTCGCCGGTCAGGTCGAGTTCGGCGAAGGGGCTGCCGTGCTCGATGACGCCCGGCGCGACCCTCGTCGACTCGACGCGGATCACCGCGGGGGCGACCCGGTCCGGGCGGTAGCGGGTGCGCAGGGTCGCCGGGTGCTCGACGCCGTTCAGGAGGGGGACGACCAGGCCGTCGCCCAGGGCGGTGGGCGGGACGCGGTCGAGGGCGGAGTGCAGGGAGGTGTGCTTGACGGCGACCACGCAGGCGTCGACCGGCTCGCGTAGCTCGGTGTCGG
Source organism: Streptomyces sp. NPDC005483 (assembly GCF_040606035.1). Lineage (NCBI taxonomy): Bacteria > Bacillati > Actinomycetota > Actinomycetes > Kitasatosporales > Streptomycetaceae > Streptomyces > Streptomyces sp. NPDC005483. Next base: position 209,409 of record NZ_JBEXEA010000004.1, read on the forward strand.
CCTCGACGGGGGTCGTGAAGTCGCCGAAGACGCCGCTGCGGACCTGGATGCCGGCCGTGCGCAGGGTGTCCGCCGTGTCGTCGCCGGCCAGGCAGATCACCCGGTGTCCGGCGCGGGTCAGGAGGGCGGCGAGGAGGCCGCCGGTGCCGCCGGGGCCCAGGACGGCCACGGAGAGTTTCTGGTGCGCGGAGTCGTGCGCCATGTCGGGTTGTTCCTCTCGTCGGTCGGCCCCGGAGCCGGTGGCCGCCTCGGCGAGGATCATGGCATTCGGAACGGGCGGACGGAAGCGCCGATCTGCTCGGGGAGGGAGACTGTCGGTATGTGCCGCAGTATCAAGACGCTTCGTCCGCCGGTGTTGCCCGAGGAGGCGACGGAGGAGGAGATCCGGGCCGCCGCACTTCAGTACGTGCGCAAGGTCTCGGGCTTCCGGGCCCCCGCCGCCCACAACCAGGAGGTCTTCGAACGGGCCGTGGAGGTGATCGCCGAGGCGACGGCGGAGTTGCTGGCGGGGCTGGAGATCCGGGGAGCGGCCCGGCGCGAGGCGAGCTGACCCGAACCGGCCTCGGCTGCGGGCCCGGCGCGGGGGCAGGCCGCGGGAAACAGGTCCTGCCCGCCGCAGGGACAGTGCGGCCCCAGTTTGCGCCGCCGCGGTGCGGGGCGTGCCGCTGCTCGGCTTCCGTGGCTCGCGGCCGTTGCGCGTCCTGCCGTGGCTGGACAGGTCTCGCCCTGGTTTGGCTCGCCGGGGGGCTGGGGGTGTGCCGTTGTGCGGCTTCGGTGGCTCGCGGCCGACGCGAGTCCTGCCGTGGCCGGACAGGTCTCGCCCTGGCGTGGGTCGCCCCGGGGTCTGAGGGGGTGTGCCGTTGCGCGGCTTCGGTGGCTCGCGGCCGACCGCGCGCCCAGCCGTCGCCGGGCAGGTCCCTCCTGGCTTGGCTGCCGAGGGTGCGGGGGTCTGCCGTTGCTCGGCTTCCGTGGCTCGCGGCCGACGCGCGCCCAGCCGTCGCCGGGCAGGTCCCGCCTGACTTGGTCGCCGGGGCGCCGGGCCGGTGCACGGCTCCGCCGGCCCACAACGTGACGTACGCCCGCTGACGCTCACGCCGACGCCGTTACCGCGCCTCCGCTTCCCCCGGACGTGGCCGCATCACATAGGCCGCAGCCGCACCCGCTCCGAACAGGGCTGCCACCGACACCCCCGTCGCCAGCCAGGTGGCCCCCAGCCAGTGCGCGCCGAAGTAGCCGAGGGCGACGCTGTACGCCGCCCAGGACAGGCCCGCGAGGGCGGACCAGGGGAGGAAGTCACGGGCTCGGCGGTGGGCGGTGCCGGCCAGGAGGGAGACCACCGAGCGGCCGGCGGGAGCGAATCGGGCGAGGACCACCAGGGCCCCGCCACCCGCGGAGAGTGCGTCGCCGAGACGTTCCTGCGCCGTGGTGAGACGACGCGAGCGCGCGATCGCGCGGTCGAGGCGCTCACCGCCCCGGAAGGCGAGGCGGTACGCCGCCAGGTCGCCCAGCACGGAGGCGGTCGTCGCGCAGAGGATCAGGGACATCACGTCGGGGACCTGGCCGGTGGCCGCACTGCCCGCGGCCGCGGCCGTCGCGGCCGTGATGACCAGCACCCCGCTGGGCAGCAACGGTACGAACACGTCGAGGAGCACCGACAGCGCGACCATGGCATAGATCCATGGACTGCCGGTCAGTGACCCCAGGCTCTCCGACACCGCGACTCCCCGTGATTCCCCCGTAGACAGCCATACAGCGTACGCGTGGGCAGTGGCAGGAGATTCACGGGGGGCTCATGGGATGAGCGCGGCATGTTCACCCGGCTGCCTCGTACGGTGCCCTCCTCCACGGACGCGGGGGAGGGCACCGTACGAGATGGCCTCAGACGGCCACAGGTTCCGCCGCCGGCTTGCGTTCCTCCGCCGAGCGCTTGGCGAACAGCCGGTCCAGGCCGAACGCGCCGGACCCGGTGAAGACCAGCAGGAGGAAGGCCCAGCTGAACATCGCCGCGGCCTCGCCGCCGTTCTCCATGGGCCACAGGGCCGTGGGCTGGTGCACCTTGAAGTACGCGTACGCCATGGATCCCGCGGCGAGGACCGCGGCGGCGCGCGTGCCCAGGCCGAGCAGCACGAGGCCGCCGCAGACGAGCTGGATCACGGCCGCGTACCAGCCGGGCCAGGTGCCCGGTTCGAGGGTGCCGCCGTCGGTGCCCGGGACACCGCCGAGGACACCGAAGAGGGAGGCCGCGCCGTGACAGAGGAAGAGCAGGCCGACGACGATGCGGTACAGGCCGAGGGCGTATGGCTGGGCGCTGTTCAGGCGTCCGGTCATTGTGGGGGACTCCTTCGGTCGGGTCGGTCCCACAGGGGGGTCGCCCCAGGGGGATGGGACCGAGTCGGCCCTCCACGTTAGGTGCGCCCGATTGATGCTTGCAAGTTCAACATTTAGCCATCGGTTTGCCTCTGCTGCCCCTTCCGTTTCAGTCGCAGCCGCACGTAGAAGGGGCTTTCGTCGCCGAGTTGGCGTCCGAAAGTGTGTCCGAATCCGCACTCGGCATGGGCGCGCCGCAGGCGAACCATCTGTCAACCGCCGGACATAGCAAGGTTTTTGACGAGACGTCAGGTGATATTCGTCAGAGTCGGGACGTCTCTCGACCGCTCTCCCCGGCGAGTTCGGACTCCGTGATCGTCACCAGCCGGGTCCGTCCCTCACCCGACTCCCGCGCATGGTCCAGCCGCAGCCGTGCCGAACGCCCGTTCAGCGTCAGTGTCATGAGCTGGTTGCCGAACCAGGGACCGCCCGTGTGCCGCCAGGAGACCGGCGGTCGGGCACAGCGTCCGTGCCGGGCGAGCCCCCGCCCGAGCGCCCGCGCCGTCGCGCTCCAGCCGAAGCGGAAGCCGAACCGGATGTAGGCGGGCACGGAGTTGTGGACGGGGGAGCAGGTGAGCTGGAGGACGCGGGCGTCCGGTCCGCCGGAGTGCCACCTGGGCTCGGCCACGTACGCGTGATGCACGTCCCCCGACAGCACCAGCACCGTCGCCGGCGCCCCGGGGCCCGAGCCCACCTCGGCGATCAGATCCGCCAGCGCCGCGAAGGAGTCGGGGAACGCCGCCCAGTGCTCCAGATCCGCCTTGCGCCGCAGATCCTCCCCGAACCGGGCCCAGCGCGCCCCGCGTTCCCCCCGGCACAGCGCGGCGTCCCACGCCTCGGCGTCGTGCACCAGATGCGGCAGCAGCCAGGGCAGCGAGGTGCCGATCAGGAGATGGTCGTAGGAGGCGCGGTCCTCCAGTGCCTGTTCGCGCAGCCACAGGGCCTCGCCTGGGTCCAGCATCGACCGGTTGTCCTCGTCGAGGACGCGGGCCGCGCGGGAGTCCACCATGAGCAGCCGCACCCGGCCGAAGTCGCGCCGGTAACTCCAGCGCACGGAGGCGGCGTCGGCCTCGGCCCGGCAGGCGAAGGCGCGCAACTCGTCGGTGCCGTCGGGGGATCGGCGTACGGCGGCGTAGAGCGGGTCGGCGGCCAGCTCGGCCGGGGGGAGGTTGCCCAGGTGCTGGTAGACCCAGTACGACATCAGCCCGCTCAGCAGCCGCTCCCGCCACCACGAGACGGTGCGCATGTCCTCGACCCAGGAGGCGGAGGTGTTCCAGTCGTCGATGACGTCGTGGTCGTCGAAGATCATGCAACTGGGCACGGTGGACAGCAGCCAGCGCACCTCGGGGTCGAGCCAGGACTCGTAGTAGAGGTGGGTGTACTCCTCGTAGTCCGCCACCTGGTCGCCCGGCGGGTCGCTCAGGTCACGGCGTGCGGCCAGCCAGCTCTGCGTGGCCGGGGAGGTCTCGTCGGCGTAGACCTGGTCGCCCAGGAGGACGAGGACGTCCGGCCGTTTGCTCTCCGGCTCGGCGGCGATGCGGGCCGCGAGGGTGTCCAGCGCGTCGGGGCCCACGGGGTCCTGCTCGCCCTCCGGGGGCGCGGCCCAGCGGCAGGAGCCGAAGGTGACGCGGACGGGCGCCTCCTCGGTGGGCGTGTGGATCACGGAGGGCGGGAAGGGCGAGTCGGGCAGCGGCCACACGCGTGTGCCGTCCAGGAACACCTCGTACGACCGCTCCGTGCCGGGGGTGAGGCCGTCGACCGGGACGAGGGCGTAGTAGTGGCCCGCGATCTGGAAGGTGGGGGCCTCGCCGCCGGTGCCGTCCGAGCAGCGCACCTCGGCGGTGCACGGACGGCTCGTCTCGACCCACACGGTCGCGGACGAGCCGTCGACGTACCTGAGCAGTGGTCCGACCCGCAGATCCGTCACGTGATCCTCCTCCGTCGCCCCGTACGGTACGGAACGACGGAGGTCCGCGGGGAGATGCCGTTACGGAATCGTCAGCAGTTGGCGAGGTAGTTCGTCAGCGCGGTCTTCTCCGCGGAGTCGACGGAGAGGCCGTAGTAGTACTTCACCTGGACCCAGGCGCGGACGTAGGTGCAGCGGTACGAGGTGAGCGACGGCATCCAGGTGGCCGGGTCCTGGTCGCCCTTGGACTGGTTCACGTTGTCGGTGACCGCGAGGAGCTGCGGGCGGGTGACGTCGTTGGCGAAGGACTGGCGCCGGGCGGTGGTCCAGGCGCTGGCGCCGGAGTCCCAGGCCTCGGCGAGCGGGACCAGGTGGTCGATGTCCACGTCGGAGGCGGCGGTCCAGGTGGCGCCGTCGTACGGGGAGTACCAGCTGCCGCTGGTGGCGGCGCAGGCGGAGTCGGTGACGACGTTCGAGCCGTCCCGCTTGAGGATGTACTCGCGGGTGTTGCAGGTGCCGCTGATGGTGATCCACGTCGGGAACAGGTCCCGGGCGTAGCCGGTGCGGTTCTCGGTCGCCACGGTGAGCGAGGCGAGGTAGGTGCGGGCGGTGGCCGCGCTGACCGGGGTGGGAAGGGCGGCGGAGGCGGTCGGGCCGTTGAGAACCGCGACGGAGGCTATGAGCGCGGTGAGCGCGCCAAGTATGCTGAGCCGTCGACGCGCGTAGAACTTCGGCATGCGAACTCCCTTGGGGGGCGGGGGTGTTGGAGCGCGAGCGATCGAATGCTCGCGGCTCCGTGTTGCGGGGAGATGTGCGTTCGGTGAGAAGTTAGTGACGCGTACATGACACGACAAGGGCTACGGTGAAACGATCACGTACGATGGACGGCGTTGAAGGGGAGTAGCTCTTCGCCGGACCGTCGACATACTGCTCAGCTCGTCTGAGCCGGCGCCCGGAGGCAGGTCTTCAGGGATCGGCCAGCGAGACCTTCGGCCAGTAGTGCACTGACTGTGTGCTGCCGTGCCGAGGCGTCGTTTCGCAGAAACTCTCGGTGGGGCAGCCCCGACCGATTGAGGACCCTTGATCAGCTTCACCGTGACGGCCGTCGTCTTCGGCGTCGTCTTCCTCGCCGAACTGCCCGACAAGACCGCGCTCGCCGGTCTCGTCCTCGGCACCCGCTACCGCGCCTCCTACGTCTTCGCGGGCGTCGCCGCCGCCTTCGCGCTGCATGTCGCGCTCGCCGTGGCGGCGGGCAGTGTGCTGACGCTGCTGCCGCAGCAGATCGTGCAGGCGGTGACGGGTGTGCTCTTCCTGGGGGGCGCGGCCGTCCTGCTCCTGAAGAAGGACGACGGTGACGAGGAGATCCGCAACCCGGCGGACCAGTCCTTCTGGAAGGTCGCCGGGGCCGGGTTCATGCTCATCCTGGTCGCCGAGTTCGGGGACCTGACGCAGATCATGACGGCGAACCTCGCGGCCCGATACGACGACCCGCTCTCCGTCGGTCTCGGCGCGGTGCTCGCGCTGTGGGCGGTGGCCGGACTCGGCATCGTCGGCGGAAAGGCCCTGATGAAGCGGGTCCCGCTGAAGCTCATCACCAAGGTCGCGGCGCTGCTGATGCTGGCGCTCGGGCTGTGGAGCCTCTGGGAGGCCGTGACCGGATGAGCTGAACGGCGGGTGAACTGTTCCCGGCGGTCCCAGGGGAGTGGTGGCGGGAACCCGCCCGATTTTGTACCGTGGAGGAACAAAGTGGCCTCCGCCCGTTTTCCCTGACCGGCGGGCGGGGCCGCCTTGTCCCTTCGGGGGGCGCGGGGGAGACACCTCCGAAGCCCTACGTCCCGCGTCTTGGAGCTGCCGATGACGGCCACCGCCGCCCCCACCGTGCTCACCGCCCGCGCCCTCCTGCTCGACATGGACGGCACCCTCGTCAACTCCGACGCCGTCGTGGAGCGCATCTGGCGCCGCTGGGCCGAACACCACGGGCTGGACGCCGACGAGGTCATGAACGTCGTCCACGGCCGCCAGGGGCACGCGTCGATGGCGCTCCTGCTGCCCGGCCGGCCCATGGAGCAGAACCTCGCGGACAACGCACGCATGCTCGCGGAGGAGACCGCGGACATGGACGGTGTGGTGGCGATCCCGGGCGCGCCGGAGTTCCTGGCCTCCCTGCGCGGGCTGCCCCACGCGCTGGTGACCTCGGCCGACGTCCCGCTGTCCACGGCCCGGATGGCGGCCGCGGGGCTGGGGCTGCCGGATGTCCGGGTCACCGCCGAGTCCGTGGGGGCGAGCAAGCCCGACCCCGAGGGGTTCCTCAAGGGGGCCGCGGAGCTGGGCGTGGCACCGGCGGAGTGTGTGGTCTTCGAGGACTCCGGGGCGGGGATCGCGGCCGGAAAGGCGGCCGGGATGCGCGTGGTGGGGGTGGGCCCGCGGGCCGGTCTGCACGGCCCGGACGTGGTGGTGCGGGACCTGACGCAGGTGAGGGTGGAGCCGGTGGAGGACGGCACGGTCCGTCTCCACGTGAGCTAGACGCCGACGCGGAGGGGGAGTCGGCGGGGGGCCGGCGTGGTCCGGCTCCACGTGTGCTGGACGCCTCAGGACGAGGCAACATGCTTGACCGGATTCCGGGCCCGCGGGGCGCGCAACCGGTCTCCAGCGGGGCGCGCAGTCGAAAGCGGCCTGTGGCTCGGGTAGGGCCTGGACGTGGTGGTACTGGACCTGACGCGGGTGCGGGCGGAGTCGTTAGGGGACAGTGCGATCCGTCTCCACGTGTGCTGGACGCCTCAGGACGAGGCAACATGCTTGACCGGATTCCGGGCCGCGGGGCGCACAACCGGTCTCCAGCGGGGCGCGCAGTCGAAAGCGGCCTGTGGCTCTGGTAGGGCCTGGACGTGGTGGTACTGGACCTGACGTGGGTGCGGGCGGAGTCGGCGGGGGGCCGGCGCGGTCCTTCTCCACGTGTGCTGGACGCCTCAGGACGAGGCAGCATGCTTGACCGGCTTCCAGGCCGCGGGGCGCGCAACCCCGGTCTCCAGCGGGGCGCGCAGTCGAAAGCGGCCTGTGGCTCGGGTAGGGCCTGGACGTCGTGGTACTGGACCTGACGTGGGTGCGGGCGGAGCCGTTGGGGGACAGTGCGGTCCGGCTCCACGTGCGCGACCGGCTCCACTGGCCGCGCACCCGGAAAACGGCCTAAGGTTCCGTCGTCTCCGACTCCAGCCGCTCTCGGGTCACCAGGTCGTACACCCCGTACTCCTGCACCTGGAGCCCCCTGGCCCACTGGTACCGGCTCACCGCGTCCTCGACACCCTCGTTGTAATGCCCGCTCGCCTTCCTCGCGTACTGCCCGGCCTGGGTGAGCCGCAGTTCGAGCTCGACCACCTCCGGCCCCTCGGACCCCCGCCGCAGAACCGGCGGAGCCGTCTCGCGCGCCGCGTCCGACCCGGCGGCCGGGTTGGTCGTGGCGGAGGCCGTCGGGGTCGCCGAGGGTCCGGCCGACCGGGACGGGCTGGGGGAGGCGCTGGAAGCCGAAGGGGACGGGGAGGCTGACGGGCTAGCGCTCACCGTGGCGGACGGGGACGCGGCGGACGGCCGTGCGGACGCCGTGGCCGTGGACGGAGGCGCCGACGCCGCGGTCGTCGTCGCGTCCGGGACCGCCGGCCGTACGTCCCGCGGTGCCGCCTCGTCGCGCGACGGCGGCTCGTACGCGAACAGCCCGCTGGCCAGGCCGGCCGCGGCCACCACGGCCACGACCGCCCCGGCGGTGGCGAGGAGGACCGTACGGCGTCGAGTGCGGCGCGGGTGCGCGTGGGTGGTCTCGCCGCGAGCGGAGGAGCCCCCCGCAGCTTCGAACAGGCTCAGGTCGGTGGGGTTCGGGGTGGCCGTCGGCGGGGTCAGCGCGCGCAGCGGCATCGTCTCGTCCGGCGCGGGCACCCTCGGCACCGGTGCCGTCTCGTCGTCCAGCTCCACGTACGGCCGTATGCGCAGCGGATCGAAGTCCTCCGCCGCGGCCGCCTCCGCCGTACGCGCGTCCCGCAGGGCGTCCGACGCGCGCTGGGTGCACCCGCAGGAGGGGGTGTTGTCCGCCCCTCTCGGCGCCCCGCACTCCGGGCACAGATGGCCGTTCGGCTCCGCCATGTGTTCGTCCCTCCCCTCACAAACTCCAAGGATTATGCAGAACCCCTCCACAGCCGACTTTCGGAAGCCCCCGGAATATCAGCTTCCAAAGGGACTCAACAGGCCGTAAGCGGTCACACCGACCACGATGGAGAGACAACGAAAGCCTCGGGAGGTCTTCATGGCCGCGGATGCGCACGGTATGACGGAGGATGTGCGAGACACGGGAGAGCACCACGTGTCCGGCAACGTCCTCGTCTCGATCGGGGCCCTGCTGCTCGGCATGCTGCTCGCCGCGCTGGACCAGACGATCGTGTCCACCGCGCTGCCCACCATCGTCAGCGACCTCGGCGGCATGGAGCATCTGTCGTGGGTGGTGACCGCGTATCTGCTCGCCTCCACGGCGGCGACACCCCTGTGGGGCAAGCTCGGTGACCAGTACGGGCGCAAGCGGCTGTTCCAGACCGCGATCGTGATCTTCCTGATCGGTTCGGCACTGTGCGGCATGTCCCAGGACATGACCCAGCTGATCGCCTTCCGGGCTCTGCAGGGGCTGGGCGGCGGCGGGCTGATGGTGCTGTCGATGGCGATCGTCGGCGACCTCGTCCCACCGCGCGAACGGGGGCGCTACCAGGGGCTGTTCGGGGCCGTCTTCGGGGCGACCAGTGTGCTCGGACCGCTGCTGGGCGGGCTGTTCACCGAGCATCTGAGCTGGCGTTGGGTGTTCTACGTCAATCTTCCGGTGGGCGTGGTCGCGCTGGCCGTGATCGCCGTCGTGCTGCGGATTCCCCGCAAGTCGACGAAGCACGTCATCGACTACCTGGGGACCTTCCTCATCGCCGCCGTCGCCACCTGCCTGGTGCTGGTGGCCTCGCTGGGCGGCAACACCTGGGGCTGGGGCTCGCCCCAGATCGTCGGGCTCGCCGTTCTGGGGGTGTTGCTGGCGGTCGCGTTCGTGGCGGTCGAACGGCGGGCCGCCGAGCCCGTGTTGCCGTTGAAGCTGTTCCGGGTGCGGACCTTCACCCTGTCCGCCGTCATCAGCTTCATCGTCGGGTTCGCGATGTTCGGGGCCATGACCTATCTGCCCACCTTCCTCCAGGTGGTGCAGGGGGTCTCGCCGACCATGTCCGGTGTGCACATGCTGCCCATGGTCTTCGGCCTGCTGCTGTCCTCGACGGTTTCCGGGCAGATCGTCAGCCGTACCGGGCGCTGGAAGGTGTTCCCGGTGGCCGGGACCGCGGTCACCACGCTGGGGCTGCTGCTCCTGCACCGGCTCGACGAGAGCAGTTCCACCTGGCTGATGAGCCTCTACTTCTGTGTGTTCGGGCTGGGACTCGGCCTGGTCATGCAGGTACTGGTGCTGATCGTGCAGAACGCCGTCTCCTACGAGGATCTCGGCGTCGCCACGTCCGGCGCGACCTTCTTCCGCTCCATCGGGGCGTCCTTCGGCGTCGCCATCTTCGGTACGGTCTTCGCCAACCGGCTCGGGGACAAGCTGGCCGAGGCCCTGCGGGGGGCCCAACTGCCGCCCGGTGTCTCGGTGTCGGGGATCGAGGCCGACTCCCGGGGGCTCGCGCAACTGCCGGGCTCGCTCAGGCCCGAGGCGCTGCACGCGTACGCCTCCTCGATCACCGACGTCTTCCTCTACGCCGCGCCCGTCGCCTTTCTCGGGTTCGTGCTCGCGTGGTTCCTCAAGGAGGACCGGCTGCGGGGGTCGGTCACGGCGCCCGACGTCACGGAGACGCTGGCCAGCAACCCCGTGGAACGCTCGTCCTACGACGAGGTGTGCCGGGCACTGTCGGTGCTCGGGACCCGGGAGGGGCGGCGGGAGATCTACCGGGAGATCACCGTGCGGGCCGGGTACGACCTGCTGCCCGCGTCGAGCTGGCTCGTGCTGCGGATGCGGAAGTACGGGTGGGTGGAGCCGGCCCTGCTCGCCGAGCGCACCTCCGTGCCGCTGAGCGCGATCATCGAGGCGGCGCGGCAGGTGGAGGGACGGGGGCTGGCGTCCCGGCAGGGCCTCGACATGCAGCTCACCGATTCGGGGCGGGAGGTCGCCGCGCGGCTCGCGTCGGCTCGGGAGGAGTCGCTGGGGGAGCTGCTGGGGGACTGGTGGGGGCCCGACCGGCCCACGGATCTCGCCCAGCTGGTCAAGGACCTGAACGACGAACTGTGCGGCTCCGACCGGGAACAGCCGCGTGAGGGGCCGGCGGCCCGGCTGTGACGGTGCCCCGGGCGGTCGGGCTGGGGCGCCTGAGGGGGTGCCGGGTTCGGTTGCCGGGCGAGTGCGGGTGCGTTGTGGCTGGTCGCGCAGTTCCCCGCGCCCCTGGCGCCCGTCCTCCTCGCTACAACCTCTTGCCCAGCGTGTGGTCCGCGTAGATGTCGTCGCTGTACGGCTCGATCTCCTCGTAGCCGAGCCGCGCGTACAGGGCCAGGGCCTCGGTCAGGTCCTTGCGGGTCTCCAGGATCACGCGGGTGGCGCCCAGGGCCCGGGCCGCGGACTCCGCCGCTTCGACGAGGAGGACCGCGCCGCCCTTGCCGCGCATGTCCTCGTGCAGGTAGACCCTGGTGAGCTCGGCGCTTCCGTCGGGGCGCAGCCGTATGCCCGCTGTGCCGGCCGGCTCACCCGCGTACCTGGCCACCAGCAACAGGCCTGTCGGAGGCGCCAGTTCGCCGCCCGTGTGGCTCGCCACCTCCCGCTCCAGCTCGGCCGGGTCTGTCCTGCGGTTCTCGTGGAGCAGGTAGTAGCGGTCGCTGACCTCCGTGTAGTAGGCGCGCCAGAGTGCCGCTGCCGTGGGGGAGCCGGGAGCTTCGGGGGTGATGGTCCAGGTCATGGCCCGATTGTCGCGTACACATATACGGAGACGGTTTGAATAAAACGTTCAGGGCAACCCGCCAATTATGTCAACAGGCCTGATCATCGCTCTGATCGTGATCGTGGCGGCCGTCCTCATAGTGGCGGCCGTCCTGACCCTGCGTGGCCGGGGCGCGCAGCACGGCCGGGGCCTGAAGCGACGCTTCGGGCCCGAATACGACCGTACCGTGGCCCGGCACGACGGGGACGAGAAGGCCGCCGAACGCGAACTCGCCGAGCGCGTCGAGCGGCACGGATCCCTGCGCGAGCAGCCACTGGAACCGGCGGAGCGCCAGCGGTACGAGGACCGCTGGACGGCCGCCCAGGAACGCTTCGTGGACTCCCCTCGGGAGGCCGTCGCCGAAGCCGACCGGCTGCTCGCCGAGCTCGCCGAGGCCCGGGGCTTCCCCGGCGGCGGGCAGTACGACGAACAGTTCAACGCGCTGTCCGTGCACCACGCGGACCACGTGCACGGCTATCGGCGGGTGCACGCGGTGGCCGGTGCCGGCGCCAACGCCCGGCAGGACGGCGACGGCCGGACGGACACGGAGGACATGCGTGCCGCCATGGTCGAGGCGCGGGCCCTCTTCGAGGACCTCGTCGGCCCGCCGCGCAGCCGCGAGGAGTCCCGTACACCCACCGGCGAGTCCCCCGCGCGCGCGGGTCAGCCCCGCGACGGTCGCCACGACAGCCGGGGACATCTGCCGTGGGCATTCAACAGGCGTCACGCGAAGGGGAGTTGAGCTGACATGACGGATGCCACGAGCAAGCCGGGCGCCGACGGCACCCGGGGTGAGGGAAGGATCGGCAGGGGCACGGGCGACGACCCCGCGGGTTCGCACAGCCCCCTGGTCACGCCCACCGAGACCGAGGCGCCGGATCTGGACCCGGCGGGACGTCCGGCGGGCACGAGCGGCGCCGAGCGGCGCAGGCCGGGCGCCGGTGACGAGGGCGGCTTCGGCGGTGACACGGCTGCCGGCCGTGACAGGACGTCCGGCCTCGGTCGTGAGACCGAGAAGGGGCGGGACGCCGGTTCCGACGCCGTCGGCGGTGTCGGAACGGGCGTGGGCGGCCCCTCGGGCCACAGGAGTCACGAAGGCCACCTGGGTCGCGAGGGCCACGAGGGTCACGAAGCCGGGCTGCTGCCGCACGACGAGTGCGACAAGCTCAGCACGCGGCTCCAGCACGCCGTCGCCGGGTTCGTGGACGAACCCCGGTCCGCCGTCGAGGAGGCCGACCACGTGCTGGAGGAGGCCGCCGCCCGGTTCACCGAGGCCGTGACGCAGCGTCGGCGCACCCTGCGCAACTCCTGGCAGAGCGGCGACGGCGGCCGGGACAAGGCCATGAGCGCCGGTGACACCGAGCAACTCCGGCTGGCGCTGCGGGACTACCGCGAGCTGACGGAGCGGCTGCTGCACAGCTGACACCTCGTCCATACGTACGACCGGCCTGCCGCCCGAAGTCGGGCGGCAGGCCGCTTTGGGTACCTTGCGCCGGACACCGCCGTGCCGGGCGATTTATCATGCGGCGGCGGTGAGCCGACGTGGTTGCCGCGCAAGGACCTTCCAGGAGGAGCGTACGTGCTCGAACTCACCATGGCCGTCGTCACCGCGGCGGAGGAGGGTGCCACGGCCGGGATGCAGATGGCCGACGCGCCCAGTGACCCGGGCACCGTGCTGCGGGTGGGCCGGGACAAGTCCGTGTGCCGGCTCGCGACCCCCGACGACTGGCTGTTCGTCTCCCGGGTGCACCTGGAGTTCCTGTGCGGGCCCGAGGGCGTCTGGCAGGTGACCTGGTTGCAGGGCTCGCAGCCCGATCCCTCGTCCGAGGTGCAACTGGTGGCCGGGGCCTACGCGCAGCCGCTGGTCTACGGCGGCTCCGTGACGCTGCCCCGGGGTGGCAACGGCGAGATCATCATCCGCGACCGCACCGCCCCACGCAGCGTCAACGTCGGCTTCTACCACGAGGCATGAGCGTCCCGGCTCACGGCAGTACGCGCGCCAGCGCGAAGCCGTCGTAGCCCTTGCCGCCCACCGTCTGGATCGCCGTGGCGCTCAACCTCGGGTGCCCGCCGATCAGTTCGAGCGCGGTGCGGGTGCCCTGTACGTCGGGGGCGGGGTTGTCGGGGTCGGCCACCCGGCCGCCCCGTACGACGTTGTCCACCACGATCAGGCTGCCCGCGCTGGTGAGCTTGATCGCCCACTCCACGTAGTGCGGGTTGTTGGCCTTGTCGGCGTCGATGAAGACCAGGTCGAAGGGGGGCGGGTTCTCGTCGGCCAGCCGGGGGAGGGACTCCAGGGCGGGGCCGACCCGCACCTCGACGACCTTGTCGAGGCCCGCGCGCGCGAGGTTGCGGTGGGCGACCTCGGCGTGCTTCGGGTTGTACTCCAGCGAGACCAGCCGGCCGTCGGCGGGCAGGGCGCGGGCCAGCCAGATCGTGCTGTAGCCGCCGAGCGTGCCGAGTTCCAGGACCGTGCGGGCGCCCTGGATCTGGGCGAGGAGCTGCAGGAACTTGCCCTGTGGCGCGGTGATCGCGATCTGCGGCAGGTCGGCGGCCTCGCTGTCGCGCAAGGCCGCCCGGAGTACTTCGTCCTCGGGCGCGAGGTGGGTGGTGAAGTAGTCGTCGACGTCGTCCCAGAGCTGCGACTCGCTCATGCACCTGTGCCTTTCATATGCCTAGTTAGATCGGCTAACTAGTTGCGCTAATGAATATAGTCGCGCTCCCACGCCCTGTCAGGAGATTCAGTTCTGCGGCGGCGAGCCGGGCAGCGGCCGGCCCGCCGACTCCGTCATGAACCACACCGCCACACCGCCGATCACGGCAGCGGCCATCATGTAGTAGGCGGGCATCATCATGTTCCCGGTCGCGCCGATCAGCGCGGTCACCACCAGCGGGGTCGTGCCGCCGAAGAGGGACACCGAGACGTTGAAGCCGACCGAGAGGGAGCTGTAGCGCACCCGGGTGGGGAAGAGGGCCGGGAGGGCGGACGGCATCGCCGCCGTGAAGCAGACCAGCAGCAGGCCCAGCGCGCCCATGCCGAGCGCGATCGCGAACAGGCTGCCCTGGCGGATCAGCAGCAGGGCCGGGACCGAGAGGAACAGGAAGCCCGCGCAGCCCGCGGCGATCACCGGGCGGCGGCCGACGCGGTCGCTCAGGGCGCCCGCGAAGGGCTGGACGACCATCATCAGCGCCATCACGGCGAGGACGACCAGCAGGCCGTGCGTCTCGTCGTACTTGAGCTCGCTGGTCAGATAGCTCGGCATGTACGACAGCAGCATGTAGTCGGTGACGTTGAAGACCAGGACCAGGCCCACGCACAGCAGCAGGGCCTGCCACTGGCCGGTGATCATCTCGCGCAGCGGGACCTTTCGGCGGCTCGACTCGGCCTTCGCGGCCTCGGCCGTGAACGCCGGGGTCTCCTCCAGGCGCAGCCGCAGATAGAGGCCAATGACACCCATCGGGCCGGCGATCAGGAACGGGATCCGCCAGCCCCAGGACACCAGGTCCTCGGTGGACAGCAGGGCCGTCATCAGCGTGACCAGGCCGGCGCCGGCGATGTATCCGGCCAGGGTGCCGAACTCCAGCCAGCTGCCGAGGAAGCCGCGCTTCTTGTCGGGCGCGTACTCGGCGATGAAGGTGGAGGCGCCCGCGTACTCGCCGCCGGTGGAGAAGCCCTGGACCAGGCGGGCGGCCAGGAGCAGCAGCGGGGCGCCGACGCCGATCGTGGCGTACGACGGGATCAGGCCGATGGCGAAGGTGCCGGCCGCCATCATGATCATGGTCACGGCGAGGACCTTCTGGCGGCCCACGCGATCGCCCAGCGGGCCGAAGACCAGGCCGCCGAGGGGGCGGACCAGGAAGGCCGCGGCGAAGGCGCCGAACGTGGACAGGAGCTGGGCGGTCGGGTTGCCGGACGGGAAGAAGACCTTGCCCAGGGTGACGGCGATGTAGCTGTAGACGCCGAAGTCGAACCACTCCATGGCGTTGCCCAGCGCGGCGGCCTTCACGGCTCGCTTCACGAGGGCCGGATCGACGGCGACGGCCTCGGGGGTGCCGGGGTCGTGAGGGGTGCGGACGGGGTGAGAGAGGGCGGGAGCACTCGCCAAAACTTCGCTCGCCTGCCTTTCGACGGGGACAAGGGCAAAAAGCGACCATAGGCGGACTTGCCGGGCTTACGTCCTGCTCACGTCCGGTCGCGAACCGTAAATAAACGTGCTGTATGCAGGTACCCTGCGCCCGGTTCGGGACGCGCCTTCCCGGAGCGCGTGTGATCCATCTCGCGCCTGACTGCGCGTCGCCCCTCCCGGCGGACTAGTGTCATTCGGACAAAAGGAGACGGACGTCAGGTGAAGGTGGGGTGGCCTGCGTCCTTCCTCATGGGGGCATGGCACGAACGGGACGAGAGGCCGACGCGGCGTGGCGAATGCGGAGCACAGGGGGACCACCGAGGTCCAGGCGCGGCTGCGCGCGGCAAGGCTCGCTCTATGGCTGGTGGCGGCCGTCCTCGCCGCACGCGAGCTGGCCGTCGTCCTCAGGACCCCCAGAGGCGAGCGGCTGACGGACCTGGAGACCTGGGTCGGCCCGGACGGCGTCCTGCACGTGAAGGGCTCGCTGTACGACTCGACCCAGTTCACCGGTACCCCGTTCGGGGGACTCGTCCTGAAGCCGCTCACCCGCGCAGCCGAACAGGCCCTCGGCTGGGGCTGGACCTTCGGCACCCTGCTCCTGGTCGTCGCCCTCGGTCTGGTCGCCGCCCGCGCCCTGCCCCAGCCGGTCGGCCGCCGCACCTCCCTGCTGGCCGCGCCGGTCGCGATCAGCCTCCTCATGCTGTCGCTGCCCGTGCGCAACACGCTCTACCTCGGGCAGACCAGCATCATCCCGGTCCTGCTCGTCCTGGTCGGCTGCTTCGCCGTACGGGGTGAGCGGGTCAGCGGACTGCTCATCGGTCTCGCCGCCGCACTCCAGCCCACGGTCCTGCTCTTCGCGCCCCTGCTCTGGTTCACCGGCCGCCGCCGGAGCGCCCTCACCACGGCCGCGACCTTCGCCGCCGGCACCGCGCTCGCCTGGGCCGCGCTGCCGCACGACTCGTACACCTACTGGGTGCACCACATCGCCGGCACCGGCCTCGGCGGCCCCGCCGACGACCTCGCCAACCAGTCCCTGCACGGCCTGCTGCTGCGCCTGGGCGTCACGGGACCGCTGGAGATCTCCCTCTTCCTCGCGCTCGGGGCGGCCGTCGCCGCGCTGGGCGTGCGCCGGGCCGTGCGCTACGCCCGCGACGGCCAGCTGCTGCTCGCCGTCGCGATCACCGGCTGCGCGGCGATCGCCGTCTCGCCGACCACCTGGCCGCACCAGCTCCTGTGGGTGCTGCTCGCGGTCGTCGGGCGAGTCGGCAAGCGGTCCTCCGACCGGTACGTGTGGCCGGTCGCCGTCGTCGTGGTGATGACCCTGCCGACGACGATGCTGCTGCCGCACATCTCGGCGCTGTACCCCCTGCGGGACAACATGGTGCTGCTGGCCGCGCTCGCGGCCGCCACGGTGATCCCCTTCCTGTCGCGCACCTCACCGCACTACCAGACGCCGATCCCCACGGAATACGCCCCCGCGGTGCCCGCGCGGTTGCGGCGCGTACCGCTGCTGCCGTTCCTGCGGCGCGTGCTCACTCGGCCGAACCTGCTCCTCGAACTGCTGCTCATGCGGGTCACCTACGCCGCCTACCAGCAGGTGAGGCTCGCGGCGACCGGGGGCAGCAACTCGGCGGGACGGCTCACCGCGGAGGAGCACGGCCGGCAGGTCTACGACCTGGAACGCCTGCTGCACATCGACATCGAGCACTGGGTCAACCACGCGGTCGTCAAGGTCGACTGGCTGCGGAACTTCTTCGACTTCTACTACGAGTCCTTCCACTTCGTGGTCCCGCTGAGCGTGCTGGCCGTCCTGTACTGGCGGCGCCCGGTGGACTACCGCTGGGCCCGGGCCTCGCTCGGGTTCGCGACCCTGCTGGCCCTGGTCGGGTTCTGGCTCTATCCGCTGGCGCCGCCGCGGCTCATGCCGGCGCTCGGGATCATCGACACCGTGCACGGGGTGCAGGACTTCTCGAAGCCGGATTACGGGACGCTGACCGCGCTGACCAACCAGTACGCGGCGATGCCCTCGCTGCACTTCGGGTGGTCGCTGTGGTGCGGGGTGGTGATCGCGGTCGTCGCGCCGAGGTGGTGGATGAAGGGGCTGGGGTTGCTGCATCCGTTCTTCACGGTGTCGGCGATCGTGGCCACCGGGAATCACTGGGTGCTGGACGCGGTCGGGGGTGCGGTGGTCGTCGGCGGTGGGTTCGGGTTGTCGTACGTCTTCCAGGGGCCGCGGGCACGGGTGGTCCGGGTGGCGGCGGAAGCCGATGAGGAGCGGGCGTTGGTGAAGAGGTAGCTGCGCGCCCCTGAAAGACACAGACCTCAACCGAGCGTCACTTGGAGCTCCTTGACGCCGTTGATCCACGCCGAGCGCAGGCGGCGAGGGTCGCCCGCCGCTCGTAGGTTCGGCATGGCGTCGGCGATGGCGTTGAAGATCAGGTTGATCTCCAGGACCGCGAGGGACTTGCCGAGGCAGTAGTGCGGGCCTCCGCCGCCGAAGCCGAGGTGGGGGTTGGGGTCGCGGGTGATGTCGAAGACGTCCGGGTTCTCGAAGACCTCGGGGTCGTGGTTGGCAGCGGCGTAGAAGATGCCGACCCGGTCGCCCTTCCTGATCTGCTTGCCGCCCAGTTCCGTGTCCTGGGTGGCCGTGCGCTGGAAGGAGTTGACCGGGGTGGCCCAGCGGACGATCTCCTCGGCCGCCGTCGAGGGGCGTTCGGCCTTGTAGAGCTCCCACTGGTCGGGGTGGGTGAGGAAGGCGTGCATGCCGTGGGTGATGGCGTTGCGGGTCGTCTCGTTGCCCGCGACCGCCAGCATGAGCACGAAGAAGCCGAACTCGTCGGAGTTCAGATTGCCTTCGTCCTCCGCGGCCACCAGTGTCGTGACGATGTCCTTCGCCGGGCACTGCTTGCGGTCGGCGGCCATGTTCATCGCGTAGGCGATGACCTCCATGGCCGACTCCTGGCCGACCTGCTCGCTGACGGCGTACTCCGGATCGTCGTACGAGATCATCTTGTTGGACCAGTCGAAGATCTTCGCCCGGTCGTCCTGCGGGATGCCGATGAGCTCGGCGATGGCCTGCAGGGGCAGCTCGCAGGCGACCTGGGTGACGAAGTCGAAGGACTCGCCGGGCAGGGTGCGGGCGGTCTCCACGATGGCGTGGGCGCGGTTGCGCAGGCGTTCCTCCAGGGCGCGGATGGCCCGGGGGGTGAACACCCGCTGGACGATCCCGCGGACCCTGGTGTGCTCCGGCGGGTCCATGTTGAGGAGGATCAGGCGCTGCGCGTCGATCGCGTCGCGCTCGATGCGTTCGTTGAAGCGGATGATCGCCGTGTTGAGGTACGACGAGAAGATCTCCGGGTGGGTGGAGACGTACTTGACGTCCGCGTGCCGGGTGACCGCCCAGTACCCCTCGTCCTGGAA
The DNA here is from genome assembly GCF_040606035.1 of Streptomyces sp. NPDC005483. Lineage (NCBI taxonomy): Bacteria > Bacillati > Actinomycetota > Actinomycetes > Kitasatosporales > Streptomycetaceae > Streptomyces > Streptomyces sp. NPDC005483. Next base: position 228,191 of record NZ_JBEXEA010000004.1, read on the forward strand.
GCCGGCGACATTGCCCGGCTGAGGGATCCAGCGCACCGGTTCGGCCCGGCGCAGTTCGGCGAACTCCGGCAGCGGTACGCGGCTTTGCAGCAGGTCGGGGTCGGTGAAGTCGAACCCGTCGGGAAGCGCTGGACACGACATCGGCAACTCACTCCAGCCGTTCGACAACTTTCTGACGGCCCATCAGGAACAGAGCTGCCGTGAAGGTAGTAACGGGTTCTACAAGAGGCAAGGGGCACGGGACCTCCAATTGTGTGCACGACCCTTGCGGTGGTGGGTGGCTCGTCAGCAGACTGCAAAGCGGCACGAAGTAGAACACGTACTAGTTCTGCGTCTGCGCCACGGAAGTTCCTTGGATCCGTTCGGAGGAGAGGACCCGCACCCATGGCCGCCGAACCCGTGATCGTCGAAGCCGTCCGTACCCCCATCGGCAGGCGCGGCGGCGCGCTCGCCAATCTTCATCCCGCCTATCTGCTGGGCGAGACCTACCGTGAACTCCTCGGCCGCGCCGGCATCCCCGCCGACGCGGTGGAACAGATCGTCGGCGGCACGGTCACCCACGCCGGCGAGCAGTCCATGAACCCCGCGCGCACCGCCTGGCTGACCGTCGGTCTGCCGTACGAGACGGCGGCCACGACGGTCGACTGCCAGTGCGGCTCCTCCCAGCAGGCCTCCCACATGGTCGCCAACATGGTCGCGGCCGGGGTCATCGACGTCGGCATCAGCTGCGGTGTCGAGGCGATGTCCCGAGTGCCGCTGGGGTCGGGCTCGAAGCACGGGCCCGGCAAGCCGTTCCCGGACGAGTGGAACGTCGACCTGCCCAATCAGTTCGAGGCGGCCGAACGGATCGCGCGGCGCCGGGGGCTGACCCGGGAGAACGTCGACTCGCTCGGACTGATCTCCCAGGAGCGGGCGGCCGTCGCCTGGTCCGAGGAGCGTTTCAAGCGGGAGACGTTCGCGGTCCAGGTGCCGACCACCGAGGACGAACAGCGGGCCGGGCAGGGCATGTGGCGGCTCGTCGACCGGGACGAAGGGCTGCGCGACACGTCCATGGAGGCGCTGGCCGGCCTGAAGCCGGTCATGCCGACGGCGATCCACACGGCGGGCAACTCGTCCCAGATCAGCGACGGTGCCGCGGCGATCATGTGGGCGTCGAAGCGGATGGCGCGGGCGCTGAAGCTGCGGCCGCGGGCGCGGATCGTGGCGCAGGCGCTGGTCGGCGCCGACCCGCACTTCCACCTCGACGGCCCGGTCGACGCGACCCGCGCGGTGCTCGGCAAGGCGGGCATGTCCCTGAAGGACATCGACCTCGTCGAGATCAACGAGGCGTTCGCCTCCGTGGTGCTCAGCTGGGCCCAGGTCTTCGAACAGGACCTGGAGAAGGTCAACGTCAACGGCGGCGCGATCGCGCTCGGGCACCCGGTGGGGGCGACCGGGGCGCGGCTCATCACGACGGCCCTGCATGAACTGGAGCGCACGGACAAGGAGTTCGCGCTGATCACGATGTGCGCGGGCGGGGCGCTGGCGACGGGGACGATCATTCAGCGGCTGTAGACAGGTCTTGATGCGAACTGGTCAACTCGGTTCCATGCTGATCAACGTGATCCTCCGTGTCCTGCCCTTCTACATCCGCGAACCGATCATGATCGCGATCTGTCTCTTCTTCTCCGGGCTGGGCCTCTACTGGTTCGTCATGGCAGGGGGCCTGGGCCGGGCCGGTATGGGGTTGTTGTTCCTGGCGATCGCGGTCCTGCGCGGATTCTTCTTCCGCAAGGAGTGGAGAACCCACCGGGCGGCGAAGGAAGGGGGTGTCGCCGCGCCGGCGTAGCGCCGCTGCCGGAGAGGGCGGGGTGCCGTGCCAGCATCCTGCCCAGGGCGAGCCGCGCCGATGAGTTTCCGCCGTCGCCTCGGTCCTGACTGCCAGGAGGTGTTCGCGATGGGCGCGTCGGTACGGCAGGAAGCTCTGGAGCGGCTGCGGGTTCTGGCCGGGGAGTGGGTGGTGGAGGCGGAGTTTCCCGGACAGGCGACGGGGATCGGGCGGACGGTGTTCGAGTGGACGCTGGACGGGCAGTTCCTGGTGCAGCGGACCGACGTCCCGGACCCCGCGCCGGACAGCACGGCCATCGTGGCGGTGGAGCCGGGGACGGGGGCGTACACGCAGCACTACTTCGACGCGCGGGGTGTCGTACGGCTCTACGCGATGACCTTCGACGGCGAGGTGTGGCAACTGCTGCGTGAGGAGGAGGACTTCTCCCCGCTGTCCTTCCGGCAGCGCTTCACCGGGAGGCTGAGCGCCGACGGCGACAGCGTCCACGGCCTCTGGGAGCGGACGAAGGACGGTTCGGCCGAGTGGGAGACCGACTTCGGGCTGACGTACCGCAGGAGCCGCTGAGATGAGGTCCGCCGACAGGCGGCCCACGGTCGAGAACGCGCGCGCGATCGTCGACGCGAGCCGGTACCTGGTGCTGGCCACCGCGGACGCGGAGAGACGGCCCTGGAGTACCCCGGTGTACTTCGCGCATGTGGCGTGCCGGGAATTCCTCTGGGTGTCCTCGCCCGAGGCCGTCCATTCGCGGAACATCGCGGTGCGGCCCGAGGTGGGGATCGCGGTCTTCGACTCCTCGGTCGAGATCGGCACCGGGCAGGGGGTGTACGTGTCCGCCGTCGCCGCCGAGCTGGTGGACGGGGCCGAGCGGGCGCTGGAGGTCTTCTCCCGGCGGTCACTGGGGCACGGCGGCCGCGTCTGGACCCTCGACGACGTCCGGGGCGACTCGGGGATGCGGCTGTACCGGGCGGTGGCCGGAACGCACTCGATGCTGGCGAAGGACGGGCGGCCGGATCACCGGGTGACGGTCGAGCTGGGGTGAGGGTGTAGCGGGCTGCACCCGGGTCCGGGTGTGCGGTCCCTCGTGGCGGCGGGCGCGGGCCGGGATCGTGGATCACGGATCGCAACGGTCCGTCGGTCCAGGTCACCGCCCACGTAAGGAAGACCCCGTGTCCTCTTCGCCCACTGCCGTCAAGTCCCTCTTCGCCGACCTCCTGCTCTGGCCCCTCTTCGCCGGCGGCCTCGCCGCGAGCGGTGCCGCCGGATCCGTCCTCGACGGCACGCAGAAGGACATGGCGACCTACGCCGGTGGCGTGGTCGCGCTCATCGCGGGGTCGCGGATCGCCCGGAAGCCGAGGATCAAGGCGTTCCTGTCGCGCCCCGGCGCGCTGTGGTTCCTGTTCCTCTTCAACGGCGGCATGGCCGTGACCTTGTACTTCGTCCTCGGCGGGGTGGACGGCGTCATCGCGGCCTCCGCGATGGGCATGGTCTCGCTGGGCGCGGCGGGCGGCCTCGTGACGAGCCACCGCAAGAGCGCCGAGGAGGACGCGCAGCGCCCCGCGGTGCAGGGCACGCCTTGGGCGTGACGCGGTGGGGTGAGGTGCTGGGGCAGATGCCGGGGGGCGGGTGAGTGGGGCGCGGGTGCCGGGTGGCGGGGGCGTCGTCGGGGCGGGCGCGGGCGCCGTGTGCGGGGGCCGGTGCTGGGGTGGGGGTTGTGCCGGGTGTTGGGGTCGTCGCTCGGAGCGGGGCCTCCGGGGGTCGGGGTCGGCGATGCCGGGGTAGTGCTGGGGGCGCGGGCGCTTGGCGTTGGGGTCGGCGCCTGGGGTGCGAGCGCCGGGTGTTGGGGTCGGCGCTGGGTGCGGGTGCCGGGGGTTGGGCTCGTCGTCGGGAGCGCGGGTGCCGTGTGCGGGGGCCGGTGCTGGGGTGCCGGGTGCTGGGGTGGGAGCGTCGGGTGTTGGGCTTGGTGCTGGGGGTGCGAGGGCCTGGTGTGGGGCCCGGCGCTCAGGTACGGAGGTCAGTTGTGGCGGCAGCGCCTGGTGGCTAGGTCGGCCGCGGCGGGCAGGGGCCGGGCGTGCCGGGCGCCTCGGGCCTGGCCCAGCCGTGAAGATCGGCTGCGGCGGGCCGCACCCGGCCGGTGGTGGTCGTGCTGGTCGAGCTTGCGTCGGCGGGTGGTTGGTCGTGCTGGTCAGCCCTGCGTCGACCGGTTCGATGACCGAGCGCCCGCCGACGCATAGCCCGCCACGACGACCGACGGGCCCTGCGTCGACCGGTTCGATGACCGAGCGCCTGCCGACGCGTAGCCCGCCACGACGACCGACCCCCCTTCCGGCCAGTGGGAAAAAGGCGGCACCGCCCACAGGCCACGGGCACGGAGTCACCCGACGCGCCCGATCGCCGCCGCCGTCTCCGCCGCGGACCCCGTGTCGCCCGCCGCCGTGAACAGGTCGTACGCCCGGGTGAGATGTTCGCGGGCCTCGGTGAGCTCGCCGCAGTGTTCCAGGGCCGTGGCGAGGCCCAGGAGCGCCCGGCCCTGGAAGCGGCTGGTGCCGCCGTGGGTGACAGGTGTCATGACGGCCCGGAAGGCCTCCACGGCTTCGGGCCAGCGCTCCAGGGCGAGCAGGTCGCGGGCGATCTGGTGACGGACGATGGCCTCGGCGAACTCCTGGAACCCGGGCACGTCACCGGCCCGGTTGCCGAGCAGGGCCAGGTGGACGGCCAGCGCCTCCTCGGCGCGGCCCGATTCCCGCAGGGCGCTGCCCAGGACACGCCGGGAGACTGCCTGGCCCGCCTCGTCACCGGTGGCGGTGAAGAGTCGCACGGCGGCTTCGGCTGCCTCGGCCGCCTCCGCGGGGCGGTCCAGGTTCATACAGGCCCCCGCGATGTAGGTCGACGCCCACGCCTGCTGCGCGATGTCGCCCGCCTCCGTCGCCAACTCCAGTGCGCGGCGGGCGTGTTCCTCGGCCTGCTGGTGCCGGCCCTCGCTCACCGCGTACGTCCAGGCGAGGCAGTTGAGCTGGTGGGCCTCGGCCGCCCGGTCGCCGAGCGCCGCCGCCGAGCGGACACCGTGGGAGAACAGGGTGCGCCACTCCGGCCAGGCGTCCCAGCGGTCCGAGAACCAGTACAGCGTGCGAGCCGTGTGGAGGATCTCCCGGTGCCGGCCCGCCGCGAACATCACCGGCAACGCGCCTGCCCAGTGGGCGCGTTCGACGGTCAGCCACTCCTCGGCCTCGGCGGTGGACGCGGGAGTGAAAGGGGCGGGTCCGCCCGCCCACGGCTCCGGCGCCCCCGGCGCCTCGAACAGGCGGCCCGCCATCGAGGCCGAACGCAACAGCCAGTCCGCCATCCGGAGCTTGACCTGGAGCGCGGCTTCCTCCTCGTCCCGAAGCCGCTCGCGCGCGAAGAGCCGTACGAGATCGTGCAGGGCGTACCGGCCCGGCGCGGTCTCCTCCAGCAGGCCCCGGTCGACCAGCAGGTCGAGGGAGTCCTCGGTGGTGAACGGGTCCTCGCCGGTGAGGACCGCGGCGAGGTCGGGCCCGATGTCGTGGCCGGGTACGAGGGAGAGGCGGCGCAGCAAGACGCGGTGCGGGTCGGTGAGTTGACCGTAGGAGAGGGTGAGGGCACTGCGTACGGCGAGGTCACCCGCGACCAGGCCGCTCAACCTGCGTTCCTCGTCGGCCAGTTGGCCCACCAGCCGGGCCGGGGTCCAACTCGGGCGGCTGGACAGGCGGTTGCCGACGATTCGCAGGGCCAGCGGGAGGTGCCCGCACAGCTCGCTCAGCCGGGTGATCGCCTCGGACTGGCCGTCGGTGCGCGGGGCGCCGAGGATCCGCTCCAGCAGCCTCGTCGACTCCCCGCCACTGAGACCGCCGAGCCTGATCCGCCGGACGCCTTCGAGACCCGCCAGCGGCCGTCTGCTGGTGACCAGCACGAAACTGCCCTCGGCGTCCGGCAGCAGCGGCCTGGTCTGGGTCTCGTCGGCCGCGTCGTCGAGGACGACCAGCGCCCGCCGGCCGGTGAGCGCGGCCCGGTAGACGGCCTCGCGGGCGACGGGGTCGACCGGGATCCGGTCCGGGGGGTGGCCCAGGGCCGTCAGCAGGAGGACCAGCGCCTCGGCGGCCGGCAGCGGGGAGTCGCTCATGCCGTGCAGCTGGACGCAGACGCTGCCGTCCGGGAAAGCGTCGGCCAGCCGCCGTACCGCTTCCGCCGCCAGGGTCGTCTTGCCCTGCCCGCCCGGCCCGAAGAGCACCGCCGCACGCGTGCGCGTGCCGGTGGCGAGCGCCTGAAGATCCGCCAGTTCCTGCTTGCGGCCGGTGAAGTCCGGGACGGTCCGCAGGAGATACGGCGAGACCGGCGGACCCCCGCGGTCCCGGCCGGCGTCGGCCAGCCGCCGCAAGCGCTCACCCTGCTCGGCGTCGAGCCGCAGGGCGGCGGCGAGCGCGTCGACCGTGCGGCGCTGCGGTCCCCGGCTGCGTCCGCGCTCCAGGTCGCCGAGCGCGCGCACGCTCACCCCGGACGCCTCGGACAACTCCTCCAGGGTGAGCCGGGCGGTCCGGCGCAGGGACCGCAGCATCACACCGAAGGCGGTGCCGCCGTGCGGTACCTCGGACTGCGCAACTCCGTGATCATGACTGGTCATCACGACAATTAGAACAAGCGCTTCCTGCTTCCGCCGCTACTTCCGCCGGTACTTCCGCCGGTACTTCTGCCTGGTGATCACCGCCCGCCCCTGGTGTGCTGGAGACTCACCTACCAGAGGACGCAACGACATGGCGTACATCACCGTCGGCGAAGAGAACAGCACGCCGATCGAGCTCTACTACGAGGACCACGGCACCGGACAGCCCGTCGTGCTGATCCACGGCTACCCGCTCGACGGCCACTCCTGGGAGAAGCAGCTCCCCGCGCTGCTGGAGGCCGGCCACCGGGTCATCACCTACGACCGCCGCGGTTTCGGCCGCTCCTCGCAGCCCACCACCGGCTACGACTACGACACCTTCGCCGCCGACCTCGACAAGGTGCTCACCACCCTCGACCTGACGGACGCGGTCCTCGTCGGCTTCTCGATGGGCACCGGCGAAGTGGGCCGCTACCTGGGCACCTACGGCTCGGGCCGGATCGCGAAGGCCGCCTTCCTGGCCTCCCTGGAGCCCTTCCTGCTGAAGACCGACGACAACCCGACGGGCGTGGACCAGTCGGTGTTCGACGGCATCCTGGAGGCCGTCACCAAGGACCGGTACGCCTACTTCGACGCCTTCTACCAGGACTTCTACAACCTGGACGAGACGCTCGGCAGCCGGATCAGCGAAGCGGCCGTCCGGGGCAGCTGGAACGTGGCGGCGGGCGCCTCGGCGCACGCGTCGGTGGCCTGCGTGCCGACCTGGATCACCGACTTCCGCGCGGACGTGGCGAAGATCGACGTACCGGCGCTGATCCTGCACGGCACCGGCGACCGGATCCTGCCCATCGACGCGACCGGCCGGCCCTTCCACGCGCTGCTGCCGTCCGCCGAGTACGTCGAGATCGAGGGCGCGCCGCACGGCCTGCTGTGGACGCACGCGGAGGAGGTCACCTCGGCGCTGCTGGCCTTCCTCGCGAAGTAGCCGGGCTACTCGCGCCCCGAGGCGGTCACCGCCAGCAGGGCCACCAGACCCGCCGCGATCGCCAGCGGAATCGCGAGGCCGTGGTGGAGCACCAGCCACGCTCCCACCCCGGCCCCGGCCACCATCGCGATCACGGACGCCGTCCGGCGGGGGGAGCGGGTGCCCGGGCCGCCGCCGGCCCGGGAGTCGGCGGCGAGGCCGGTCAACGTCATGGTCAGCACGGTCGTCGTCAGGTCAGGGACACCGAGCCTGCGGACCGTGGCGTTGCGCAGCCCCATGGCGAACGCCGTGACGGCGATGAGGGTGTAGGCGGTGGCCGTGGCGCCGGGCGCGGCGAAGGCGACCACGGCCGAGACCCCCAGGAGCACCGCCTCGGCGGCGAGGGTGAGCCGGGCCCAGGTGCGGCGGGATCCCCCGCCGAGCCGTACGGCGACCCGGCCGCCCGCGATCGCGCCCACCACGAAGGACCCCAGCGAGGTCAGCGTGTGCTCCACCGAGAAGCCGGGGGCGCCGGCCGCGGCGAACCCGAGCACGACCACGTTGCCGGTCATGTTCGCGGTGAAGACGTGTTCGAGGCCCAGATAGCTGACGGCGTCGATCAGTCCGCTGACCACCGTCAGCCCCAGCAGCACGGCCACCAGACGCAGCCCGCGCGCCTCGGGATCGCCATCTGCCTTCGTGTCGGTGCTGCTCTGTTCGCTCATCGCGTCTCCGGACGGCCGGACGGTCGGGTGCACCCAAGTCCACCATGGTTGCGGGGGACTCTCGGATGTCGGGGCGCCCCGCGCGTCCGTAGCGTCGGGGACATGAGTGATGAGACGCGCACATCCCATGCAACGCGGGTGAGTTGGCGTACCCGGAGGGGACTCGCCGGAGCGGCGGCCCTGCTGCTCGCCGGGCTCGCCGCGGCCCCGGTGGCAGCGGCCGCCGGTGAGCGGGCGCAGCAGCCGCGACGCGGTGACCTGGTCTCCGTCGAGCCGGTCGCCGACCGGGACGCCAGGCAGGTCAGGTCCTTCCTGGCCGAACGAGACGTCGACACCGGCGTGGTGCGGTACGGCGTAAAGGCGTACCGGCTGACCTACCGGACCGTCGACCCGTACGGCCGGCCCACCACCGCGACCGGGCTGCTGACGCTTCCCCGGGGCGGCACCCACCGCCTCGACCTGGTCTCGGACACCCACGGCACGATGGTCGACCGCGACTACGCGCCCTCGGCGAGCGAGGACTTCGGACGGGTGCCGTCGTATCTCAACGCCGCCGCGGGCCGCGCGGTCGCCGCCCCCGACTACCTCGGTCTCGGCAAGGGCCCGGGCCCGCATCCGTACATGGACACCGCCTCGTCCGTGACCGCCTCCGTCGACATGCTGCGCGCCGCGCGGACGGCCTCGCAACGGCTCGGCCGCCCGCTGACCGGCCAGGTGTACGCCACGGGCTTCTCACAGGGTGGCCAGGTCGCGATGGCGCTCGGCAAGGCCCTGCAGAGGGGCGCCGACCGGCACTTCCGGCTGAGGGCGCTCGCGCCGGTCAGCGGCCCGTACGACCTGGAGGGCCAGGAGATGCCCGCGCTGTTCGAGGGCCGGGTCAACGACACCAGCGGGGTTCTCTACCTCTCGTACTGGCTGGTCGCGCAGAACCGCCTGCACCCCCTCTACAAGGACCCCGCCGAGGTCTTCCGCGCGCCGTACGCGAGCCGCGTCGAGGGCCTGCTCGACGGGAGCCACGAGGAGGAGGACGTCGTCAGGGGGCTCGCGCCCTCGGTGAAGCAGCTGCTCACGCCCGCCTCCTACGAGCGTCTGCGGCACCCGTCCGGCGCCGTGCTGGACGCGATGCGCGCCGCCGACCACACCTGCCACTGGAAGCCGGAGGTGCCGGTACGGCTGTACGCCGGTACCGCCGACACCGACGTGCCCATCGGCAACACCCGGGCATGCACCCGCACCCTCGCAGGTCAGGGAGCGAGGGTGCGGGTGGTCGAGCAGGGGCCGGTGGACCACTTCGGTTCGATCGTGGTGTCGGCCCCGCAGGTGGTGCGGTTCTTCGACGGCGTACGGCGGTGAGGTGAGCGACGGGGACGCGTACGGCGGTGACGCGTGCGGCGGCTCAGTACCAGCCGTTGGCCTGCCAGAAGGCCCAGGCGCCGGTCGGGCTGCCGTAGCGGGAGTTCATGTAGTCGAGACCCCACTTGATCTGGGTCTTGGCGTTGGTCTTCCAGTCGGAGCCCGCGGAGGCCATCTTGGAGCCGGGCAGGGCCTGGACCAGGCCGTAGGCGCCGGAGGAGGAGTTCGTCGCGTCGATGTCCCAGCCGCTCTCGTGCTCGACGATCTTGCTGAACGCGGCGTACTGCGCGGCGTTCGGGATCATCTTGTGCGCGACGGCCTGGGCCTGGGCGGGCGAGTTGGTGGTGGCCGCCTGGGCCGGCGCCGCGCTCAGGGCCAGACCGGCGGTGGCGGCGGCCATCGCGACGGTGGTGATGGCCTTCTTCGGGGACGGGGCTGTCGCTCGCGATCCCGGGGGACATGCGTCGGCGCCGAGGCCCGTGGGCTTGTCGGCGCCGTGCGACGTCGTCCAGAGAAACAGGCTCGGAAGGCGCCCGCAATGACCCCTTTTACTAGTTGTGGCCGAATCGCCGGGAAAGGCCGTCCATGTGATCCGGCTCTCAAGCTGCAGGTCAGAGGGGGTGCATGCTGGGTGTTATATCCGAAATGTTCCTACTGTTCCCCTTAGTAAGTGAGCTGGGTCATGTGGGGCGCTTCACCGCTCGGGCGCCTCGAATGTGACCTGGGCCTCGAAGGCGGCGCGCCGGGTGGCCCGGCGCAGGCCCCTGAGGAGGGCCGGGCCGAGGGTGAGCGTCAGGACGACCGTGACCACCGCCCGGCCCAGGTCCCAGCCGAGGGACGTGGCCAGGCAGTACGCCACGAAACGCGCCAGGTTGGCGGGGACGCCGGCGTGCGCGTCGAAGGCGATGTCCGAGGCCAGGGCACCCATGAAGGGCCAGCCGGCCATGTTCATGGCGGTGCCGTAGGCGAAAGCGGCGAGGAAGCCGTAGGCGGCCAGCAGCCGGACCTCCGTACGGCCCTGCGCGCGGGCCGGTACCGGCAGCAGACCCGCGCCCATCGTGAACCAGCCCATCGCCAGCATCTGGAACGGCATCCACGGCCCCACCCCGCCCGTGAGCAGGGCGGACGCGAACATCGTGACGTTCCCGAGCACGAAGCCGAAGCCAGGGCCGAGGACGCGGCCGCTGAGCACCATCAGGAAGAACATCGGCTCGATACCGGCGGTGCCGGCGCCGATCGGCCTGAGCGCGGCGCCGGTCGCGGCGAGTACACCGAGCATCGCCACCGCCTTGGGGCCGAGCCCCGACTCCGCGAGCGCGGCGGCGACCACCGCGACGAGGAGGACGAGCAGTCCGGCGAAGAGCCAGGGGGCGTCCTGCGTGTGGGTGCCGACCTGGGAGGTGGGCGGGGCGAGGAAGGGCCAGCCGAAGGCGACGACGCCCACGGCGCTGACCAGGGCGAGGGTGAGGAGGGAGCGGGGGCCGAGGTGGACGGCTCGGGTCATGACAGGGCCTGCCGTACCTGCGTGACCGTGAGCCACCGCTGTGGAGCGAGGATCTTGCTGACCTGTGGGGCGAAGGAGGGGGACGAGGTGATGACGTCCGCCGCCGGGCCGTCGGCGATCACCTCGCCCTCGGCCAGCAGGATCACCCGGTGGGCGAGCTCGGCGGCCAGTTCCACGTCGTGCGTGGCCAGCATGATCGCGTGACCGGTGGCCGCGAGTTCCCTCAGCAGGCCGACCAGGCGGGCCTTCGCCGCGTAGTCCAGGCCACGGGTCGGCTCGTCGAGGAGCAGGAGGGGCGGGCGGGCGGTCAGGACCACGGCGAGGGCGAGGGCGAGCCGCTGGCCTTCGGAGAGATCGCGGGGGTGGGTGTCGTCGGTCACGCCGGGGAGGAGGTCGTCGACCAGCGCGCGGCAGGTGCCGGGTGCGGCGCCTGCGTCACGGTCGGCGGCCCGGCATTCGGCGGCGACCGTGTCGGCGTAGAGGAGGTCCCGGGGTTCCTGGGGGACGAGGCCCACTCGGCGGACGAGGTCCCGGGGGGCGGTGCGGTGGGGCTGGGCGCCGCCCACCCGGACCGATCCGGCGGAGGGTTCGGTGAGGCCGACCAGGGCGTTGAGGAGGGTGGACTTGCCGGCGCCGTTGCGGCCCATGAGGGCGATGGTCTCGCCGGGGCGGAGGGTGAGGTCGACGTGGCGCAGGGCCTGGACGCGGGCTCGGCGAACGGAGAGGGAGCGGACTTCGGCGAGGTGGGAGGGGGTGGGGGTGATCGGCTTGCGGCGGCGGAATCGGCGGGGCGCCCGGCCTTCGGCCGGGGACTCGGTCTCGCTGTCGGCCGCCGGGGGGACGTCCATGAGTGCTCGCCCGGCCAGCCGCTCCCGCAGTTCCCCCGCCCTGCGGCGCGCGTCCCGCACCGTCAGCGGCAACGGAGCCCAGCCCGCCAGCCGCCCCAGGTCCACCACCGGCGGATACACCGGGGACACGGCCATCATCTCGGCCGGGCCGCCGAGGACCGGTGCCTCTCCGTGGGCGGGCAGGAGGGCGACCTGGTCGGCGTACTGGATGACGCGTTCCAGGCGGTGTTCGGCCATGAGGATCGTGGTGCCCAGGTCGTGGACCAGGCGCTGGAGGACGGCGAGGACCTCTTCCGCCGCCGCGGGGTCCAGGGCCGAGGTCGGTTCGTCCAGGACCAGGACCCGGGGGTGCGGGGTGAGGACCGAGCCGATCGCCACGCGCTGCTGCTGGCCGCCGGAGAGGGTGGCCAGCGGGCGGTCGCGCAGGGGCGCCAGGCCCAGCAGGTCCAGGGTCTCCTCCACCCGGCGGCGCATCACGGTCGGTGGCAGGCCCAACGACTCCATGCCGTAGGCGAGTTCGTCCTCCACGGTGTCCGTCACGAAGTGGGACAGCGGGTCCTGGCCCACCGTGCCGACCACGTCCGCCAGTTCGCGCGGCTTGTGGGTGCGGGTGTCGCGGCCGGCCACCGTGACCCGGCCGCGCAGGGTGCCGCCCGTGAAGTGCGGGACGAGCCCGCTGACCGCGCCGAGGATCGTGGACTTGCCGACCCCCGACGGGCCGACGAGCAGGACGAGTTCACCCTCGGGCACTTCGAAGTCGACGCCCCGGACGGTGGGTTCGGACGCCCCGTCGTACGTCACGGAGACATCCTCGAAGCGGATCACGACGACGGCTCCTCTGGTGCGGGTGCGGGTGCGGGGGCGATGAAGGCCGGCAGGAGGCCCAGGAGGACCGCCGCGGCCGGCCGGACGGGGAGGGCGGGGGCGACGAGGGGCAGCACGCCGGGGTGCAGGGCGGCCGGATCGGTGGCGCCCGCGAGGAACATCGCCGCCGCCACGGCCGCGCCGGAGCCGGCGACCAGGAAGGACCGCGTGGTCCAGCGGTCCGGACGGTACCGGGTGCGCGGGGTGCGGCGGCCGCCCAGACGCAGCCCCGCGAGGGCGGCGGCGAGACCGGTGAGGAGGACCGGGATGCCGTACGTGCCGCCCTCGGCGGTGAGCAGTCCGTACGTTCCCGCGCAGACGCCGAGCAGGCCGCCGAGGGTGAGCGCGGTGGTCGTACGGCGAACTCCGGGCGGGACCTCTGCGGTTCGGCCGTAGCCGCGGGCGTCCATCGCCGCGGCGAGGGCGACCGAACGCTCCAACGCGCCCTCCAGGACCGGGAGTCCGACCTGGAGGAGGCCCCGGACGCCGGTGTCGGGGCGGCCCCGGAGGCGGCGGGCGGCGCGCAGGCGTTGCACGTCGGCGATGAGATGGGGGGCGAAGGTGAGGGCCACGACCACTGCCACGCCGAGTTCGTAGAGGGCGCCGGGGAGGGACTTGAGGAGGCGGTGCGGGTTGGCGAGGGCGTTCGCCGCGCCGACGCAGACGAGGAGGGTGGCCAGCTTCAGGCCGTCGTAGAGGGCGAAGACGAGGGACTCCGCGGTGACCCTGCCGCCCAGGCGGATGCCCTGGGCCCAGTCGGGGAGGGGGAGTTCGGGGAGGGTGACGAGCACATGGGTGCCGGGAACGGGCGAGCCGAGGACGATCGTGAAGAGGAGCCGGACGAGGAGCACGCCGAGGGCGAGCTTGAGGAACGCGCTGTACGAGCGGGCCCAGGGGGTGGGCCGGCGACAGGACGCCACCACGTAGGCGGAGGTGGCGACGAGAAGGGCGAGCAGGAGGGGGTTGGTGGTGCGGGTGGCCGCGATCCCGAGGGAGAGGGACCAGAGCCACCAGGCGCCGGGGTGCAGGGGGGCGGGCCGGACGGATGAGCTACGGCGCATTCCTGCGCCGCCTCGATTGCCACACCGCCGCCGCTCCCAGTACGGCGATCGCCGCCAGGCCCGCGAGCAGACCCACGGACGGGCCGCCGTCCGACGGGGCCGACTTCTTCCCCGGTTGCTTCCTCTTCGCGTTGCCCGTCACCTGCTCCCCGCAACCGGCCGCCGGATACCCGGCGATCGCGCAGAGCAGGGCATTCGTGCTGTAGCGCAGTGGCTTCGCGGCCGCCGCCAGGGCCTCCGCCGCGGTCGCGTCCCGGGGCACCACCGCGCACTCGGTACGGCTCGCCGGGGGCTGCTCGCCGGGCGGGGCGTCCGCGGCCGTACCGAAGTCGATGACCAACGCCACGCGCTTACGGCCGTCCCGCACCGCCGTGTCCCCGCAGATCGCCGTGAACGACGCCGTCCCGCGGGGCTTGTCCGCGTCGGCCGAGTCCTCGCTCACCGCGAAGCGGAAGCCCTGGACGTCGCCGTCGGAGGGGACCGCGGTCGAGGGGCCCTGGGTGGCGTAGGTCCAGGTCGTGCCGGTGCGGTCCCAGAAGGACCAGTAGCGGTACCCGGCGGCCCGGGCCGGGCTCACGGTGGCCAGGAGGAGACCGACCAGGAAGGAGAGGAGGACCGCCCGCCGTATCACGGCTGCTTCCTCTTGTTGCGGCTGCTGAGGAGGAAGCCGATGCCCGCCCCGGCGGCGAGACCCGCGCCGACCATCCACCAGACGTACGTGCCGGAGTCGTCCTGGGACGCGGTGACCGGCGCCGGTCCCGTCGCGGTCAGCTGCTTCACCAGGTCGGTGCCGCCGAAGTCGCTCGGGTCGGCGCCGGCCGCCTCGGCGGCGAGGATCAGCTGGGCGTAGGCCGCCGGGCCGCTCTGCCGGGTCCACTTCGCGGAGTTCTTCTCCAGCCACGCCAGGGGCCTTCGCACGGCCTCGGGACCGCCCTGTACGGCGAGTGCGACGACCGCGTCCGCCGTGTTGCCGTAGTCGGGCTGGTTCTCGGCACCGGGGAGGACGGACTTCAGGTAGCCGTCCTTCGCGACCGCCTCGGCGAGGAAGGAGGCTCCGTTGGCCGCGGCCTGCTCCGGGGTGAGGTCCGGTGCGTCGGCGCAGGTGGTCTCCCTCGTGGTGCCGGCCCTCGCCGTCAGCGGACCCGTTCCGCGCGCGGCGAGGACGGCAGCCGCCGTCGCGTCCGCGTTGGCCCTGAGCTTGCCCTTCTTGTCCGGCTGGTAGGCGAAGGCGCCCCCGTCGGCACACGGCAGGGACAGCTTCAGCAGGGCGTCGTAGGGCGACTTCGCGCCGACGCGGACCTTCGAGACGGGGATGTTCTGGGTGGCGAGGGCGCCCATGACCACGGATGTCGAGTTGGCGTCGCTGGCCCCGCCGGGGGCGAAGCCCCAGCCGCCGTCCTTGTTCTGGACGGACTTCAGCCAGTTCACCGCCTTCGTGACCGCGCTGCCGTGCCCGCCGACCGCGGACAGGGCCTGGGCGGCTGCCGCTGTGCTGTTGGTGTCGACCATCAGCTTGGCGTCGCAGGCCTTGGCCGGGTTCGCGCGGAACGCCGGGAACGCCCCGTTCTCGCACTGCTGCCCGGCCAGCCAGTCGACGGCCGCGGCCGCGGGCTCCGCGTGCACCCGGTACAGGGCGATGAGCGCGAACGACTGCCGCCAGACCCCGTCGTAGGTGGGGTCGCTGTTGCCGTACAGCCCCGAGGGCAGGGACGGCGAGGGGGACGGCGAGGCGGCGACGGCGGGTGCGGCCGTGCCGATCACGACGGTGGCGGCCAGGACCGCGGCGCTGCGGCGGACGTTCATGATCGGCGGATGCCCTTCTCCCTGCGGAGAGCCGGGCAGCACGGGAGGACCCCCGGGCGGCTCGGCTCCGTATACCTCGACGGTGCCGCACACCGGCCGGTTGCCGGTGCGCGCGAGCCGGTCACGAAACGCACGGGGCAGTCCGGCTCACCGTCGGCGGGACGGTTCGCGATGGGGGCACCTCCCAGGCCCTTAAGGCACTGGGGGAGGGTCAGCGCCGGAATTGCACCGGCTTCCCCCCGTACGGGTGTGATACGACCTGGCTACTGTACTCGCCCGTAGGGAAGCGCCTGAGAGCACCCTGTGCAACCTGCGCAGGTGAGGCCCGTGTCCTCAGGCGGCCACGTACGTCACCGGATCGCTCCCCGTCACCGCCTCCGCCCGCCCCAGCTTCACCAGCCGCCGCAGATGCGCCTCGGCCTCCGAGACCGCGATGTTCCGTGAGCCGTAGGGGATCTGGTCCCAGGGCCGGTTCCACTCCATGCGCTCGGCGAGCTGCCAGGGGGTGAGGGGCTCGGCGAGGAGGGAACGCAGGTCGGTGAGGCGTTCCTCGTGGTGGGCGAGCAGCTCCCGCACCCGGGCGCTCGCGTCGCTGAAGACATGCTGGTGGGCGGGGAGGACCTCGGCGGGGGCGAGCCGGCCGACGCGTTCCAGGGAGTCGAGGTAGTCGCCGAGGGGGTCGGTGACGGTGGCGTCGTCGGGGTCCTCGTACAGGCCGATGTGCGGGGTGATCTCGGGGAGAAGGTGGTCACCGGAGAACAGGCGCCCGTGGCCGGGCAGTTGGGCCGGGTGTTCCTCCTCCAGGTGCAGGCAGACATGGCCGGGGGTGTGCCCCGGGGTCCAGATCGCGCGGAGCCTGCGGCCAGGGAGGTCGAGGAGTTCGCCGGGGACGATCTCGCGGTCGGGCAGCGCGGGGGAGAAGCCCGGGAGTTCGCGGCGGCGTGCGGTGCGCAAGGGGGCCACGTGTTCCTCGGGGGCGCCCGCCGCCTCCAGCTTGGCCGTCATGTAGGTGAACCAGCGCTCGGCCCGGGTCTCCCGGGTGCGCCGCACGATCGCGGAGTCCGCCGCGTGCATCGCGATCCAGGCGCCGGAGGCGTCCCGCACCTTGCCCGACAGGCCGTGGTGGTCGGGGTGGTGGTGGGTGATGACCACGCCGTGGATCTCGTCGACGGAGGTGCCGCAGGCCGTCAGCCCCTCGGCGAGGGTGTCCCAGGAGTCCGGGTCGTCCCAGCCGGTGTCGATCAGTACCGGCCCCCGGTCGGTGTCCACGACGTACACGAGCGTGTGGCCGAGGGGGTTGTCCGGGATGGGCACCTGGACGGACCGGACGCCTCCGCCATGGTCGTGCACCTGCGCCATGAGTTCCCCAATCACCCGCGTTCCGGTCACTATAACTAGAACGAGTTTCGATGGGAGCCCGAGGTCACCAACAGCCACGGCGTGCGGCCCGTGGACTCCTCGGAGTGGAACTGGTATCAGTTCCGTATCTGATGGTTCGTCAGTAAGCCGCCGCAGGGAGGCGTTCGCCATGACCGAGCTCGTGGAACACGGACAGCTGTTCATCGGCGGGGAGTTGACCGACCCCCTGGGCGAGGACGTCATCGAGGTGATCTCCCCGCACACCCAGGAGGTCATCGGAAGGGTGCCGCACGCCTCCCGCGCGGACGTGGACGCGGCGGTCGCCGCCGCGCGCACCGCCTTCGACGAGGGGCCCTGGCCCCGGATGACGCTCGACGAGCGCATCGAGGTCGTCACCAGGATCAAGGACGCCATCGCGGTACGGCACGAGGAGATCGCCCGCGTGATCTCCTCCGAGAACGGCTCCCCGTACTCCTGGAGCGTCCTCGCGCAGGCCCTCGGCGCGATGATGGTCTGGGACTCGGCGATCACCGTAGCCCGGAACTTCACGTACGAGGAGACCCGCGACGGAGTCCTCGGCCGCATCCTCGTGCGCCGCGAGCCGGTCGGGGTCGTCGCCGCCGTAGTCCCTTGGAACGTCCCGCAGTTCGTCGCCGCCGCCAAGCTCGCGCCCGCTCTGCTCACCGGCTGCACGGTGGTGCTCAAGCCGTCGCCCGAATCGCCGCTGGACGCGTACATCCTGGCCGAGATCACCAAGGAGGCCGGGCTGCCCGAGGGGGTCCTCTCCATCCTCCCGGCCGACCGCGAGGTCAGCGAGTACCTGGTCGGACACCCGGGGGTCGACAAGGTCTCCTTCACCGGCTCGGTGGGCGCGGGCAAGCGCGTGATGGAGGTCGCCGCCCGCAACCTCACCCGCGTGACACTGGAGTTGGGCGGCAAGTCGGCGGCCGTGGTCCTCCCGGACGCGGACGTCGAGACGGCCGTCGCCGGGATCGTCCCGTCCGCCTGGATGAACAACGGCCAGGCCTGCGTGGCCCAGACCCGCATCCTGCTGCCCCGCTCCCGCTACGACGAGTTCGCCGAAGCCCTCGCCGCGGCGGCGAGTTCACTGGTCGTCGGAGACCCGCTGGACCCCGCCACCCAGGTCGGCCCCCTGGTCGCCGAACGCCAGCAGCGCCGCAACCTCGACTACATCAGGATCGGCCAGGAGGAGGGCGCCAAGATCCTCACCGGTGGCGGTCGTCCGGCCGGCCTGGACCGCGGCTGGTACGTCGAGCCGACGCTTTTCGGGGACGTCGACAACTCGATGCGGATCGCGCGGGAGGAGATCTTCGGGCCCGTGATCTGCCTGCTCCCCTACGGCGACGAGTCCGAGGCCGTGAAGATCGCCAACGACTCCGACTACGGCCTCTCCGGCAGCGTGTGGACGGCCGACGTCGAGCGCGGTATCGAGGTCGCGAAGCAGGTCCGCACCGGCACCTACAACGTCAACACCTTCAGCCTCGACATGCTCGGCCCCTTCGGCGGCTACAAGAACTCCGGTCTGGGACGGGAGTTCGGCCCGGAGGGATACAGCGAGTACCTGGAGCACAAGATGATCCATCTGCCGGCCGGCTGGGAGGCGTGAGCGGCGATGGGTGACCGCTGGCACGTCGAGGTCGACCGCTCCCTGTGCATCGGCTCCGCGCAGTGCGTCCACACCGCCCCCGACGGATTCCGCCTGGACACCGCCCGTCAGTCCCACCCCGCCGAGCCGGAGGCCGATGCCAACGAGAAGATCCTGGCCGCGGCGGAGAACTGCCCGGTGGAGGCCATCATGATCAGCCTCCTGGGGAGCGGGGAGCCGGTGTTCCCACCGGAGGAGTAGACGTCGAGAAAATCATGTTTTGATGGGTTTCATTCCCGGTCTCGCGTTCTATTCTGGAGTCAGGCCTACGAGACGAGTGAGGGAGTCCCACCGGAGTAGCCGACTCGGGCGAGATGCGAAGGTTTCCGCCGGGGCCGACGTCGACGGTAGGGCTGAGAGGCCGGAGAGCATCGGGAAGGCTCGACGGCGACCCCCAGGACCTGATCCGGACCATGCCGGCGAAGGGAACCCGTCTCGTAGGTCCTTCGCGTGTGGGCGTACGCTCCTGCGGTCGTCGATCGGGACCGATGGGGTGGGAAAGAAACGTGGAGAAGTCCGAGGCCAGAGAGCTGATCGAGCAGGCGCGTGCGGCCTGGGACGCCGAGGAGTGGCTGTGCGCCGCCGAGCTGTACGAGCGGGTGCTCGCGCACTTCCCGGACCTGGAGGCGAGCGCGGCCTGGTGGTACGACGCCGCGCTCGCCCACAAGTTCCTGCGCAACTGGGCCAAGGCGTACGAGCTCGGCCGGGAGGCCGCGGCCCGCTCTCCGCGCGGCGAGGGCGACCCGGCGTACTGGAACCTCGGCGTCGCTGCCACCATCCAGCGTGACTGGGCGACCGCGAGGGACGCCTGGACGGGCTTCGGCATCCGGCTCCGGGACGGGGAGGGGCCGATCGACGACGGCTTCGGGTACGCCTGCGTGCGCCTCGACACCGGCGAGCGCGAGGTCGTCTGGATCGAGCGGCTGTGCCCCACCCGCGGCCGGGTCGTCAGCGTGCCCGTCACCGGCGGGCGGCGCTACGGCGAGATCGTCGTCCACGACGGCGAACCGAAGGGCGAGCGGGTCGTCGAGGGCTCCACCTACCCCGTCTTCGAGGAACTCCTGCTCTTCGAGGCGTCCGAACTGCCCACCCTGGAGGTCACGGTGGCCGCGGGCGAGACGGCCGACCTGGAGGCACTGGTCGAGCTGTTCACCGACCACGGCTTCGGCGCCGAACCCGCGAGCAGCGTCCGTGTGCTGTGCGCCTGCTGCAGCGAGGGCACCCACACCCAGGAGCGCTCCGTCGAGGCGGGCGCCCAGCAGGTCTCGCTCGGCGCCCCCGAGGGGGAGGCCCGGCGACTGCTGGAGCGGTGGGCGGGGGAGGCGGAGACCGGACGGAGCTGGAGCGGGCTCGCGGCCGTCGGCTAGGGGCGGGGTCGGTGAGGGGCGCGGTCGGTCAGGGCCGGTTTGGTCGGGACCGGGGTTCCGTGAGGTCGATCAGCCGGCACACCGTCTCGATGTCGATCTTCACCTGGGCGATGGAGGCGCGGCCCGAGAGCCAGGTGATCAGGGCCGAGTGCCAGGTGTGCTCGATGACGCGGACCGCGGAGAGCTGCTCGGCCGTCGGGTCGTCGAGGCCCATGGCGTCCAGGACGATCAGCGTGGTCTGGTGGGAGACCTGGTCGACCTCCGGGCTCACACTGCGGTCCGCGAAGGTCAGCGCGCGCACCATCGCGTCGGCCAGATGCGGCTCGCGCTGGAGCGCCCTGAAGGCGCGCATCAGGGTCTCCGCGACCCGCTCGGCCGCCGTCTCCCCCTGCGGCGGCTTCTTGCGGAGCGTGCCGTGCATGTGTTCCAGCTGGTCCTGCATGGTGGCGACCAGCAGATGGATCTTGGAGGGGAAGTAGCGGTAGAGGGTGCCGAGGGCCACCTGCGAGGACTCCGCGACCTCCCGCATCTGCACCGCGTCGAACCCGCCACGGCTCGCCAGTTGCGCGCTCGCGTGCAGGATGCGGCGGCGCCGCGCCTCCTGCCGCTCGGTCAGCGGTGGCGCGTCGGATCGCGCGGTACTGGCTTCCACTCCGGCCGGCTTGGCCACCTTGTCCACCTTGGGTTCCGTGACAGTCCGTGAGGGCTCGCGATCACACAGCATGGCAGGCTGCCGGGCCGGGGCGTGGTCGCGGCGTTCGTGGCGTGAATCACCTGATCCACCGCTCACAGGACCCCTACCTGCCGGTAGATTCAGAGCCTCCTGAACGATCAAGTCTGAAACTTGTTCTAGATTACCTTCTCGTCGTAATCTCGCGGGACAATGCAGGCAGAAGGGGGCCCAGAGTGACCGCTGAGGCCAGTCAGGCCGGGGCCTTCGAGAGCCCGGCCGCCGACGGCGAGCGACCGCTCCGTATCGCGCTCCTCACCTACAAAGGGAACCCGTTCTGCGGCGGTCAGGGTGTCTATGTACGGCACCTCTCGCGTGAACTGGCCCGCCTCGGCCATCGCGTCGAGGTCATCGGCTCCCAGCCGTACCCGGTCCTCGACCCGGGGTACGACGGTCTGAGCCTGACCGAGCTGCCGAGCCTGGACCTCTACCGCTCCCCGGACCCCTTCCGCACCCCGCGGCGGGACGAGTACCGCGACTGGATCGACGCCCTGGAAGTCGCCACGATGTGGACCGGCGGCTTCCCGGAGCCACTCACCTTCTCCCTGCGGGCCCGACGCCATCTCCGGGCCCGCAGCGGTGAGTTCGACGTGATCCACGACAACCAGACCCTCGGCTACGGCCTGTTGGGCGACGTCGGCGCACCCCTGGTGACCACCATCCACCACCCCATCACCGTGGACCGGCAGTTGGAGCTGGACGCGGCCGAGGGCCGGTGGCAGCGGCTGTCCAAGCGCCGCTGGTACGCCTTCACCCGTATGCAGAAGCGGGTGGCCCGCCGGTTGCCTTCCGTGCTCACCGTCTCCGGCATTTCCCGCCAGGAGATCGTCGACCACCTCGGCGTCCGTGAGGACCGTGTCCACGTCGTCCACATCGGCGCCGACACCGACCAGTTCTCGCCGGATCCGTCGGTCCCCGTGGTTCCGGGCCGGATCGTCACGACCTCCAGCGCGGACGTCCCCCTCAAGGGCCTGGTCTTCCTCGTCGAGGCGCTGGCGAAGGTCCGCACGGAACACCCCGGGGCGCACGTGGTCGTCGTGGGCAAGCGGCCGACCGAGGGCCCGGTCGCCCAGACCATCGAGCGCTACGGCCTCGAAGGCGCCGTCGACTTCGTCAAGGGCATCTCCGACGCCGAACTCGTCGACCTGGTCCGCTCGGCGGAGGTCGCCTGCGTGCCGTCGCTCTACGAGGGCTTCTCCCTGCCGGCCGCCGAGGCGATGGCGACCGGAACCCCGCTGGTCGCCACGACGGGCGGTGCGATCCCCGAGGTCGCGGGACGCGACGGCGAGACCTGCCTCGCGGTACCGCCGGGGGACTCCGGCGCGCTGGCGGCAGGGCTGAGCCGGCTGCTGGGCGACCCGGACCTGCGGGCACGGCTGGGCGCGGCGGGACGCGAGCGAGTGCTCTCCCACTTCACCTGGGCACGCGCCGCCGAGGGAACGGTGACCAGATACCGGGAGGCCATGGCCGCCGCCACGACAGGGACTACGCCCGGTCCGACGACCAACCCGTCCCGCTCGGCGGTTCCGGGCCCGGGCCACTCCGCGAGCCCGGCTCACCCGGCAGCGGACCCGTCTCGCTCGGTGGCCTCGGACGAAGGTCGTTCCAGGGTTCCGGGCCAGGGTCGCTCCGCGGGTGGCCCGGCTCGCTCGGCGGTTCCGGACCATGGCCGCGCCGCGAGCCGGGCTCGCTCGGTGGCAGACCTGGCCGGCTCGGTCGGCGGCACGGCAGCCGCGGCCGGAACGGCGGTGGCTCCGGCCCCTTCGGCGGCAACTCCGGTCGGTACGGCGGCAGACGTGGCCGGCGCGGAGGTCCCGGCCCGCTCCACGGCAGCCCCGGCCGGCACGGCCGCAGCCCCGGCCCGCTCCGCGGCGGAACCTGCGCGGGGGGCGGCGGGCGAGTCCCGTACGGTGGCAGCCTCCGCCGGCTCCACGGCAGACCCGGCCGGCGCGGCGGCGGCGCCGGCCCGCTCCGCGGCGGAACGTGCGCGGGGGGCGGCGGGCGAGTCCCGTACGGCGGCAGCCCCCGCCCGCTCCACGGCAGACCCGGCCGACACGGACGTAGCCCCCTCCGCGTCTTCGGATGACGCCGGCCCGGGTCCTGGCCGGGCCGGGGACTCCAGGAGTCGGGGACGGGACGCCGTGTCGGGGGAGGGCGGTGCTGTGGGCGCCACCGACACTCCCGCGCCGCCCTCGGACAGCGCCGTATCCGCCGCCCCGAAGACCGCCGCTGCCCCCGCAGCCTCCTCCAGTGACACCGGTGTCTATCCCGAAAGCAGGGCCACGTGCTGACCGTCGACTTCTCCAGGTTCCCGCTCGCGCCGGGCGACCGCGTCCTGGACCTCGGCTGCGGGGCCGGCCGGCACGCGTTCGAGTGCTACCGGCGCGGCGCGCAGGTCGTGGCCCTGGACCAGAACGCCGACGAAATCCGCGAGGTCGCCAAGTGGTTCGCGGCGATGAAGGAGGCCGGGGAGGCCCCCGAGGGCGCCACCGCCACGGCCATGGAGGGCGATGCCCTGGCCCTCCCCTTCCCCGACGAGTCCTTCGACGTCGTGATCATCTCCGAGGTGATGGAGCACATCCCCGACGACAAGGGCGTACTCGCCGAGATGGTCCGGGTGTTGAAGCCGGGCGGCCGGATCGCGATCACCGTCCCGCGCTACGGCCCCGAGAAGGTCTGCTGGGCCCTGTCCGATGCCTACCACGAGGTCGAGGGCGGCCACATCCGCATCTACAAGGCGGACGAACTGCTCACGAAGATCCGCGAGGCCGGTCTCAAGCCGTACGGCACCCACCACGCGCACGCCCTGCACTCCCCGTACTGGTGGCTGAAGTGCGCGTTCGGCGTCGACAACGACAAGGCGCTGCCGGTGCAGGCGTACCACAAGCTGCTGGTCTGGGACATCATGAAGAAACCGCTGGCCACCCGGGTCGCCGAACAGGCGCTCAACCCGCTGATCGGCAAGAGCTTCGTGGCCTACGCGACCAAGCCGCACCTGCCGCGGGTGGCCACCTCGTGACCACTCCCCGGACAGAACACCTCGTCCTGCCCGGGGTCCTCACCGCCGAGCAGGCCGCCGCGACCGTCGCCGGAATCCTGGCCGCGCAGCGCGAGGACGGGGCCATCCCGTGGTTCCGCGGGCACCACCTCGACCCGTGGGACCACACCGAGGCCGCCATGGCGCTGGACGCAGCGGGCGAGCACGAGGCGGCCGAGCGGGCCTACGAATGGCTCGCACGGCACCAGAACGAGGACGGTTCCTGGTACGCCGCCTACCAGGACGGGGACTTCACCGAGGTCACCGACCGCGGGCGCGAGACCAACTTCGTGGCCTACATAGCCGTGGGAGTGTGGCACCACTACCTGTCCACCGGCGACGACACGTTCCTCGACCGGATGTGGCCGACGGTGTACGCCGCGATGGAGTTCGTCCTCGAACTCCAGCAGCCGGGCGGGCAGATCGGCTGGAAGCGGGAGGACGACGGCAGGCCCGTCACCGACGGGCTGCTCACCGGGTCCTCCTCGATCCACCACGCGCTGCGATGCGCGCTCGCGATCGCCGAACAGCGCGAAGAGGCGCAGCCGGACTGGGAGTTGGCGGTCGGTGCGCTACGGCACGCGATCCGCCGACACCCCGAACGCTTCCTCGACAAGGACCGCTACTCCATGGACTGGTACTACCCGGTCCTGGGCGGGGCGTTGACCGGTGCGGAGGCCAAGTCCCGTGTCGAGGAGGGCTGGGAGCGGTTCGTCGTACCCGGTCTCGGGGTGCGCTGTGTCGTCCCCAACCCGTGGGTGACGGGCGGGGAGTCGGCCGAACTGGCCCTGGCCCTGTGGGTGATGGGCGAGTCCGACCGGGCTCTGGAGATCCTGCAGTCGATCCAGCATCTGCGGGACGCGGAGAGCGGGTTGTACTGGACCGGGTACGTGTTCGAGGACGGGGCGGTGTGGCCTCGGGAACTGACCACGTGGACGGCGGGGTCGCTACTGCTGGCCGTCGCCGCGCTGGGCGGCCACGAGGCCACGTGTGCCGTTTTCGGCGGGGACCGGATGCCGGTCGGGCTGGACCCGGACTGCTGCGCCTGAGCGCCCGGGGGTTCTGCGCGACAGCGAGTGCGTGGTGTCAGTCGCTGTCGCGCAGTTCCCCGCTGCCCCTACGGGGCACGTCTCAGTGGCGATGTGCCCGGTTGGCGATCGCGTGGCCCACGAACAGGTACACGACGGCTGCCAAGCCGTAGCCCGCGACCACTCGGGCCCAGGCCTCGTCGAAGGTGAAGAGGTTGTAGGACCAGCCGGCGAGCCAGCGAGCGGCGTCGTGGATGAACTGCACGAAGTCGTTCGCACGGTTGGCGTCCAGCAGGTACATCAGGATCCACAGGCCCAGGATGAAGGCCATGATGTCGGCGACGACCGCTATGACCGTCCCGGCGGAATTGGAACCGCGGCGAGATACAGTGGACATGGTGTTCGAATGGCCCCGAATTCCTTGACGAAACCCGGCGTCACACGTTGAGTTCGGCCAGCACGCGCAGCGACTCCCGGTCCGGGGCCAGCGCCAGCAGGTCCGTCACCGGCCCCTTGCGCCACGACTCCAGCCGCTCGGCGATGCGTTCGCGGGGGCCGACCAGGGAGATCTCGTCGGCGAACGCGTCCGGCACCGCGAGCACCGCCTCCTCGCGGCGGCCCTCGAGGAAGAGCCGCTGGATCCTGCGCGCCTGCTCCTCGTACCCCATGCGGGCCATCAGGTCGGCGTGGAAGTTGCGGGCCGCGTGGCCCATTCCGCCGATGTAGAAGCCGAGCATCGTCTTGACGGGCAGCAGCCCTTCGGCCACGTCGTCGCAGACCCGCACCTGGGCCATGGGGGCGACGAGGAACCCCTCCGGGGCTTCGGTGAGCGAGGCTTCGTAGACCTCGGGCCGGTTCGGCGACCAGTACAACGGCAGCCAGCCGTCCGCGATCCGGGTGGTCTGGGCGATGTTCTTCGGCCCCTCGGCACCGAGGAGGATCGGCAGATCGGCGCGCAGGGGATGGGTGATCGGCTTGAGCGCCTTGCCGAGCCCGGTGCCGTCCTCGCCCCGGTAGGGGTGGGAGTGGAAACGCCCGTCCACCTCGACCGGCGCCTGACGCCTCAGCACCTGCCGTACGACGTCGACGTACTCCCGGGTCGCGGTCAGCGGCGACTTGGGGAACGGACGGCCGTACCAGCCCTCGACGACCTGTGGCCCGGACAGTCCGAGGCCGAGCATGACCCGCCCGCCGGAGAGATGGTCCAGGGTGAGGGCGTGCATGGCGGTGGTGGTCGGCGACCGTGCGGCCATCTGTGCAACCGCCGTACCCAGCCTGATCGTTGAGGTCCGCGCCGCGATCCAGGTGAGCGGCGTGAACACGTCCGACCCCCACGACTCGGCCGTCCACACCGAGTGATAGCCGAGCCGCTCCGCCTCCTGGGCCAGCGGCACCTGGTCGGGGGAGGGGCCGCGGCCCCAGTAGCCGAGCGTAAGGCCGAGTCGCACGACGCCTCCTGACGATTCGTCAGCTCTTCGCGATCGCTCGCGAATGTACGGCAACGGCCCCCCGCCCGGAAGGGGCGAGGGGCCGTCGTACGACCTCGAAGGGCTCAGCCGCGCTGGATACCGCTCGTGTCCTGCAGCACACCGCGGCGGCCGTCCTGCGTCTGCGCGACCAGACTCGGACCGCGCTGCTCGACCGCCAGGTACCAGGTACCCGGGGCGAGTTCGGCGATCGGCGTCGGCGAACCGTCCTCCGCGAACAGCGGACGCGGCACCGGCACGGCGAACCAGAACGGCGAGAACTCCGCGGCCGGCGGCTGCGGGGCCTGCGCCTGGGGCTGGGGCTGCGCACCGAAGGGCTGCCCCGGCTGCGGCTGACCGCCGTACGGCTGCTGCCCCTGCTGGCCCGGCTGCCCCTGCTGCTGGGCGCCCGGGTAGCCGTAACCACCGGGGGGCTGAGCGCCGTAGGGCTGCGGCTGGACCGGCTTCGGGGCCGGGACGAGGCCGGCCTGCAGGGCGGGGACGAGGGGAGTGGCGATGGCGGCCGCGGCCATGACCAAGGTGGCGACGAGAGCGAGGATCAGTCCGATGCCGGCGCTGACGGTGTCCGAACTGGAGCCGTAGTCCGCGGCGCTGAGCGGGTCGAAGACGTTCCCGAGCGCGCTCCAGGCGGCGAAGACCGTGAACGCGGCGCCGACCTGGCCGAGGTCGAGGCCCGCCACCTTGGGGAGCTGCGACAGACCGCGCGACAGGACGACGAGAGCGGCGCCGATGATGCCCGCGAGGACCACCCCCATCACGACCGGACCGCTCGCCCAGGCGCTGGGGAGATCGGCGTCGTCGGGGGCTCCGTCGACCGAGTACAGATCCAGGAACGACGCGATGAACAGCAACACCGCTGCACCGATCACCACGCCGTCGCCTCGAGTGAGGGAGCGGATATTCACGTCAAGTCCTTTGTAGGTCGTCTCATCGTCGGTAGACCCTATCGCCCGCCCGGGCGGAGCGTACGACGGGTTCAGCGCCCTGATCGTCACCCGCGCAGGAATCTCACGATTCCCTCAGAGATCCCTTGCGCCGCCTTCTGCCGCCACGCCTTGCTGGTGAGCAGCGCCGCGTCCTTGCTGTCGCGCATGTTGCCGCATTCGATGAACACCTTGGGAACCTTTGACAGGTTGAGGCCGCCCAGGTCGGTGCGGGTGTCGAGACCGGTGCCGTGGCCGATGTAGTTGGAGGGTCTGGTGTGCGTCGCGTGGCCGAAGTCGGTCGCGATCAGTTTCCCGAGT
Source organism: Streptomyces sp. NPDC005483 (assembly GCF_040606035.1). Lineage (NCBI taxonomy): Bacteria > Bacillati > Actinomycetota > Actinomycetes > Kitasatosporales > Streptomycetaceae > Streptomyces > Streptomyces sp. NPDC005483. The sequence goes on from NZ_JBEXEA010000004.1 coordinate 255,671, forward strand.
TCGGCGGAGGGGGCGGCGATCCGGCGGGTGTCGGCGATGCCCTTGTGGACGCGGCCCGGAAGGATCACGTGGTAGCCGCGCTGCCCGGCGCCCGCGCCGTCCGCGTGGATCGACACCACCGCGTCGGCCTTCGCCTTGTTGCCGATCCTGGCCCGCTCGTCCACACAGGGGCCGAACGGCCGGCCGCCGTCCTGCGTCAGTTTCACCGTCGCGCCCTGCCGCTCCAGCAGGGTGCGCAGCCGGTGGGCGACGTCGAGGGTGAACTTGGCCTCCGCGTAACCGGAGTTGGTCGACGTCCCCGTCGTGTCGCACTCCTTGCGGTTGGTGCCGATGTCCACCTTGCGGTTGATCTCGGCCGGGTGCCGGAAGTTGGTGAGGTTGTGCCCCGGGTCGATGACGACGACCTTGCCCCTGAGTGAGGCGGACGGTGCCTTGTCGTCGGCGGTGGTGGAGGAGGCGGTCGGCGGAGCGCTCGCCCGCGGACTCGCCGCGGCCGCCGTCCCGTTGCCGTCGGCCGCCCCGCTCACCCCCTCGTACACCAGCCACCCGAGCAGCGCGCCCGGCACGAGCACGGCGAGGGAGAGGGCCAGCGGCCGACGCCGGGGGCGGCGGGGCTGGGGGGTCTCGAATTCAGGGCCTGCGTACGACACGACTGCGACTCTAGCCCCGCCCTCAGATCCCCGCCCGCGTCCGCCGCAACACCCGCAGCGAGTCGGTTGCCGAGACCTCCGTGAAGGCGCCGGAAGCAAGGGCCCGGAGGTACACGCGGTACGGCGCCTGACCGGTGAACTCGTCCTCCGGCTCCGGGAACACGTCATGGATGACGAGCAGCCCGCCCTCGGCCACGTGCGGGGCCCAGCCCTCGTAGTCGGCGTTCGCGTGCTCGTCGGTGTGACCACCGTCGACGAAGACCAGGCCGAGAGGGGTGCCCCAGATCTTCGCGATCTGCGGAGAACGGCCGACCAGGGCGACCACGTGCTCCTCCAGCCCGGCCCGGTGGAGGGTCCTGCGGAAGGTCGGCAGCGTGTCCATCACCCCGAGCTCGGGATCGACGGTCTCCGGATCGTGGTACTCCCACCCCGGCTGCTGCTCCTCGCTGCCGCGGTGATGGTCGACGGTCAGTGCGGTGACCCCGGCCTCCCGGGCCGCGGCACCGAGCAGGATCGCGGAACGGCCGCAGTACGTTCCGACTTCCAGAAGCGGCAGCCCGAGCCGTCCCGCGTCCAGGGCGGCCGCGTAGAGGGCCAGTCCCTCGCCGACCGGCATGAACCCTTTCGCGGCCCCGAAGGCGGCCAGGATCTCGGGCTTGGGTGCGGCCGCGGCCATGGGGTTCCTCTCGGTCGTACGTGTGGGCAGACGCCGTACGACCGCCATGCCGCCGTACGCCCCTCCGGACCCCATGCTGCCGCACCCTCCGCCCGAGGGGGGACAGGGGGTGAGGAACGTACGGCGAAGGCGGGGCGGCAGGTGGCAGGGGGCGTCGTCAGGAGGACGCCCGCCTTGGTCGTCGGGCGGGCCGGACCGAACCCCGGCCTCGCGGCCGTTTCCGACGGTGCCGCGGGTGGGTGCGGGTTCGACGGGCGCGAGCACGCTTCGGGCGGGCACGCAGTGGGCCCCGTCGGTCCTACGGCCTTCCAGGCGCCCCCGACGCGACGCGCCCCCGCCCCGGGTGCGGGGCGAGGGCGCGGTCAGGCGACTTTTCGGTCAGGCCGTGACCGTCTCGCCCGGCAGGGCCAGGTCCAGGTCGACAGGGCGGTCGTCGCCCGTGTGGGTGGCCGAGGAGGCCAGGGGGCCGTGGCCGGTGGCGCGGGCGGCGAGGACGTAGGCGCCCTGGGTGGGGACGGCAAGGACGTACGAGCCGTCGTCGGCGGAGAGCGTGGCGCCCGCCTGCCGGCCCCGGCGGTCGATCAGCGTGACCTTGGCGCGGGCGACGGGAGTGCCGGAGGCGTCCAGGACACGGCCACGGAAGCCCCGCAGCACCTCCTCGGCGCGCTCGATGGCCGCCTCCTCCTCACTGGTGGCCCGGAGCTGCGGCGCCTTGTTCGGCTTCGGCAGGAACAGTGCCATCAGGAGGCCGACGGCCACCGCACCGGTCGCGATGAGGAAGGACACCCGGAAGCCGTGCATGGTCGGCACCGCGACGCCGCCGACGTTGTTCGCCGTGTTCGCCAGCACCATCCCGATCACGGCGCTCGACACGGACGTACCGATGGAGCGCATCAGGGTGTTGAGCCCGTTCGCCGCACCCGTCTCCGACGCCGGCACCGCGCCGACGATCAGGGCGGGCAGCGAGGAGTAGGCGAGCCCGATGCCGGCGCCGAGGACCACCGCGATCACGAGGCTCTGCCAGGCCGCGCTCATGAGGCCGAGGCCCGCGCCGTAGCCGATCGCGATGATCAGCATGCCGAGGATGAGGGTGACCTTGGGGCCGTACTTCGCCGACAGCCGGGCGTAGACCGGCGCCGTGAGCATCATCGTCAGACCCAGCGGAGCGACCAGCAGGCCCGCGGTGACCATCGACTGGCCCAGGCCGTAGCCGGTCGCCTTGGGGAGCTGGAGGAGCTGGGGAAGGACCAGCGAGACGACGTAGAAGGAGACACCGACCATGATCGACGCCAGGTTGGTGAAGAGGACGGCCGGGCGGGCCGTGGTGCGCAGGTCGACCAGCGGGGCCTTCAGTCGCAGCTCCATGACGCCCCACAGGACGAGCACGACCGCGGCGGCGGCGAAGAGGCCGAGCGTGGTGCCCGAGGTCCAGCCCCAGTCGCTGCCCTTGGTGATCGGCAGCAGGAAGAGGACGAGACCGGTGGAGAGGCCGATCGCCCCCAGGACGTCGAAGGTGCCTTCGGCGCGCGCCGGGGACTCCGGCACGACGAGGAGGGTGAGGACGATCGCGAGGGCGCCGAGGCCCGCGGCACCGTAGAAGAGGGCGTGCCAGTCGGCGTGCTGCGCGATCAGGGCCGCGAGCGGCAGTGCGAGGCCGCCGCCGACGCCGATCGAGGAGCTCATCAGGGCCATGGCCGAGCCGAGCTTCTCGCGCGGCAGCATGTCGCGCATCAGGCCGATGCCGAGGGGGATCGCGCCCATGGCGAAGCCCTGGAGGGTGCGCCCGGCGATCATCGTGAGCAGGTCGCTGGTGAGGGCGCTGACCAGGGCGCCCACGACCATCACGGCGAGGCTGAGGATGAGCAGCCGGCGCTTGCCGTACAGGTCGCCGAGGCGGCCCATGATCGGGGTGGCGACGGCGCCCGAGAGCAGGGTGGATGTCAGGACCCAGGTGGCGTTGCTGGGCTCGGTGTCCAGCAGCTGCGGCAGGTCCTTGATGACCGGGACGAGCAGGGTCTGCATCACCGCGACCACGATGCCCGCGAAGGCGAGCACCGGGACGACAGCGCCGGACGCTCTCCGGGTGGGCTGGTCGGTCGGCGTGTGCGTCATGTGAGGAAGGCCTCCGGGCCTGGAAGATCGGCTTACGTGTGGCTTGAACTACGTATGCATGGGCAACTATTCCGATGCTTCGGCATACTAACGATTTCTTTATATTCTCTTGGGAAAGCGGAGCCGGGTTGAGACCATGGCGGCCATGCTGGAAGCCGCCGAAGTCGCCCGCAGATCCCGCCGCACCCGGTCGGCTCCGCCCGCCTGGCTGGTGGTGGCACTGGCGTGCGCGGGCCAGTTCCTGGTCGTCCTCGACGTGTCCGTCGTCAACGTGGCGCTGCCGTCCATGCGCGCCGACCTGGGCATGAGCGCATCCGGACTCCAGTGGGTCGTCAACGCGTACTCCATCGCCTTCGCCGGGTTCATGCTCCTCGGCGGCCGGGCCGGTGACCTCTACGGCCGCAAGCGGATGTTCCTGGTCGGCCTCGGCCTGTTCACGGTCGCCTCGCTGGCCGGCGGCCTGGCCCAGCAGGGCGGGGAACTGCTGCTTGCCCGGACCTTGCAGGGCCTCGGCGCCGCGGTGCTGGCCCCCGCGACCCTGACGATCGTCACCTCCGCCGTCCCGGAGGGGCCCGCGCGGGCCCGGGCCATCGCCACCTGGACGGCCGTCGGAGCAGGCGGCGGCGCGGCCGGGGGCTTCGTCGGCGGACTCCTCGTCGACACCCTGTCCTGGCGCTGGGTGCTGCTGATCAACGTGCCGGTCGGCGCGGTGGTCCTGCTGGGCTCCCTGCTCTGGCTGACCGAGAGCCGTAGCGGGGACGGACGGCGCCTCGACCTGCCGGGAGCGCTGCTGGTGACCGGCGGACTGGCGGTGCTGGCCTACGGCATCTCGCAGACCGAGGCCGAGGGGTGGACGGCGGCCGCCACCCTGGTCCCGCTGGCCGTCGGGCTCGCGCTGGTGGCGGGCTTCCTCGTCGTCGAGTCGCGTACGACGGCCCCGCTGATGCCGCTCGGCCTGCTCAGGGTGCGCGCGGTGGCGTCGGCGAACGCTGGGGGTGCCCCCTCTGGGGGAGTTCCTGAGCGGCTCCCAGTGCCGAAGGCAGCCTGTTCTGCACGTGGTACTTCATCACGCTCTACGCTCAGAACGTCCTCGGATACTCCCCGCTCGAAGCCGGGCTCTCCATGCTGCCGAGCTCCCTGGCGATCGTGCTCGGATCCAAGCTCGCGCCCCGCCTCATGCACCGGCTCGGGGCGCGCCGGGTGGCGGCTCTGGGGACGCTCGTCGCGCTGACCGGCTACGGCTGGCAGTCGACGATGACCGCGGACGGCGGCTACCTCACCTCGATCATGGGACCCGGGATCCTGATGATGCTGGGCGCGGGTCTCGCCTCGACCCCGCTCGCCTCGCTGGCCACGTCGGGGGCGGCACCGGGAGAGGCCGGGCTGGTGTCGGGGCTGGTCAACACCTCGCGCACGATGGGCGGTTCGCTGGGGCTCGCGGTCCTGTCGACACTCGCGGCGGCCCGGACGGGGGGTGCGGGCTCGCCGGAGGCGCTGACGGAGGGGTACGCGCTGGCCTTCCGGGTGGGGGCGGGGGTGCTGCTCTGCGGGCTGGCGCTGATGGTGGTGTGGCTGCCTAGAAGAATTCCTGCCGGGTGAGGCAACGGTCCGGGCCGCTCATGGACTCCTTCAGACATCTAGGAGGTGCCCATGGGGGATCGGAAACAGGCTCGGGACGAGGAGTTCCAGAGCTTTGTCATCGGCCGCTGGCCGCGGCTGATGCGGACGGCATTTCTCCTCACGGGGGAGCAGCACGCCGCGGAGGACCTGGTCCAGACGACGCTCGAACAGGCCTATGTGGCCTGGCGCAGGGTCGGCTCGGCGGACGATCCGGAGGCGTATGTACGGCGCGTGATGATCAACGCGCACGCGCGCAGGCACCGCAGGAGGCTCAAGGAGTTCCTGGCGCGGGGGGACGACTCGGGCCTGGTGCGCGAGATCGCCGACACCGGTGACCGCATGGCCCAGGCCGACGACCGCGGGGCCCTGCTGACGGCGCTGGCCCAACTGCCGCCACGGCAGCGGGAGGCGGTGGTCCTGCGGTACTGGGAGGACCTGACCGAGACCCAGACGGCCGAGGCGATGGGCTGCTCGGTCGGCTCGGTGAAGAGCAACGCGGCCAAGGGGATCGCGAAACTTCGCGCCATACCCGGACTGGCCGACATGGTGACCCAGGGAGGGCGGAAGTGATGAGCGCGGACCGGGAGAAGAGCCACCACATGAACGACAGCGACATCGCCCTCCTGCTGGCCGACGCCGCCGACGAGGTCGAGATCGGCATAGCCCCCTACCAGGCCGTGCTCCGCGGTGGCCGCAGGCGCCGGGCCCGCCGCTGGGCGGTGGCCGCGGCCACGGCACTGGTGCTCGCGGGCTCCTCCGCGACGCTCGCGGTGGCGGGGCTGCCGGGCGGGGACGGCGGGCAGGTGGCGACCCGGCCGTCCGTCCCGGCCGCCGCCGACCCCTCCAAGGCCCTGCGCACCACGCTGGCGACCGGCACCGACCAGGGCACCGAGTGGCGGGTCCTGATCGACGTGTGGTCGGCCCCGCGGGACGAGAAGCAGGCAGAGGCCCAGCGCGCCGCCATGGCCTCGCGCGGTGAGACCCCGCCGGACGCCCACAAGGCCTCCGACCTCATCGGCAAGGTCACCTACTTCGTCCACCGTGCCTACGGCGACAGGACCACGAAGGTCATGGAGAACACGGTCCCCGAGTCGGACACCATGACCGGCACCGACCTCATCTCCGGCTCGCTCCCGCTCCAGCCCGACGCCAAGGCGGACGTACGGCTCGTCATCGGCTACGTCGCCAAGACCGCCCAACGCGTCAACTGCACCTGGACGAACGAGACGGCGACGGTGGTGGAGAAGGCCGGCTCCGCGACCGGCACCGACGTCCCGGCGATCCGGTCGGCGGCGGGCTCCCCCTACAACTGGTTCGTGTGCCTGGCACCGAAGGGCGCCGACTACAAGACGGCGGAGGTGATCGGGTAGGGAGCCGTATCAGGTTCAGGGCGCGGAGCGCCCGCACCGCTGTCGACATCGCCGAGGCGATGCCAACGCGTGTGCCGGTGATCGCTGGTCGGGGTGGTGTCTGTGGGATCGGGGTGCGTTAATTCAAAGCCACCCCTGCTGCCGGGCCGCCCGTACCGCCTCCATCCGGTTGCGGGTGCCCGTCTTGCCGATGGCGGAGGAGAGGTAGTTGCGGACGGTGGACTCGGAGAGGTGGAGCCTGCCGGCGATGTCGGCGACCGTCGCGCCGTCCGTGGACGCCTTGAGGACATCGCACTCGCGGGCGGTGAGGGGGTTCGGGCCGGCGCTCAGGGCGGCCGCGGCGAGGGTGGGGTCGATCACGGTCTCGCCGGTCAGCACCCGGCGGATCGAGACCGCCAGCTCCTCCACGGGACCGTCCTTGACGAGGAAACCGGCGGCACCCGCCTCCATGGCCCGGCGGAGGTAACCGGGTCGTCCGAAGGTGGTCAGGATCAGCACCCGGCAGTCCGGCGCCTGGTCGCGCAGTTCGGCGGCGGCGTCCAGACCGCTCATGCCCGGCAGCTCGATGTCGAGCAGCGCCACGTCGGGGCGGTGGACGAGCGCCGCGTCCACGATCGCGTCCCCGGCCGCGACCTGGGCCACGACCTCGATGTCCGGCTCCATCCCGAGCAGCAGCGCGAGCGCCCCGCGCATCATGCCCTGGTCCTCGGCGAGCAGCACACGGATGGACTTGGCGGCCCGGTGCTCCCGGGGCATCTCGTTCACGGCCCAAGAGTAGGGCGCGTCGGGGGGAGCGGTGGGGGTGCGACGTCGTTGCGCCGGAGCGCGCGGCTCACCGTCCTCATTGCCAACGGGCCGCTGCCCGAGCCGCCCGCCGCGCCGCTCGTCTCCTGCTCCCGCGCCGCGGCCTCCGCCGCATCCTTGAGAACCGAAGAGGGGACGGACCTGTACGGCGTCACCCCGCCACCTCGCCGATCCGGGCCGCGCGCACCGCCCCCGTCGGCTCCCCGGACGGCTTCGGCGCCACCGACTCGACCGGCAGCTCGGCCCGCACCACGAATCCACCCCGTGGCCCCGGACCTGCCTCCAACGACCCGCCGGCCGCGGCCAGCCGCTCGGCGAGCCCCTTGAGACCGGTGCCGCCGACGACCGGGATGGACACCGTGCCGGCGTTCTCACCCCCGCACTCACCCAGGGTCGGCGCCGTGCCCGCCGCCGTCCCCCGGCCGTCGTCCCAGATCCGCAGCCGTACCCGTTCCGCCGAGCCCTGCACGGAGATCTCGCAGCGCTCCGCCCCGCTGTGCCGCACCGCGTTGGTGACCGCCTCGCGGACCACCCAGCCCAGCAGGGCCTCGGTCTGGGCGGCGAGCGGGTGGCCGGAACGGTGGACGACCGGCTCGATGCCCGCGGCGCGCAGGGCCGAGGCGGCCCGGTCGAGGTCCGTGCTGAGGCTGCCCTCGCGGTAGCCGGTCACCGCCTCGCGGATCTCGGTGAGTGCCTGGCGGCCCACCGACTCGATGTCGGAGACCTGGACGAGCGCCGCGTCCAGATCGCGGGGGGCGAGGCGCCGGGCCGCTTCCGACTTCACCACGATCACCGACAGCGTGTGCCCGAGCAGGTCGTGCAGATCGCGGGAGAACCGCATCCGCTCCTCCTCGACCGCACGCCGGGCCAGTTCCTCGCGGGCCTCCCGCAGCTGCCGTACCGCCTCCGAGAGGGACATGATCGCGGCCGTGACCATCGTGGAGATCCAGGTGGCGTACGCGGTGTCGAGTCCGCCCCAGCCGTCGCGGAAGACGGAGGCCGCGCCGGCGACCACGGTCACCACCGCGCCCACCCACCGCAGGTGAGGCAGCCGCACGACCGCGCCCGTCGCGAGCCCGAACAAGGGGAAGAACAGCAGCCAGTTGCCGCCGTATCCCATCGCCAGACCGCAGGTGACCAGTCCCATCAGCACCAGGGCCACCCGAGTGGAGACCGCGTCCCGGGTCTGCTTGTGGAAGGCGCGGAAGGCGACGTAGATGTAGAGCGAGTTGAACGTGAGCAGCCCCAGGCCGCCGATCCACGGGTTGGAGGCCTCGCCCTGGAAGAGGTCGGAGAAGGCGCCCATCCCCAACAGCAGCCACGGCAGCAGACCGAACCCGCTGCCCAGGCCCGCCTTCGTGTGGACCTCCCCGGCCTTCTCCGCGGCCTTGTACTCGGCGTTGAGGCGCTTCTTGTTCGCCTTGTAGTACCGCTGGTGCTTCCGCGCCTCGCGGACCCCCTCGCGGATCTCGTCCACGCGGCACGAGAGCTTGTCCCCTGTTGTCATACCGGCGACGCTACGTCTCGCGGACCCCGCCCGGCAGATGTGCGTGTACGGACTTGGGCAGTACAAATGTCACGGTGCCGGAACCCGGGCGAGACCGCTCCTGACGACTCACCTGACACGCCGTCAGGAGCCTTCACAACTGCGGTGCGCTCGGCTATACAGAGGTCGCCGGACTGGAACGCGTTCTAGATCGGCCCGCGACGACCTCGGTGCGGCCGACGGTGCGGACGGCCGTACCGAGGTCTTGACCGAGCCCCTGTCAGGAGCCGTATGCCCATCGACGCAGCCAAGGCCCTCGCCGCCGAACCCCGGACCGGCGAGATCTCCTGGAACTCCAAGGACGTCCAGCTCTACCACCTCGGCATCGGAGCGGGCGTTCCCGCCACCGACCCCGACGAACTGCGCTACACCCTCGAGTCCCGGTTGCACGTCCTGCCGAGCTTCGCCACGGTGGCGGGCTCGGGATCGCCGGGAGTGATCAGCGGCTTGTCCATGCCCGGCGTCGACGTCGATCTCGCCAAGGTCCTGCACGGCGGCCAGTCACTGGTCAACCACCGCCCCCTCCCCGCCCAGGGCACCGCGACCGCCACCCACCGCATCGCCGCCGTGTACGACAAGGGCAAGGCGGCCGTCCTGGTCATGCGCACCGAAGTCGCGGACCCTGAGGGCCCGTTGTGGACCAACGACGCCCAGATCTTCGTACGGGGAGAGGGCGGCTGGGGTGGCGACCGGGGCCCCTCCGCCCGCCTCGAACCCCCCACCGGTGAACCCGACCGGACCGTGGAGCGGCCCATCCGCGAGGACCAGGCCCTCCTCTACCGCCTCTCCGGCGACTGGAACCCGCTGCACGCCGACCCGGAGTTCGCCAAGGTCGCCGGGTTCGAACGGCCCATCCTGCACGGGCTGTGCACCTACGGCATGACGCTCAAGGCGGTCGTCGACACGCTGCTCGGCGGGGACGTGACCCGGGTGCGGTCGTACGGCACCCGGTTCGCCGGAGTCGTGTACCCGGGGGAGACCCTGCGGATCCGTATGTGGCACAGGCCGGAGTCCACCAGGGTCGCCGTCAGTGCCGTGGAACGCGACGACGCGCCCGTCCTCGCCGACACCGTCGTCGAACACTCCTGAACCCAGAACGCCGTACGAGGGGAGCCGCACCATGCGCGCAGCCGTACTGCACGAGATCGGCCAGGAAAAGCTCGAAGTCCACGACGACGTCGAGGCGGTGGGCTTCGGGCCCGGCAGGGTCAGGATCCGGGTGCGGGCCACGGGGTTGTGCCACTCGGACCTGTCCGCGATGGGCGGGGTCCTGCCGCAGCCGGCGCCCTTCGTCCCCGGGCACGAGGGAGCGGGCGAGGTCCTCGAAGTCGGGGAGGGCGTCAGCCACTTGAAGGTGGGCGACCGGGTCGTCGTCTGCTGGCTGCCCGCCTGCGGAGCCTGTCCCGCGTGCAAGCGCGGCCAGACCGAGCTGTGCCTGGCCGGGTTCATGAACGCGGGCACCCCCAACTTCCGGCGCCCCGGCGGTGATGTCTTCGGCTTCGCGGGCACCGGCACCTTCGCCGAGGAGGTCGTCGTCGACGCGGGCTGCGCGGTGCCGATACCCGACGACGTGCCCTTCGACATCGCGGCACTGATCGGCTGCGGGGTCACCACCGGACTCGGTGCCGCGCTCAACACGGCGGACGTGGAGGCCGGTTCGTCGGTCGCCGTCATCGGCTGCGGCGGGGTCGGCATCTCCGCCATCCAGGGCGCGCGGCTGAAGGGCGCCGCCGAGATCGTCGCCGTCGACCCGGTCGCCTCGCGCCGCGAGGCCGCGCTGAAGTTCGGCGCCACCCGGGCCGTCTCCCCGGACGAACTCGCCGACGCCAAGCAGCAGGTCACCGCCGGCGAGGGCTTCGACTACGTCTTCGAGGTCGTCGGCAGGTCGGCGACCGCCCGCACGGCCTACGAGAACACCCGGCGCGGCGGCACCCTCGTGGTCGTCGGCGCGGGCGCCATGGACGACTTCCTCCAGCTCAACATGTTCGAGCTGTTCTTCGACGAGAAGCGCATCCTGCCCTCCATGTACGGCGGCGGGGACGTCCTGCGCTCCTACGAGCGGACCATCGCCCTGTGGCGGGCCGGCCGCGTCGACCTGGACGGCCTGATCACCCACCGGGTGCCGCTGAGCGAGATCAACGAGGCGCTCGACCAGATGCGCACCGGGGCCTCACTCCGCACCTGCATCGAGATCTGAGGGGCCGCAATGACCGTGCCACAGCCACTCGAGGGGCTCGCGGCGATCGTCACCGGCGCCGGCCGGGGACTGGGCCGGGCCGAGGCACTGGAGCTGGCCCGGCTCGGCGCCGCCGTGGTCGTCAACGACTACGGGCAGCCCGGCCGGGACGGCTCCGGCGAGGCCGACGCGGGCCCCGCCGAACAGGTCGCCGAGGAGATCCGGGCCGAGGGCGGACAGGCCGTCGCCCACATCGGGGACGTGGGGGACCACCGACAGGCGGGAGAACTGGTCGGGTTGGCGATCGCCGAGTACGGCAAGCTCGACATCCTCGTCAACAACGCGGGCATCCTGCGCGACCGCATGGTCTTCTCCATGACCGAGGGCGAGTGGGACGCCGTGATCCGGGTCCACCTCAAGGGCCACTTCAACACCACCCGGTTCGCGGCCGCGCACTGGCGCGAGCGAGCCAAGGCGGCGGGCGGGCCGGTGTACGGCCGTATCGTGAACACCTCCTCGGAGGCGTTCCTCGCCGGGTCCGCCGGACAGCCCAACTACGCGGCCGCCAAGGGCGGGATCGTCGGACTCACCACCTCCACGGCCCTCGCGCTCGCCAAGTACGGCGTCACCGCGAACGCCATCTGCCCGCGCGCCCGCACCCGGATGACCGAGGACGTCTTCTCGGGAGCGGGGTTCGAGCAGCCCGAGTCGGGACTCGACCCCCTCGCCCCCGAGCATGTCGCTCCGCTCGTCGGCTACTTGGCCTCACCGGCCGCCGAGCGCGTCAACGGCCAGCTGATGGTCTTACACGGAGGGATGGTCGCCATCGTCGAACGACCGCGGGTACAGGCCAAGTTCGACAGCAAGCAGGACACGTTCACCTACGACGAACTGGACGCGCTGCTCACCCCGCACTACGCGCGGCGGCCGGCCGGGGAGACGTTCGCTGCGGCCGAAGTGCTGGGCCTCAAAAGGGAGTAGAGACGAAACGGCCCCACCCCTTGCAGTAAGGGCGGGGCCGTGTGTCGTCGTCTGCGCTCAGGCCGCGGCCTCGGTCTGCTCGACCGACTTGCGGTGACGGCCACGCGGGGCCGTGTCGCTGTCCTGGACCGAGACCGGACCCCGGTGCTTACCGTGGCCCGTGCGCTCCTGGACGTCGGCAGTCGACTGCTTCGTGCTGGCGTCGCTCATGGAAGTAATTCACCCCGTCAACATGATCTTTCTTACAGCGGGGGGAGTTTAACCGGCACACCACAGGGCGAATCCAGGCGGCCGGGCCAACCGGCACTACTTCGTTACAAGATTGCCCAACGGGGCCTGCTGCAAGGGCACAGGGCGTGCCACGACGGGCTCCGGAGGGTCCGGTTCGGGCGACTGCGCGACCGTACCGCCGCCGCCTTCCGGACCCTCCGGGCCCGCATCCCCCGCCCCCGTAGCCCCCGTTCCCCCCGGCCCCTCCGCCTCCCCGCCGAGGGCCCCGTTCCCCGAGGCCGCCGCCCACCGCGCCACCCCGCACGGCGCGTCCGCGGTGGCGTACGGCAGGAGCAGCTCCCCGTTCTCGGTCCACAGCCCGGCACCCGTCAACCACCCCTCGGGCGCCCGGAGATGGAGGATCTGTCGGGCGGCGGGCCGCCACACGCCCAGCCAGCTGCCCATCGGGCCGTCGACGCGCAGCGCCACCCCGCAGCCCTCCGGCATCAGCACCTGCCCCGGCTGGATCGCGAACGGCGTCACCGCGCAGTCCGGGACCCGCAGGCACTCCGGGAAACGCACCGGCAGCGTGCTGCCCAGCACCCCCCAGCCCAGCCGTGCGCGCCCCGGCGAGGGCGCGTCCGAGGAGATGAGCAGCAGCCCGCTGTCCGGGGCGGCCAGCAGCAGTCGGTCGTCGCTGCCGTCGGTGATCTGCAGCAGCGGCGACACCTCCCCGCCCCGCTGCAGATCGACCACGACCGCCTTGGTCCGCCCCCCAGTCTCCCGGTCCAGGGCCAGCATCCGCCCGGTCCGGTCCAGCCACACCCCGCCCGAGCAGCGCCCCGGGATCTCCGCGAGGTGCTCCGGCCCGAAGGCACCGCCCGCCACCAGCCACACGGCACTGGAGCGCGGGCCCACGGCGAGGGCGTACGCCTTCTCGCCGCCCGGCGCCGGTGGCAGCAGTCGCAGAACCGTCCCGTCCGCCGGGCACTCGACCGCGCCCAGCGGCAGTTCGCCCGTCTGCGGCCCGGTCGGGTAGAGCAGCCGGAAGACGTGCCGCCCGTCGGTGAACCGCCTGATCAGAACGCGCCCGTCGCCCATCGGCTGCACCTCGGTGCCGGGCTCCTCGGGCTGGTTGCCGGGCAGCGGCACCGCATAGGGCTCGGGACCGTCCAGAGTCCAGCGCTCCGGGAACCAGGAGTCGCCGTCCCGGGCGAGGCGGGCCGCGTAGGAGCCGTCGACGGTGATCACGCACTCCGTCCGCGGGGCCTCGCCGTACTCGCTGATCGCGGGCCCCGTCCGCGGCGGCCCCCCTTCCTCGGTGATCGCGCCCTCCGTCGTCGAGGTCTCCCCGCCCCCGTTCTCCTCGTTCGCCGCCGCGGGTTCGATGGCACAGGCCGTCATCGTCCGGTCACCTCCAGTGACGAAAGTAGTTTTCGCGCGCCCAGATGTGGGACGGGCCGGCTCCCGCTTCACACAAAGGGGTGGCACAGGAACGATTCGCCTGAGGAAAACGGGGCGACTGTGCTGACCGGGACGGCGGTGGGCGGCTCAGGTTCAGAGGGAGAGACCAGGCAGGTAGCCTTTCCCCGTGCCCCGTCTGTCTGAAGTCATCGCCGCGCTGGAGAACCTGTGGCCCGCCGAGCGGGCCGAGTCCTGGGACGCGGTCGGCACCGTCGTGGGCGAACCCGACCAGGAGGTCACGCGGGTCCTCTTCGCCGTCGACCCGGTCCAGGAGATCGTCGACGAGGCGGTACAGCTGGGCGCGGACCTGCTGGTCACCCACCACCCCCTCTACCTGCGCGGTACGACGACCGTGGCGGCCTCGCACTTCAAGGGCCGGGTCGTGCATACGTTGATCAAGAACGACATCGCCCTGCACGTGGCCCACACCAACGCGGACACCGCCGACCCGGGCGTCTCCGACGCGCTCGCGGGCGCCCTCGACCTCCGGGTCGTACGGCCGCTGGTGCCGGACCCGACGGATCCGTCCGGACGCCGGGGCCTGGGGCGCGTGTGTGAGCTCGACCCCCCGACCACGGTCCGCGAACTCGCCGCGCGAGCCGCCGCCCGCCTGCCCGCCACCGCGCAGGGCATCCGCGTGGCGGGCGACCCCGAGGCCACCGTCCGCACGGTCGCCGTCAGCGGCGGCTCCGGCGACAGCCTCTTCGACCAGGTCCGCGCGGCCGGTGTCGACGCCTTCCTCACCGCGGACCTGCGCCACCACCCGGTGTCAGAGGCCCGTGCCCACAGTCCTCTCGCGCTGCTCGACGCGGCGCACTGGGCCACCGAGTGGCCCTGGTGCGAGCTGGCCGCCGCCCAGCTCGACGAGATCTCCGACCGCCACGGCTGGAACCTGCGCGTGCACGTCTCCAAGACGGTCACCGACCCCTGGACCAGCCACTCCCCTTCACCTGGAGCCCCCAACTGAACGCCGCGCCCGCCGACCAGATCCGACTCCTCGACGTCCAGGACCTCGACGTCCGCCTCCAGCAGCTCACCCACAAGCGCAGGTCGCTGCCCGAGCACGCCGAGATCGAGTCGCTCACCAAGGACGCCACCCAACTGCGCGACCTGCTCGTTGCCGCCCAGACCGAGGAGAGCGACACCGCCCGCGAGCAGACCAAGGCCGAGCAGGACGTGGACCAGGTGCGCCAGCGCTCCGCCCGCGACCAGCAGCGCCTGGACTCCGGCGCCGTGACCTCCCCCAAGGACCTGGAGAACCTCCAGCGCGAGATCACCTCCCTCGCCAAGCGCCAGGGCGACCTGGAGGACGTCGTCCTGGAGGTCATGGAGCGTCTGGAGTCCGCGCAGGAGCGGGTGGCGGAGCTGACCGGGCGCGTCACCTCCGTCCAGTCGAAGATCGAGGATGCGACCGCCCGCCGGGACGCCGCCCTCGAGGCGCTGGACGGCGAGATCGCCTCGGTGACCAAGGAGCGCGAGGTCATCTCCGGTTCCGTCCCCGCCGACCTCCTCAAGCTGTACGACAAGCTCCGCGAGCAGCAGGGCGGCATCGGCGCGGCCAAGCTGTACCAGCGCACCTGCCAGGGCTGCCGCCAGGAGCTCGCCATCACCGACATCAACGAGATCCGCGCGGCCGCGCCCGACACCGTGGTGCGCTGCGAGAACTGCCGCCGCATCCTGGTGCGCACGTCCGAGTCCGGCCTGTAAGGGGCGTCGGGCGTGCGGGAGTTCATCGTCGAGGCCGACGGCGGTTCGCGGGGCAACCCCGGGCCGGCCGGCTACGGCTCCGTGGTGCTGGACGCGGCGACGGGGGAGACGCTGGTCGAGACGTACGAGTACCTCGGCGTCGTCACCAACAACGTCGCCGAGTACCGGGGGCTGCTGGCGGGCCTGCGCGCCGCGCACGACCTGGACCCGTCCGCCTCCGTGCACGTCCGCATGGACTCCAAGCTCGTCGTCGAGCAGATGTCGGGGCGCTGGAAGATCAAGCACCCCGACATGAAGCCGCTGGCGAGGGAAGCGGGGCGGGTCTACCCGCCCGGGCAGGTCACGTACGAGTGGATCCCGCGCGAGCAGAACAAGCACGCGGACCGGCTGGCGAACGAGGCGATGGATTCGGGGGCGTCGGCGAGTTCGGTACGGAAGCTGTCCTCTGCTGAGGCCGTGGCTGACGTGCGTGCCCCCAAGGACGAGGCCGACGTACGTGCCGCCAAGGCCGTGGCGAGCCCCGGTTGGGCCCCGGCCGACATGGGCGCGCCCGCCGTCTTCGTGCTCCTGCGGCACGGGGAGACACCCCTGACCCCCCAGAAGCGGTTCTCGGGAAGCGGCGGCACCGATCCCGCACTCTCCGACATCGGCAGGGAACAGGCCAGGAGGGCCGCCGAAGCCCTGGCCGAGCGGGGCACGATCCAGCACATCCTCGCCTCGCCGCTGACCCGTACGAGGGAGACCGCCGCCGCCGTGGCCGACCGGCTCGGTATCGAGGTCACCGTCGAGGACGGCCTGATCGAGACCGACTTCGGCGCCTGGGAGGGCCTCACCTTCGGCGAGGTGCGCGAGCGCTACCCGGACGACCTCACCACCTGGCTGTCCGACCCGGAGGCCGAACCCACCGGCGGCGGCGAGAGCTTCGCGGCCACGGCGACCCGGATCGCGGCGACGAGGGACAGGCTCGTCGCGGCGTACGCGGGCCGCACGGTCCTGCTGGTCACCCACGTCACGCCGATCAAGACGTTCGTACGCCTCGCCCTCGGCGCCCCGCCCGAGTCCCTGTTCCGCATGGAACTCTCGGCGGCCTCGATCTCGGCGGTCGCGTACTACGCCGACGGCAACGCGAGCGTGCGGCTCCTCAACGACACGTCACACCTGCGGCCCTAGCCGGGAAGCCTCCCGGGCCAGCTTCTCGACCCGCGCCCAGTCCCGCGCGGCGATCGCGTCCGCGGGCAGCATCCAAGTGCCGCCCACACAGCCGACGTTGGGCAGGGAAAGGTACTCGGGGGCGTTCGCGGCCCCGATCCCTCCCGTCGGACAGAACCGCGCCTGCGGCAACGGCCCGGAGAGCGACTTCAGATACGCCGTACCGCCCGCGGCCTCCGCCGGGAAGAACTTCATCTCCGTCACCCCCCGCTCCAGCAGCGCCACGACCTCCGAGGTCGTCGACACCCCCGGCAGGAACGGCACCCCGGACCCCCGCATCGCCTCCAGGAGTACGTCTGTCCAGCCCGGACTGACGAGAAAGCGCGCGCCGGAGGCCACCGAGTCGTGAACCTGGTCCGGCGTGAGGACGGTGCCCGCACCCACCACCGCGTCCGGCACCTCCTCCGCGATCGCCCGGACGGCGTCCAGCGCGACGCGCGTCCGCAACGTCACCTCGATCGCGGGGAGCCCTCCGGCGACCAGCGCCCGGGCGAGCGGTACGGCGTCGGAGACGTCCGCGATGACGACGACGGGGACGACGGGCGCGAGGTCGAGCAGCGAGGCATGGGAGGCATGGGAGGCATGCGAGGAGGCCATGGCCTCATCCTGTCGAAGCGATGCACCGTGCGCAAAGGTCGTTGCATATCCTGCAATGGCAGGTCAGTGGATCTCGTCCACCAGCACGTCCAGGGCCCACGCCTGCCCCGCCTTGACGGGCGCCGTCGCCTCCACCACGTACCCGAGCTCCCGCAGCGCCTCCACCAGCTCGGCCGGGCCCTTCGGGGAGACGCCCGCCGACAGCAGACTGCGCACCATCCGCCCCTTCGTCGCCTTGTTGAAGTGGCTGACGACCTTCCGGGTCGGCGCGTGCAGCACCCGCACGGTGGCGGTCCGCCCCGCGACCTCACCCTTCGGCTTCCACGCGGCCGCGTAGGCGGAGGACCGCAGATCGAGGACGAGCCCGCTCCCGGCGGTCTCGGTCAGGACGGAGGCCATCGGTGTCTTCCAGTGCGCGCCCAGCGCCCCGAGTCCCGGCAGCTTCACCCCCATCGAGCACCGGTACGACGGAATCCGGTCGGTCACCCGGACAGCGCCCCAAAGGCCGGAGAACACGAGCAGCGAGCGGGCAGCCCGCCTCTTCGCGGCCGCGTCCAGGGAGGCCAGGTCGAGGGCGTCGTAGAGCACACCGGTGTAGATCTCCCCGGCGGGCCGCGCCCCCGCCGTCCTCAGCTCGACGTTCTTCGCGACCTCGCCCCGCAGCCCCTCGCTCAACCCGAGCACCTCGCGCGCCTTCTCCTCGTCCGCGGCACACAGCTCGACGAGCGCGTCGAGGACGGCCTCCCGGCTCTCGTTGAGCCCCGGCAGCGACAGCGACTCCAGCTTCAGCGGGGCGCCACGACCGGAGGACGCCTTGCCTTCGGAGGGAGGCAGCAGGACCAGCACGGAACATCTCCTTCTGTTGAGCTCCGGACAGCGTACGGGGCCCGATCTGCTTACCCTCGCTGTATGCCCCGCCGCCGCATACGTGTGACCGACGTCCCCCTGCGGACCGCATTCGCCGCCCTGCGCACCGAACTCGGCGTGCCCGCGGACTTCCCGCCCGAGGCGACGGCGGAGGCGGAAGGCGTGCCTGTACTGAAGGGGTACGACGACGCCACCGACGTCCCTCTCTTCACCATCGACCCGCCCGCCTCCACCGACCTCGACCAGGCGATGCACCTCTCCCGACACGGCACCGGCTACCGCCTCCGGTACGCCATCGCCGACGTCGCCGCCTTCGTCGTACCGGGCGGCTTTCTCGATGCGGAGACGCACCGGCGGGCGATGACCCTGTACTTCCCGGACACCCGCGTGCCGCTCCATCCGCCGGTGTTGAGCGAGGGCGCCGCGAGCCTGCTCCCGGACCAGGTCCGCCCGGCCGCCCTGTGGACGATCGACCTCGACGCGGAAGGCCGTACCACCGCGGCCGAGGTCCGCCGGGCCCTGGTCCGCAGCCGGGCCAAGCTCGACTACGAGGGCGTGCAGCGGGCGATCGACTCGGGGACGGCGGAGGAGCCGCTCGCGCTGCTCCGTGTAGTCGGCGAGCTGCGGGAGCGGCTGGAGGCCGAGCGCGGCGGCATCTCCTTGCGGGTCCCCGAACAGGAGATCGTCGAGAGGGACGGCACGTACGAGCTGACGTACCGCGCCGGGGTGCCCGCCGACGGCTGGAACGCCCAGATCTCCCTGCTCACAGGCATGGCGGCGGCGGACCTGATGCTGGCGTACGGCACAGGGGTCCTCCGGACGCTCCCCGCCGCCCCCGACGGCGCGGTGGGCCGCCTGCGCCGCACCGCGCACGCCCTGCACATCGACTGGCCGCACCATGTGTCGTACGCGGCGCTGATCCGTTCCCTGGACCCCTGGATCCCCCACCACGCGGCCTTCCTCCAGGAGTGCACGACGCTGCTGCGGGGCGCGGGTTACACGGTCTTCCGGGACGGCGTCCTGCCGGACATCACCACCCACGCGGCGGTGGCCGCCCCGTACGCCCACTGCACGGCCCCGCTGCGGCGCCTCGCCGACCGGTACGCGTCGGAGATCTGCCTGGCGGCGGTGGCGGGGGAGCCGGTGCCGGAGTGGGTGGGGGCCGCGCTGGACGCCTTGCCGGGGGAGATGTCCGAGGGCGGCCGACGCGCGGGCGCGGTCGAACGGGCCTGCGTCGACCTCGTCGAGGCGGCGCTGCTGAAGGACCGGGTGGGGGAGGTGTTCGACGGCTGCGTCGTGGAGGTGGAGGAGCGCCGTCCGGACGTGGGCACCGTGCAGTTGGAGTCCCCGGCGGTCATCGGCCGGATCGACGGGGAGGGGCTGGTGCTGGGGGAGCGGCTGCGGGTGCGGGTCGTGGGGCCGGATCCTGGTCCTGGGGCGTCTGCGGGGACGTCTCCGATGGCTGCGAAGGTGCGTTTCGCGCCTGCCTGATCGCGTGTTCAGGCACCGGTCGTGTGCCACGATCGAGGGAACGGTTCCCGATCGCACGGACAGGTGATCTTCGATGTCCCAACCTGGTGAGCGACAGAAGGAGGGGCGTGACATGAGTGCCGTGGCCCATGAGCCGCTCACGCCGGCTGAGGGACTGCTGGAGATCTTCCTGGCCCTCGACACCCCGGAGGGCTTCCGGGCTGAACTGATCGAGGGGGAGATCGTTGTGACGCCGCCGCCGGATGGAGATCACGAGGACTGCATCGGGCTGATCGTGAACCAGGTGATCAGACGAGCCCAGACGGATATGCAATTCTCCGGCAACAAGGGGCTCAAGCTGCGAAGCGGAGGCGGCTGCCCGAAGAATCACGTGATCCCGGACGGCACGTTCGCCCCTGCTGAGCGGCGGCTTTACCGGGGTGCCGACTCCTGGATGCCCTGCGACGGAGTCGCCATGGTCCTGGAGGTGACGTCGACCAAACCCGAGGCGGACCGCGAGGCGAAACGGCGTTGCTACGCCCGCGGCGGCATCCCGCTCTACCTCCTCGTAGACCGCGAGGCCTCGTCGCTCACCCTGTTCAGCGTTCCGGAGAAGGACGATTACCGGGAACACTGCACCCGTTCGTTCGGCAAGCCGATCTCTCTCCCCGACCCGTTCGCCTTCGACCTGGAGACTGCGGACTTTCTCTGACCGCCACGGCGTTGCACCCTCTGAGCAAGACGGACAGGGGGACGGACCGTGGCGGAACAGGCACTGTGGACCAGGGCACGGCTGGGCCGCTGCGGCCCCCCGCTCGACCTCCTGACCGCCCGCTTCGACCGCCACGTCTACGCCTCGCACACGCACGAGCAGTTCAGCATCGGCATCTGCGTCGGCGGCTCCGAGGTCATCGACTACCGAGGCGACCACCTCCGTCCAGGCCCGGGTTCCATCGTCGTCCTGGCCCCCGGCGAAATGCACACCGGCCGCCCCGCAGCCTCCGACGGCGGCTACGCCTACCGCGCCCTGTACCCCGACCCTTCCCTCCTCACCGAAGGCACCCTCGGCGGCGGTCTCCCGTACTTCCCCGAGCCCCTCCTCGACGACCCCGAACTCGCCACAGCCCTCAGCCGCGCCCACACCGAACTGAGCGCCTGCCCCGACCCGCTGGAGACGGAGTCCCGCCTCCCGTGGCTGCTGACGGCCCTCGCCCGCCGCCACTCCACGGCCCGCGCGACGAACGACATGGTGCCGGGCGCCGCCCACATCGCCCACGCGGTACGGGACCGTCTGGCCGACGACCTCCTGGAGCCCCCCTCCCTCGCCGAACTGGCGACTGCTTTGGGCCTGTCCCGCTACCAACTCCTCCGAGCCTTCCGTACGACGATGGGGATACCCCCGTACGCCTGGCTGGCGCAGCACCGGGTGCACCGGGCCCGCGGACTACTGGAATCCGGACTCAAGCCGGCCGAGGTCGCGGGCCTGGTGGGCTTCGCCGACCAGGCGCACCTGACCCGCTGGTTCCGGCGGGTCCTCGGGGTCACCCCGGCGGCGTACCGCAACAGCGTTCAAGACGGCCGCCGCTGACGTGGCGAACATAGCCGCATGACTGCACGCGGCTGGTTCCTGTTCTCCCTGATGGGAGTGGTCTGGGGCATCCCCTACCTGCTGATCAAGGTGGCGGTGGATGCCCCACTGTCCCCGTCGATGGTGGTGTTCACGCGCTGCGCGCTGGGCGCGGCCCTGCTCCTGCCCTTCGCGATACGGCAGGGCGGCCTGCCTGCCGCCGTTCGAACCCACTGGCGCCCGATGCTGGCCTTCGCGTGCATCGAGATCATCGGCCCGTGGTGGACCCTGACCGACGCGGAACGCCACCTGTCCAGCTCGACAGCGGGCCTGCTGATCGCGGGCGTCCCGATCGTAGGAGTGGCCCTGGCCCGCTTCTTCGGCGAGACGGAGAGGCTGGGAGTGCGGCGCGTCGTCGGGCTCGGCCTGGGCCTGGCCGGCGTCGGAGTCCTCACGGTCCCGCACCTGACCGGCGGGGACGCCCGCTCCCTGGCCGAGGTCCTGGTGACGGTGATCGGCTACGCGACGGCCCCGCTGATCGCCGCGCGCTACCTGAAGGACGTCCCGACCCTCCAGCTCATCGCCCCCTGCCTGGCCCTCGCGGCCCTGGTCTACGCCCCGGCGGCGGCGATGACCTGGCCGTCGGCGATGCCCTCCCCCTCGGTCCTGACCGCGCTGGCCACCCTGGGCGTGCTCTGCACCGCGGTCGCCTTCGTGGCCTTCCTGGAGCTGATCAAGGAGGCCGGTCCGACGAGGTCGACGGTGTTCACCTACGTCAATCCGGCGGTGGCGGTGGCAGCGGGCGCGATCTTCCTGTCCGAGCCCCTGACGGCGGCCATCGTCGCGGCCTTCACCCTGATCCTGGCGGGTTCGGTACTGGCGACCGCCGCCCGCCCGGCGTCGAGTCACCCTGGGGGCGAGGCCGCGGGCGGGACCCCGGCCGGGCAGAGGCGAGGCGTGCGCCCGGTAACATGGTCGACACGGCAGACGAGCCGGGCGGACGGCCGCGTGAAGTCCCTCAGGGGGCTTCCCGAGGAACGTCCGGGCTCCACAGGGCAGGGTGATGGCTAACGGCCACCCGGGGTGACCCGCGGGAAAGTGCCACAGAAAACAAACCGCCCGGTGCTTCGGCACCGGGTAAGGGTGAAACGGTGGTGTAAGAGACCACCAGTGCCCAGGGCGACCTGAGCAGCTAGGTAAACCCCACCCGGAGCAAGGTCAAAAGGGGCCACCGTAATGGTGACCCTGCGGGGACGTTCGAGGGCTGCCCGCCCGAGTCCCCGGGTAGACCGCACGAGACCGGCGGCAACGCCGGTCCTAGATGGATGGCCGTCTCCCCGGCCGCCGCGAGGCGACCGGGCGACAGAACCCGGCGTACAGCCCGACTCGTCTGCCCGTAGGGTCCATAGGAGTGGCCGATGAGCCTCGCCGCCCGGCTGACGCGCGTACTGACCGCCTCGGACTCCGCACTCAACGACCTTGTGTCCGTGCGGGTCAGAGCGCGTCGATGGCGCTCACCTTCCAGCCGTCGGCTGTACGGGTCAGCGTCATCCGCACCCGGTTCAGGTCCACCCGGGAGCCTGAGACCTGAGTGCTCTTGGTCACCTGGTTGACGAAGAGGAGGATCACGGCCCGGTCCGCCGAGGACGACACCACGGAGGCTGCAGGGGAGCCGCCGGTGGGCTGCGCCACCGTCGCTTTCACCACCCCGTGGTACTTCCTGGCCGTCGGCCCGACCACCGTCGTGGTGGTCTTCCGGTATGTGTCGCGGAAGTGCCCGGTGAGCCGGGCGCGGGCCGCGGCGAAGTCGCGGTCCAGATGCCGGTAGTCGTACGACAGCACGACGGGCGCCGCCTGCCGCGCGGCCGTGAGCGCCTGCACCCGGGCCTGTTCGGCCCGCACGTCCTCCCGATAGCGCCACCCGAGCAAGCCGACCGCGACCAGGCCCGCGGCGAGCAGGACGCACAGGACCGCGTTGAGTCGCCGCAGCGGACCGCGCCGCGTCGCCGTACCGGGGCCGGGCTCGTCCTCCTCCTGCGGCGGGTGCTCCCCGAAGGACTCCGGCGAGGGCTCGGGCGGGTCTTCCCAGCCGTCCTCGTCCGCGGCCTCGACGAGCACGGTGCGTCCGGGGGCCGGCGCCTCGGGCCGCCCCGGGGCCTCCTCGTCGGTGGCCGCCGGGCCCGGCTCGCGGTGGCCGCGCTCCGCGCGCTTGGCCGCCGCGCGGGCAGCCGCGGTCATGGTGCGCCGGGTGCCGGGTCCGGAGCCGCTGCCTCGGGTGGTCGTCTTCGCCACGGTCTTACTCCTCTGGTGGTACGGCGGGGAGGTGCGGTCAGCCGACGAACTCGACGTCGGAGGTCAGCCAGCGGCCGCCCCGGTGCACCAGGTCGAGCTGCAGCCGATAGGTACGGGCCTCGCCCTCGGGCGCGGCGGTGTTGGTCACCTTGCTGTCGGCGACCACCAGGACGCGGGCCGAGTGCTCGTCGGACCGGACGATGCCCGCTTCGAGGACCTGGCCCTCGGACACGGACTTGTTCTCGGCGACGAGCCTGGTCAACTGCCCGGTCTGCGCGGCGAACTGCTTCTTGAAGTCGCCGGTGGCGTCCTTGAGGACGTTCGCGCTGTCCCGGTCGTAGTGCCGGTAGTCGAGCGAGGTGAAGTTCAGCGTCGACTGGCGGCTCGCGGCCAGGATGTCCTGGCGCTGCTGCTCCGCCTCGCGTTGGTCGTAGCGCTCAACGCTCAGCCAGATCGTCAGGGCGATGGTGAGGACGGTCGCCACGACGAGCCCCACCGACCACGCCTTGCCCGTCAGGGTCCTGTTCATGCCATCGGTCCAACGAGCAGCCATTGCCACGACTCCTTTCCGAACACGGCCTGCTGGCCGCCCATCGAGCCGATCTCGACGGGCCTTCCGTCCGGGCCGGTGGCAGTGCCGGTCTCCGGGTCGTACGGGGTGACGTACGCCGTCTGGTTCGTTCCGCCGGAAGTGGCGGACGCGCCGGGGGCGTTCTGGGCGCCCCGCACCGACGTCTTGCTTCCGCGCGGGGCCGTGCAGCGCGCGTCGGTGTTCGCCCTGCGCGTGCTGGTGTCCGCGGGGTCGCGCCATGTCGTTCCGTATCCCTGGGTGCACGGCGGCGGGTCGTCGGCGTTCACCACCAGGCCGAAGTGGGTGGTGCCGTCGCCCGGAACGACCGTGTAGCTGCCTGCGACCACTGCCGGGAAGGTGACCAGGGCCTGCTCCACGCCGGGCAGGTGCGCCAGTGTGACCTGGCCGCCGCTGATGAGGTTGGCCAGCAGGACCGACAGCCGTGGTCCGGTGGACTTCAGCAGCGAGTTCACCTGTTGCGCGGCCGGCGTGGCGTTGCCGATCAGCTTGCGCAGGTCCCCGTCGCTCGACTTCAGCTGCGCGGAGAGCGCCGCCAGATCGTGCGCGAACGACTTGATGGACGAGCCCTGGTCGGCCTGCGTCTTGAGGACCTTCCGCGAGTCCTCGATGAGTGAGATCGTCTGGGGCAGTGAGTCGGACGCGGACTCGACGAGCGCGTTGCCCGAGTCCACCAGCCGGCTCAGGTTCGGTCCGGTGCCGGAGAAGGCCTTGCCCAACTCGTCGACGGTGACCCGCAGATCGTCCTTGCCGACCGAGTTCACCAGCCGGTCCAGGCTGAGAACCAGGTCCGTCGTGGGCAGCGGCACGCGGGTTCTGCCGCGTGGGATGGAGCTGCCGTCGAACAGATACGGGCCGTGGGAAGTACGCGGCTGCAGATCGACGTACTGCTCGCCCACCGCCGAACGGTTCGCCACCACGGCGAGCGTGTCCGCCGGGATGTGCGGTGCGCCGTCCTTGATGTCGAGGGAGACCGAGACCCCGTCGGAGCCGGTCAGCCGCAGCGCGCCGACGCGGCCCACCGGCACCCCGCGGTAGGTGACCTCGGCACCGGGGAAGATTCCCCCGGAGTCGGCGAAGTCCGCCCGCACGGTGTAACCGTGGCCCAGGACGTCGTCCACCAGTCCGGTGTACTCGGCGCCGACGTACGACACCCCGACGGCGGTGACGACGGCGAAGGCGAGCAACTGGACTTTGACCGTACGTGTGATCACGGCTGAACCCCCTTCAGCATCAGCTCCGCGAGCGCGAGGTCGATCCCCTCGGGCAGCTCTCCTCGGGTGGTGTAGCTGCTGGTGCACACCGGCGGGCACAGCGGACCGCCGCCGCCCTGCGGGGCCGACGGAACCGAGGGGACCGAGGGGGACGGCACACTCGGGGCGCTGGGCAGCGCGGTGGGTGTCGGGACGGCCGGCAGGTCCGGAAGACCGGGTACGTCGGGGGTCCCGGGTTCCTTGGAGTCGCCGTTGCCGTTGCCGGACTTGCCGGACCCGCCCGTCAGGTTCTCGTAGACGTCCGACAGGTCGAGGTCGGCGGTCATGTCGAGGTTGACGTAGTCGCCCTTGACTGCGTCCGCCGCGTTGCGCGGGAACGGGTAAGTGGTCAGCAGTTCAAGAGAGTTGGGCAGATCGGCGCCCGCCTTGTTCAGTTGCTGCAGGACCGGCCGCAGTCGCCTGAGGTTCGCGACCGTGTCGTCGTGCGAGGCCGTGACCACCCTGGTGCCCGTCCTGCCCAGCTTCGCCAGGGCGGTGAGCATCTTCGTCAGATCGCGCCGCTGGTCGGCGAGGACCTTCAGGGCGGGCGGCATCGTGTCGACGGCCTCGGCGATCGTCTTCCTCTCCTTCCCGAGCCGCTCGGCGAGCGCGTCGACGGCCTTGAGGGCACGGACGATGTCCGCGCGCTGGTCGTCCAGGCCGCCGACGAACGTGTTCAGCTCCTTGAGCAGCGACCTGACCCGGTTCTCCCGGCCGTTCAGGGCCTTGTTCAGCTCCACGGTGATCGTCTTGAGTTGGGCCACTCCGCCGCCGTTGAGCAGTGCGGACAGCGCGGACAGCACCTCCTCGATCTCCGGGTTGCGGCCGCTGCGGGACAGCGGGATGCGGTCGCCGTCGCCGAGCCGGCCCACCGGCGCGGTGCCGGGCGGGGCGGAG
This sequence comes from Streptomyces sp. NPDC005483, assembly GCF_040606035.1. Taxonomy (NCBI): domain Bacteria; kingdom Bacillati; phylum Actinomycetota; class Actinomycetes; order Kitasatosporales; family Streptomycetaceae; genus Streptomyces; species Streptomyces sp. NPDC005483. Next base: position 281,728 of record NZ_JBEXEA010000004.1, read on the forward strand.
AGCGCCACGTACTTCTCGCCGAGCACGCTGGTCTGGCGCAGCTCGGCGACCGCGTTGGAGGGCAGCTTCACCGAGTCGGCGACCCGCAGCCGTACGCGTGCGTGCCAGCCGTTCAGCCGCACCTTCTCGACCGCGCCCACGGTGACGTTGTTCACCTTCACCGCCGACTGCGGCACCAGGTCGAGTACGTCGCGGAACTCGACGGTGACGTGGTAGGCGTGGCCGTCCGCGGCGGCACCGCCGGGCAGCTGGACGTCGTACCAGCCGTTGAACTCGCAGCCGGTCAGCAGCAGCGAGCCGACGGCCGCCCAGGCGACCGCCCCGCCCTTGCGCAGGGCGCTCACGCGTCGTGCGCTCATGCGTCGGCCCCCAGGATTCCGCCGAGGGTGCGGTCGGTGGTGCCGGTCGCCGCGGAGCCCTGAGGCACCTTCGGCAGGGAGTCGAAGAGCTCCTTGAGCTCCTTGCAGTCGGGGTTCTTGCCGCCTTCGTCGCCGGTCGTCCTCAGTACGGAGCACAGCAGCGAGGCCGGATCCTGTGCCTGCCGGGCGTTGTTGCGGGTGTCGAGGGTGCCCGCGGACGGGTTGTAGGCGTTGTTCAGGTTCGACAGACCCGTGGGTGCGACTCTCAACAGCTCCTCCAGCGCGGCCCGTTGGGTGACGAGCACCTTGGTCACCTTGCTCAGACCCTTCACGTTCGAGGTCAGAGACTTCTTGTTCTCCTTCACGAAGTGGGACACGTCGCCGAGCGCCGCCGCCAGGTTCCGAAGCGCCGCCGCGAGGTCCTCGCGCTCACCCGCGAGCTGACCGGCGACGTCGGCGAGGCTGGTGTTGAACGACCGCACGCTCGTGTCGTCGGCGGCCAGCGCCGCCGTGAACACCTGCAGGTTCCGGACCGTGCCGAAGAGGTCCGTGCGGCCGTCGGACAGCGTGGTGACCGCCTGCGAGAGGTCCTCGACCGTCTGGTTGAGGTTCTTGCCCTGGCCGTGGAGGTTGTCCGCGCTCACCCCGAGCAGCCGCGACAGCGAGCCGTCCTTGTTGGCGCCCTGGGGGCCGAGCGCCTCGGCCGTCGTGTGCAGACTGTCGAAGACGCGGTCCAGTTCGACCGGTACGGCCGTGCGCCGCTCGGGGATGACGGCGCCGTCGCGCATCGCCGGACCACCCCGGTAGACCGGCAGCAGTTGTACGTAACGGTCGCTGACCACCGAGGAGTTGATGATCGCGGCCTTGGCGTCGGCCGGGACCTTGCGGCCCGCGTCGTACTCCAGCTCCACGCGCACCCGGTCGCCCTGCGGCGTGATCCCCTTGACCTCGCCGATCCGGACGCCGAGGACGCGGACGTCCGAGCCGGGGTAGATGCCGACGGTGCGTGGGAAGTACGCGGTGATACGCACGGACTCGGAGCGCGGCCACAGCACGTAAGTGAGCGCGGCGACCAGGGCGAGTGCGGTGAGCAGGGCCAGGCGCCTCTTCGGGTTCCTCACTGCGAGCCTCCTGAACGCGGTTCCACCGGAGCGGCGACCAGGTTCTGGACATAGCTGTCGAACCAGCGGCCGTTGCCGAGGGCGTTGGTGAAGACCCGTACGTAGGGCGCGAGCAGCTCGACGCTCCGGTCGAGGCTGGACTCATTGCGTTCGAGCATCCGCACCACGCGGTCCAGGCCCTTGAGCGCGGGCCCGATCTCCTTGTCGTTGTCGTCGACGAGGCCGGAGAGCTCGATGCCGAGCGTTGCGGAGCTCTTCAGCAGCTTGTGGATCGCTTCGCGCCGCCTGCTGATCTCCTTGAACAGCTTGTCGCCGTCCTTGACCAGTGCGGAGAAGTCCTTGGAGTGGTCGGCCAGTACGCCCGTGACGCCGTTCGCGTGGTCCAGGAGTTCGCTCAGCGCCTTGTCGCGCGAAGCCACGGTCCGGGAGATCTTCGACAGGCCCTCGATGGACGCCCTTACCTCTGCGGGCGAGTCCTGGAAGGTGGTGGAGATGGTGTCCAGGGCCTTCGCGAGCCGGTCGGTGTCGACGTCCTCGGTCGTCGTGGTGAGATCGCTGAACGCCTGTACGACGTCGTACGCCGGAACCGTCCGCTTCAGCGGTATCTCGCTGCCGGACGTCAGCTGCCCCGGTCCCTTGGGCTGCAGCGCGAGGTACTTCGCGCCGAGGATGGTCTTGACCCGGATCGATGCGCCGGTCTGGGTGCCGAACTCCGGGTCGCCCTTGATCTTGAAGGTGATCTTGACGTGGTCACCGTCCAGATCGACGTCCTCGACCTTGCCGACCTTGACCCCGGCGATCCGCACCTCGTCGCCGGGCTTGAGGCCGCCCGCCTCCGAGAAGGCCGCGCTGTACGTCTCGCCGTCGCCGATCAGCGGCAGGCTGTCGGCGTTGAACGCGGCCACGGCCAGCAGCCCGAGGACGGTGAGGCCGACCGCTCCGATCACCACCGGGTTCCGCTCGCGGAACGGGGTCAGGCGCGGGCGGCGTATCCGTATGCGGGGCAGCCGTATGTTCGGGAGCTTGGGTGGGTCGACGCGGACCTTGACCAACGGCTCCGGGCGGGGCTTGCGGGAACGCTTCATCATGCGCCGCACCTCGCCCTGGCCACGTGCAGCTCCGGTGTGAGCACCTGCTGTGTCTTCGGCAGCACGACCCGGCCGTCGAAGTCGCAGAGGTAGAAGTTGAACCACGAGCCGTAGGACGCGGTCCCCGTCAGCTCGTCCAGCTTGTTCGGCAGCCGCTTCAGCACGCCCTCCACGGTCTTCTCGTTCTTGTTGAGCGTTCCGGTCAGTTCGGTCAGCTCGGCGATGTCGTCCTTCAACGGTGGACGCGCGTCCGTGAGCAGCCCCGAGGTGGCGTCCGTCAGGTCGCCGATGCTCACCAGCGACTGCCCGATGGGCTTGCGGTCGGCGGACAGGCCCGAGATCAGCCGGCGCAACTGCTTGAGCAGCCCGGAGAAGCGGGTGCCGCGCTCGTCCAGCGTCCCCAGCACGGTGTTGAGGTTGTCGATCACCGAGCCGATCAGCTTGTCGCGGCTTGCCAGGGTCGTGGTGAGCGAAGCCGTGTGCACCAGCAGGCTGTTCACGGTGCCGCCCTCGCCCTGGAGTGTCCGGATGATCTCGGTGGCGAGCTGGTTGACGTCTTGCGGGCTGAGCGCGGCGAACAGTGGCTTGAAGCCGTTCAGCAGTGCGTTGAGGTCCAGCGCGGGCTGCGTGCGCGACAGCGGGATCGTGGCGCCGGGCTTCAGCCGGGTGCCGTCTCCCGCGCCCTCGGTCAGGGCGACATAGCGCTGTCCGACCAGGTTCCGGTAGCGGACGACCGCGCCGGTGCTGCTGAGCAGCGGACGGTCCGCGCTGACCGTGAAGGTGACCTGCGCCAGCGTCCGGTCCTTGATGCTGATGCCCTCGACCTCGCCGACGCGTACCCCGGCCACCCGGATGTCGTCGCCCTGCTCCAGGCCGGTGACATCGCTGAACACCGCGCGGTACGTGTGCTCGGGGGTGAGGGAGATGTTGACGATGGTGGCGGCGAGCAGGGCCGTCGCCAGGATCGTCACCAGGGCGAAGAGGCTGAACTTGATCAGCGGTGCGGCGGCCTGTCGGGCTCCTGTGTTCCTCATGCGACGCTCACAGCCGTCCCGCGCGCCATCGGCCCGAACAGCAGGGTCGCCACCGGCGGCACCTGGTCGGCGGGCACGCCCATGACGGGTGCCACGAGTGAGCCGACTGCGCGCTGCTCGGCCCGGGTGGCGGACACGCCGGCCGGGCCGGACGGCCTCCCCTTCTTCGAACCGTCGTTGAGGTGGACCCCGGGTGCGGGCACCGGCGGATGGGGCAGGTCGCGGCAGTTGGGCCCGGACCGTTCGCCGTAGCGGGGGTACTCACCGGGTTCGTACGCCCCCTGCTGGCGCACGACCTCGAGCGTGATGTGCATCTTGCCGCCGCGGAACGCCTGCTCGGAGGCACGCTCCTCACGGACCAGGCCGGCGAGGAGACAGGGGTACTCGGGCGAGTAGCGGGCGAAGAGGTCGAGCGTGGGGCGGGAGATCCGGCCCAGGGTGATCAGCCGGTCGCCGTTCGCGCCGAGGAAGTCGTCCGCGGTGCCCGCGGCGGTGGCCGTCGTGGTGAGCGCGGACGCGAGCCGGTCCCGCTGCTGGACGACGGTGCGGCTGGTGGTGACGGTGTTGCGCAGGATCTCCATCAGGTCGGGAGCCGCGTCGCCGTACACCTCGGCGACGTCGGCCAGGCGTGCGAAGTCCTCGGTGAGGGACGGCAGGTGGGGATTGAGGCGGTGTAGATAGTCCTCCACGCGCGTGAGGTTGTCGCCGATCCGGTCGCCGCGCCCTTCGAGGGCGGTGGCGAACGCGGAGAGCGTGGCGTCGAGCTTGCCGGGCTGCACGGTCCGCAGCAGCGGCAGCAGGTCGTTCATCAACTGCTGGAGCTCGATGCCGACACGGGTGCGGTCCTGGGTGATGACGTCCCCGGCGCGGATGGGGCGACCCGACGAGTGCGCGGAGTGCGCGGGCGCGACCAGATCGACGTACTTCTCGCCGAACAGCGTCTTGGGCAGCAGGCGTGCGTGCACGTCGGACGGGATGTGCGCGACGTACTCCGGCTTCAGCGCGATGTCGAGCGTCGCCTTCGTCCCGTCGGCGTGCACCGCGCGCACCTCGCCGACCAGCAGCCCGCGCAGCTTGACGTCGGCCCGCGGATCGAGCTGGTTGCCGAGGCTGTCGGCCTCCAGCCTGATCCGTACGGCCGAGGTGAACACCTGCTGGTACACGGCGACGGACAGGGACAGCAGCAGGCCGAGCACGGCGAGGAACACCAGGCCGTACAACCGCAGTCTCAGCACTCTCATACGGCTCACCCCGCAATCCGCACGGTCGTGTTGGCGCCCCAGATCGCGAGCGACAGGAAGAAGTCCAGGACGTTGATCGCGACGATCGAGGTGCGCACGGCGCGGCCCACGGCGACGCCGACGCCCGCCGGGCCGCCGCTCGCGTAGTAGCCGTAGAAGCAGTGCACCAGGATGATCAGGACGGCGAAGACGAGCACCTTCCCGAAGGACCACAGCACGTCGACCGGCGGCAGGTACTGCTGGAAGTAGTGGTCGTAGGTGCCCGCGGACTGCCCGTAGTAGCCGGTGGTGATGGTGCGGGCGGCGAAGTACGAGGACAGCAGCCCGACCACGTACAGCGGGATCACCGCGACGAAGCCGGCGATCATTCGGGTGGTCACCAGGAACGGCAGCGAGGGGACGCCCATGACTTCGAGCGCGTCGGTCTCCTCGCTGATCCGCATCGCGCCGAGCTGTGCCGTGAACCCGGCGCCGACCGTGGCGGACAGGGCGAGCCCGGCCACCAGCGGGGCGATCTCCCGGGTGTTGAAGTACGCCGAGAGGAACGCCACGAAATTGGACGTGCCGAGCTGGTTGAGCGCGGCGTACCCCTGCAGGCCCACCTCCGTGCCGGTGAAGAACGACAGGAAGGCGATGACGCCGACCGTGCCGCCCACGACGGCGAGCGCGCCACGGCCGAAGCTCACCTCGGCGAGCAGCCGCAGGATCTCCTTCTTGTAGCGGCGCAGGGTGCGGCCGGTCCAGGCGAGCGAGCGGCCGTAGAAGGAGAGTTGGGCGCCGAGCTCTTCGAGGGACTTGAGCGGGCGGTCGAGAAGTCGCATCGGCTAACCCCTCTGCGGGGCGACTTGGAAGTACACCGCGGTCATCACGAAGTTCGTCACGAACAGCAACATGAAGGTGATCACCACCGACTGGTTCACGGCGTCGCCCACGCCCTTCGGCCCGCCCTTCGCCGTAAGTCCCTTGTACGAGGCGACGATCGCCGCGATCGCACCGAACACCAGCGCCTTGACCTCGGCCGCCCACAGGTCGGACAGCTGGGCCAGCGTGGTGAAGGAGGCGAGATAGGCGCCCGGTGTGCCGTTCTGCAGCACGACGTTGAAGAAGTAGCCGCCTGCGACACCGACGACGGACACCAGCCCGTTGAGCAGCACCGCCACCACCATCGACGCCAGCACGCGCGGGACGACCAGCCGGTGAATGGGGTCGATGCCCAGCACCTGCATCGCGTCGATCTCCTCGCGGATCTTCCGCGCCCCGAGGTCCGCGCAGATGGCCGTGCCGCCGGCGCCCGCGATCAGCAGCGCGGTGACGATCGGCGATGCCTCCCGCAGCACCGCGAGGACCGAGGCGGCCCCGGAGAACGACTGGGCGCCGAGCTGCCGGGTCAGACTGCCGATCTGCAGCGCGATGACCGCGCCGAAGGGGATGGACACGAGGGCCGTCGGCAGGATGGTGACGCTCGCGACGAACCAGGCCTGCTGGATGAACTCCCTTGCCTGGAAGGGCCGTCGGGGCACGGTCCGGACGACGTCCAGCGCCATCGCGAAGAGGTTCCCCGACTGCCTGAGCGCCCCGGTCGGTGACAGGCTCATGCGTCCGCCACCTCCTTCCGGTGCAGCTCGGCCTCGCGTCTCGCGATCGCCTCCCATCGGGGCGGGCGGGTGATGCCCGGCCCCGGCAACAGGCGGGGCGTCAGAGCCTGACTGCCGGGAGTCTTCGTGTGCGCTCCGTCGCCGAGCTGGGCCAGCTCCTGCTCGACCTGGGCGGCGTCCTTCTCCTCCGCCATGCCGATCGGGCCCTGCATCCGGCCGTTCAGGAACTGCCGTACGACCGGCTCTTCGCTGGTCAGCAGCTTCTCGCGGGGCCCGAACATGACCAGCTCGCGGCGGAACAACAGCCCGATGTTGTCCGGCACCTGCCGGGCCGAGGCGATGTCGTGCGTGACGATCAGGAACGTCGCGTTGATCTGCGCGTTGAGGTCGACGATGAGCTGGTTGAGGTACGCGACGCGCACCGGGTCGAGGCCCGAGTCCGGCTCGTCGAACAGAATGATCTCCGGGTCGAGCACCAGCGCCCGCGCCAACCCGGCCCGCTTGCGCATTCCGCCGGAGATCTCGCCGGGCAGCTTCCCTTCGGACCCGATCAGCCCGACCATGTCCATCTTCTCGAGCACGATGCGCCGGATCTGGCTCTCGGACTTGCGGGTGTGCTCGCGCAGCGGGAAGGCGATGTTGTCGTACAGGCTCATCGAGCCGAACAGCGCGCCGTCCTGGAACAGCACGCCGAAGAGCTTCCGCACTTCGTAGAGCTCGTGCTCGCGCAGCTTGGTCACGTCCCGGCCCGCGACCTTCACGGAACCGCGCTCCGGCTTCAGCAGTCCGACGAGCGTCTTGAGGAACACCGACTTGCCCGTACCCGAGGGGCCGAGCATGACCGAGACCTCCCCGGCGGGCAGCGTCAGCGAGACGTCCTCCCAGATGACCTGGTGACCGAAGGACTTCGTCAGCCCTTCCACACAGATCTCGACACCCATCCGGTCCACCCTTCAGCCATGGAGCAGCTCTGACATCTGCTCTACGGGGAGGGGCGGGGTGTCCGTCGCGAGGGACGCGGATTTTTTTCCGGGGCCTGCGGCGGGGCTTCCGTCAGGTCGACGGCGGCGCCATTTCCGGTGGTGCCACTGGTTCCAGAACAGCGCCTATTCCGGCGGTGCCACTGCGGCCGGAGACCTCCCTCCGGCCGCCTACGGCGGCGCTCTTGGCGCGGTTCTACGGCAGCGGGGTCGGCGTCGGTACGCGGACCGCGGCGGAGGACGCGGCGGAGGGTGTGGCGGGAGCCTCAGGGACGGCCGGCAGCGCCGTCGGGACCGTGGACGCGGCCGGCAGATCGGGGAGGTGGGGGAGGTCGGACGCGTTCGGCAGGTCGGACACGCCGGGGACGCCGGGAACATCGGGAACGTTGGGAACGTCGGGGACGGACGGCACCGCTGTCAGCGAGGCGTCCGGCAACGGTGGCACCGACAGTGGCAGCAGCGACCGGTCGTGATCGCCGGGCGGCACTGTCGGCGTCGGCGTCGCTTCGTGAGACGTCGAGGCGGCCGACAGATCACGGGCGTTCGGGGTGGCTGCCCGGCCGACGTCGTCGGGCCGGACGGTCCGCGTGGTCGCCTGGGCCATACGGGACACCGAGGGCCGGGGAGTGCCCTGCCCGTCCCCGTCGTGGACGTACGGCAACACGAACCCCGCCACCACCAGGGTCGCGGCCGTCGAGGTCACCACCACAGCCTGCGCGTGTCCGCCCGCGCGCAGCTTCCCGCGCCCCCAAAGGAACAGGGCGACGCCCAGCGTTCCGGCCAGCGAGGTACGCAGCGTGCGCCGGGCTCGGGCGAGCAGCGACTCGACGGTCCGATAGCTCAGCCCCATGCGCACGGCGACCTGGCCGACGTCGAGGTCCTCGGACTTCAGCCGCAGCGCTTCGGCCTGGCGCGCGGGCAGTTCCCCGCTGCGCACGGCCAGCCACTTGGCCTCGGCCCGGTCGCACACCGCCTCCTCGACGGGCACCGGGCCTGGCGCGACGAGCGTGGGGCTGCTGCGTACCTCGGCCTCACGGTTGACCTGGCGGTACCGGTCGACGCACAGCCGCATGGTCACGGTCGTCAGCCAGGCGCCGAGGCGCTCGTCGTCCAGGTCGGGGCGCTCCGCGGCACGCAGCATGGCCTCGTGCACCGCGTCCTCGGCGTCCTCAGGGCTCATCGACCTGCGCCGGGCCACCTTGAGCAGTTGCTCGCGGTGGCTCCACATGCGCTGCCAACGGTCGTGGGCCGCCTGTATCTCCGCAGGCATGTCAGGCATGTCGGGCATGTCCATCGCCATGAGGGCCCCTTCGCGCTCATCCGCCGGTCTCGTGCTGTCCGGCGGATGGCGACATTACCGCCCAGTATCCGCGGTTGTGGAGGGGGTGGAGGCCATCGAGTCCGCACTGTCGCTGCCCAGCGGAGCGCCGCTGGGCAGCAGGTCCCCGCCGGGCAGTTCGATGTCCCCGCCGGGCGCGGGGAGTTGGGGTTCCTTCGTCTCCGTGCCCCCGGCTGATGGACGGGACGTGCCAGGGGTCGGCGAGCCAGGTGCCGACGGAGTCCCGGACGGGGAGGCGCTGGGACGGGGGGACGGGGTCGGCTTCGGCTTGGATTCCGGCGTGTGTTCCGGCGTAGGTTTCGGCCGCGACGGCTCGAGGTGTCTCGAACCCTCCGCGGAGCTGTCCGGCACCACCCGATGACCTTCCAGGTAGTAGGCGTACCAGGCTCTGACCGTGCGGAGATACGCCTCCGAGTGGTTGTAGCCGAGGACCGCCCGGTCCAACGCGGCCGGGTCGGAGAGGTCCCGCCCGCCCGCGCACAGGTAGCGCCCGGCGGCGAGTGCCGCGTCGAAGACGTTGCCCGGGTCGGCCCGCCCGTCGCCGTTGCCGTCCGTGCCCCAGCGGGCCCAGGTCGACGGGATGAACTGCATCGGTCCGACCGCCCGGTCGTAGGCCGGGTCCCCGTCGTACGCGCCGCCGTCGGTGTCCGGTACGACGGCGAAGGCGCCGCCGTCCAGCCGCGGCCCGAGGATCGGCGCCACGGTCGTACCGTCCGCCGTCACCCGACCACCCCGCGCCTGCCCGGACTCCACCTGGCCGATCGCGGCCAGCAACTGCCAGCGCAGCCGGCAGCCGGGAGCGGTGCGCGCGAGCTCCGCCTCGGCGCGCCGGTAGGCGGCGAACACGCTCGCCGGGAGCGTGGCGCCCGCCCCCGCCCCACGCACCGCTGCCCCACGCACCGACGCCCCAGGCTCGCGCTCCCGGGTCCGCAGCGGCGGGAGTTCGGTGCGGTACAGGGTGTCGCCCGACACGCTCGGCCCGTGCTCGACGGGTGCCTCCCGCTGGGGTACGGAGGCCCGTGCCGGGACCGCCCCCGGCGCCTGTGACGCGGTCAGCGCCGCCATGGCCACCGCCGCGATCGCCACCCCTCTGGCACCTCTGACTCTGTGCCCTGCCACGTCGCGCTCCCTCCCTTTGGATTGATGTCGCCTGCTTCTGCTCTACGGGGCAGGGCGGCGCGTCCGTCGCACGGAGCGGGGAGATTTCGGGAAGCGGGGTCCGCACGCGCGTCCACGGAGAGGGTGAGCGGCTCGGTGAGGATCGCGGCGGACTTGTCCGCGGTGGCGATCTGCACACGCACAAGATCCACCTGGGCTCGATCAACATCCTGACGCACCCGGAAGTGCAACATCACCGACCGTCGAGAGGGTCTCAAGGCTTCGTACAGCCACCGGCCGGCCTGCGACAACGCCACCTCCTCCGCGCAATGAATGGGTTCTGGAAGGGTCGAGGCCCTTCCGTGATCTTGGATGGAAGGGCCGCTGAACAGCTATTTGTCTGTGTCGCGGCAGGATTCGAACCTGCGACACCCGCTATGGGAGTGGGATCGAATCCCCGCCGAGGGCTGCCTGGCGCTGCCGTACGGTGCTGTTTTCCCTGGTCAGAGCCGCGCGGCGAGCCGCTTGATCCGGCTCATGCCGCCCTCACGTATCGCTCACGCGTCGCCGGCTGCCAAGCAGTGCATGGTCAGACCTGGCCGAGGTCGACCTCCACCGGGAAGGGGGCCGCGACCTTGAGGACGCCGGTGAAGACGTCTCCGTCCCGGTAGGTCTTCGTCGCGGGGTCGAGAACATAGGTGTACACGAGAGGAACGCCTGTCACGGCCTGCTCGATCCGCCAGTAGAAGGCAATGCCTGCCTTGGCGTACTGGTCGACCTTCACGATCCGGTCGGTGGTCTCCGAGCCCGGCGACACCACCTCGGCGACCAGCAGCACGTGTTCAGGGCGAGTGGGGGTGATGTCGATCGTGTCTGCGCGGTACACGACGACGTCCGGGCGGCGATTGGTGAGCGGGACGTCCTGAAGCCGGACGTCGAAGTCCGTGTCCGCGTTCCACTCCGGGCCCGCGGCGGCATCCAGGGCGTTCGCCAGAATCCGAGCCAGCCGGTTGTGCCGCTTGGACGCGCTCGGACTCACGACGACCATCCCGTCCACGACCTCGATACCGGCGCACTGCTCCTCGGACCAGGAGTCGTACTCCTCCGCCGTGATCTGCTCATGCATCCATGCCGGGGCCACCATCTCGGCCGTCATGAAGCACCTCCCGCACACTGCGCCGCGGGCCTGATCCCGCTGGATTCAGCGTACTGTCTGCCGTCCTTCCGGCACGCTGATCTCGCTCACGCTCCCTCCCGTCGGCCGACATCCGACCAGCAAGCCCACGACAAGTGGGAGACCGGCGCGGTGGACTCGTCGCCAGAGGATCGGAACACGGTCGGCGGCACCACTGACCTGACGGCCACACCGGTGAGCGCTGAACCACCCGGCGACGTGACCGTCGCGAAACCCTCGGCCGCAGAGCAGCATGGTTTTGGCGATGCTGCTTCTGGACGAAGCGGGTCAGGAAGCCGAACCGTCGAGGTCGAGGCGGATCACGGCGAGCGCCTCGGCGATTTCGATGGTCATCTCGTCCTCCGGGCCGAACACCATGCACATGTCCTGGTGGAGCGGTTCGAGGACCTGCCGCGCCTCGGCGGTCCGGCCCTGGGCGAGCAGCAGCATCCCGATGTTGTGCCGCAGCTCCACGGCTTCCTCGCTCACGTCGCTGTCGACGGCCCGCACGACGTTCAGCACACCCTGGAGTGCGGCCAGCGCGTCGGTGACCTGGCCGAGTTCGGCGCGGCAGCGGGCAGCCTGGGCGCGGCAGGCGCGGGCCTGCTCGCCGGTGGGCCCGGCGATACGGGCGTAGGCGTCGGCGAGGGCGTCGAACTCGGGCAGCGCGGCCCGGTAGTCGCCGCCGAGGAGGCGGATCGCTGCCCGCTGGCGGCGCAGCGCCAGGACCTGCTTGCTCTCGGAGCCGAGGGCGAGGGCGGCGGGTTCGATGACCTCGCCGAGCACCTCGGCGGCCTGCGCGAACCGCTCTTCCTCCAGCAGGGCGTCGGACTGGGCGTACGCCTCCTTGATGTCCTCGCGCAGCCGGGCGGGGACGGGCACCGGCGGGGCCCCCGGGAGGACGGCCGTCGGCGCCGGACCGCCGGGCTCCGGGGCCTGGGCGCGGGCGCGGGGCGCGAAGGGGCGACGGAACACGTCCGTCGGGTCGGGCGCGCCGGTCGGCCCGGCGTCCGCCGTGCCGGGCTCCTGGCCCGGCGGCGGGAGGAACGGCAGCAGCCGCGCGTACACCTCCTGTGTGTCGGCGGGCCGCGCCTCGGGCGCCTTGCGCAGCAGGTGCAGGACCAGCTCCTCCAGCGCCTCGGGGACGTCGGGGCGCAGCTGTCGCAGCGGGGTGGGGGCGGCGTTGACGTGCTGGTACATCAGCAGGTACTCGCTCTCCGCCTCGAACACGAGCCGTCCGCTGAGGAGTTCGTGCAGCACACAGCCGAGCGCGTACAGGTCGGTCTGCGGGGTGATGCGTCCGCCGCGGACCTGCTCGGGCGACATGTACTGGTGGGTGCCGATGGGGCTGCCGGTCGCGGTCAGCTTGGTGACGTCGGTCCGCAGCATCGCCGCGATGCCGAAGTCGAGGACCTTCACGGTGCCGTCGCGGGCGACGAGGATGTTGCCCGGCTTGAGGTCGCGGTGGATCACCGGCACGTCGTGCGCGTACGACAGCACGGTCGCGACCTGCGCGGCGACGGCGGCAGCCCAGCTGACCGGCAGCGGCCGGCTGGGGTCGAGGTAGGCGGACAGCGGTACGCCGTCGACGAGTTCCATCACCAGGAACAGCCGCTCGTACGACGCGTCGAGCACCGCGTCGTACACCTGCGGCACGCCGGGGTGCTGGATGCGCGCGGTGATGCGGGCCTCGCGACGGAAGCGCTTGGCGAACTCCTCGGCCAACTGCGGGGAGGTCACCGACGCCTGCCGGATGAGCTTCACGGCGACGGGCCGGTCGAGCACGGCGTCGTAGCCGCGCCACACGTCGCCCATGCCGCCGTGGTTGAGCTCCTCCAGGAGTTCGTAACGGTCGGAGATCGCCTCCTGCGGCACCTTGCCCCCGGTGTGCGTGAAGAACAGTCACGGTCTGGGGTCAAGTGTGACCGCTGTGTCGATCCGCCGTCCAGCGGTCGCGGTGCGAGATGGACTTGGGCGCGACGGTCGGTGGACGGCGGGCAGGGAGGGGGCGGCGGCCGATCAGCCTCCCGCCGGCAGGACGTACTCCGCCCACACGGTCTTGCCGGGGGCGTCCCGGCGCGGGTGCCAGTCCCAGCGGTCGGCGAGGTGCTCCACCAGGAGCAGGCCGCGGCCGGTGTCGCGGAGGTCCGTGGGCATCGCTGCGACCGGTACGACCGGTACGCCGTCGGTGCGGGTGTCGGTGACCTCGATCCGTACGGTCGTGGCGTCGCAGGCCAGCGCGAGGTGGAAGTCGCGACCGGGGATCCGGCCGTGTTGGACGGCGTTGGCGGCGAGCTCGGCGACGATCAACGTTAGAGCGTGGTGCGTGTCGCAGTCGTAGGGGATGCCCCACGCGTCGAGCCGCTGCCCGGCAAGCCGCCGGGCGAGCCGGGCGCCGCGCGGGGTGGAGCTGAACCGCATCGCGAAGTGTCCTGCGGGGCCGATGGGTTGGCCGATACGAGAAGGAGCGGCGATCTCATTGTTCATGCCCTCAACGCTTCCGGCAGTGGCGTAGCGTGACCAGTGGTGACGCGCCGTCGCGTGCCGGTTGTACGCGACGGGGCGGGAGGTGTACGAGGCGCGCCGCGTGACCGGCTCGGGGTGGGCGCGTTGGGCCGGGGAACTGGGCCGGGGAGGCGGTGGACCGATGGAGTCGCTGGAGTCGGTGGAGTCGGTGGAGCAGGGCGAGGCCGAGTGCGCGCGGGAAGACGCCGGGCCGAGGCCGGAGGACGAACCGGGATCGGGCGTGGTGACGGCGTTCGGGCGGCAGTTGAAGCTGCTGCGGGTACGGGCGGGCCTGGAACGGCCGGAGTTCGGGAAGCTGACGGGCTACGCGGCCCAGTCGATCGCGTCCTTCGAGCAGGGGCGGCGGATTCCCCCGCCGAGGTTCATCGACCGCGCGGACGAGGTGCTGGACGCCGGGGGTGTCCTCAAGGCGCTGAAGGAGGAGGTGGGGCGGGCGCAGTATCCGGCGTTCTTCCGGGACATGGCGCGGTTGGAGGCGGAGGCGGTCGAGTTGTGCTCCTACGACTCCCACGTGGTCAAGGGGCTGTTGCAGACGGAGGAGTACACGCGGGCGTTGCTCGCCATGCGACGCCCGCTGCTGGACGAGGAGACGATCGAGCTGCGGGTGGCAGCGCGGCTCGCTCGGCAGGTGATCTTCGAGCGCTGGCCTGCACCACTGCTCAGCTTCGTGCTCGAAGAGTCCGTGTTGCGTAAGCCCCTCGGTGGGAAGGCAGTGCTGCGAGGGCAGCTCGAACAGGTGCTGCTCTTCGGCCAGAAGCGCAATGTGGAGATCCAGGTCATGCCGCTCGACCGTGAGGACAACGCGGGAGTGGACGGCCCGTTCACGGTTCTTACGCGAAAGGGCGGCGAGCAGGTCACGTACATGGAGGTGCAAGGGCGCAGCAGCCTCCTGACGGACCGAGAAGAGGTGCGTCTCGCCGCCGCGCGCTATGGGATCATCCGGTCCCAGGCTCTCACTCCGCGAGAGTCCCTGGGATTCATCGAGAAGTTGCTGGGAGAGCTATGAACACCGCAGAGAACTCGGATGCCGCTCTGGAACTCGCCTGGTGCAAAAGCAGCTACAGCGGCGCTGAGGGGGGCGACTGCGTAGAGATCGCAGCCGCCGTCGACGGCATACACATCCGCGACTCGAAGGTCCGATCCGGACCGGTTCTGACGGTCACCCCCGAGGCGTGGGCGGGGTTCGTCGGTCTGGCGGTCGGCCAGACCATCTGAGCCGTACATTCGTAAGCCCCGTGGTGGCCCAGTCGCACATGCGGCTGGGCCACACCACCGCCCGCGACGCGAACGCGGGCGAGCGCGCTTACTCCTACGCGGCCAGCGCAGGAAACACGACCACCGAGCCGTCCTTGCTGCGGGCAATCGCAATCGCCACGTCTGTCGTGCGGCTGTTGACCCTGACGCCGTCGCCCAGCTTGCGAATCCGGTATGCCGCGCGCATCAGGCGTTCGACTTCACCGGTCGTGAAGACGGGTCGCAAACCGGTCGGGCTCGCCAGCTCCAGTGCCGACAGGCGTACCAGGACACCGGCGATACCCGACTCCAGTTCGTCGAGGCCCTGCTGATCGCGCTTGAGCGCGCGGGTGAAGTTCTCGAACGGATTGCCGGGGTCGCTCTGGGCGTGATCGACGGCCTGGAGGACGACGACCCGCCGCTTCAGCGCGATAGCCAGGGAAGCGAGTTCGAGGTGAGTGCGGAACGTGCCGCCATGGTCGTCGACGCCGGGGAACGACTTGGTCAACGTGCCGAGTTCGACGGCCTCGCCCTCGGGCAGCCCGTCGAGCGCGCTCTGCCATCGGGCAAGGCGGCGGCCAGCTTTGCTCAGGGCCGTGTCAATGGCATGCACCGCCGAGTCGAGTCCCAGCGACACACCGAGCTTGCCCTGGTCGAGCAGAATGGCAGTGGCTTTGTCGATAGCGCCGCGGCAGCCGTCGAGTTCGCTGTGCTCGTCGTCGAGCTTGTCCTCCTGAAGTTGCTCCAGCAGTTCCGTGATGTGTTCGATGGCCTGCTGGCGCTTGTGGTCGGCGTGCGCGCTCACCCCCACCGCCACGGCCATGAGCACGAGCGGAGCGGCCACGGTGAGCGCCGTGCCGCCGGCGACCGCGGCACCGGCGGTCGCACCGGCTCCACCGACTGCGCCTGCTGCTGCCGCTTTACCGACTGGCACGAACGTCGCATTGGCGGCGATGCCCGTCGAGTTCATGAGTGCACTGTGGATGCCTCCGGTCGCCACCTTCGACGCCATCGGGCGAACGATGCCCTGCCCGAACTGGGCGGCGACCTTCGCCGGGACCACCATGCGATACAGACTCTCGCCGGAAGCAGTTGCTCTGGCCGCCGTGAGGGAACTTCGCGTCGATTGCGTGATGAACTGTGACAGGTGCTGCGCCAGGGGACTCGCGGCGTCGAGCGGGATGCCACGGCCGCGGTCGATCTTGTCGGGCAGCGGATGTACCTCAAGTGTGACGATCGGCTGGTCGGCCAGGACGGCCAGCACTCCGCGCAGCTCAGCCAGGCGCTCAGCCGTCATCGACTCTCCCGCAGCCAATCCTGGCACCCGGACATCACCGGTTGCCAGCGTCCACACCGGAACGCTTGCCGTGCGGTCGTCACTCATTGTCTCCCCTTGTTTTCCAACAGCAGCCTATGGCTGACGTCCGACAAAAACGGCATGACCCTCGTGTGCCTACGGCCGTCAGGCTGCAGACGAATCGAGGCCATAGTTTGCCCCGGCTGGCATATCCAGCCGGGGCGTACGCATCAGACGTCGTCGTCCAGCCCCTCCTCGCGGCGGATCATCCGCCACGCGGCCTTGCGGGCGCTGCGGTCCAGGCTGGACTTGAAGCCCTTGTCGGGGCCGAAGTACTGGCGGCCCATGCCCGCGATGGTGTCGATGTGGTCGGCCATCTTGTCCGCGAAGACGTTGTCGAAGACGAGGCCGAAGTTCTCCTCGTCGTTGACGACGGCCGCCGCCCGCACCTTCGGGTCGGCCTTGGCCTCTTCGAACGGGCGGATGACGTCCTGCTCGGTGAACTCGGTGCCGAACCGTTCGTTGAACTTCTCGATCAACTCGGAGAGCAGCGACTTCTCCGCCTCCTTCGCACTGCCCGAACCGTCACCGAAGCCCGGCATTGTCGCCGGCCCCTCGGGGGTCAGGGAGACGTCGTAC
The DNA here is from genome assembly GCF_040606035.1 of Streptomyces sp. NPDC005483. Lineage (NCBI taxonomy): Bacteria > Bacillati > Actinomycetota > Actinomycetes > Kitasatosporales > Streptomycetaceae > Streptomyces > Streptomyces sp. NPDC005483. The sequence goes on from NZ_JBEXEA010000004.1 coordinate 298,452, forward strand.
TCGCCGGTCTTCTCCACCCGCAGGTGGCTGAGGTCGACCTCGCCTATGTCCACGCCGCCGTCCGCGCGGCGCGGCAGCCGGTTGAGGAGGTAGCGGCCGTAGAGGTGTAGCCGTTCCAGCTCGGCGTCCCGGTAGGGGACGATCTGCGCGAGGAAGCCGTACTTCCTGACGTAGTCGTTGAGGTCGGAGCGGAAGCCCTCCGCCGCCTCCTGATCGTCCTCGTCCTCGCTTTCGAGCAGGTGAGTGAAGCGGGCGACCGCCGGGGACAGCAGCCGGTACAACTCGGCATGCAGCTTCTCCCACTTGGACTGTGAGCCCGCCGCCTTCTCCTTGGCGGCGAAGTACGCGGCGGCGAACTCGTCCATCTCCTGGCCGGACAGGATCGCTGCCTGCATGACCCGGCTCTGAGCGGTGTAGAGCAGGTTGGGGTCGGAGGGGAGGGTGTTCGCCTCCTCGAAGTACGGGCGGAAGGAGTCCTGTATGTCCTCAGCGTTGTTGACGAAGTCCAGGACCGCAAGGTCCGCCTGGGTCTTGCGCTCGGCGGTGCGGTTCAGCCGGGACAGCGTCTGGACGGCGGAGATGCCGGTCAGCGTCTTGTTGACGTACATCGTCGTGAGGAGTGGCTGGTCGAAGCCGGTCTGATACTTCTCCGCCACGACCAGGATCTTGTACTCGCGCTGGCCCGGACCACCGGCTCGGGCGGCCTTGTCGTCGGCACGCGTGTACGCGAACGCCTTCGGCAGCGCGCTCTCCGACAGCCCGCCGTTCTCCTTCGGCTCGGTGGTCTCTTCGCCGTCGATGGTGAGCGAGCCGGAGAAGGCGACCAGGACACCCAGGTCGGGGTACTTGGTGTCGTAGTCCCGGTCCTTGATGTAGCTCTTGATCGCGCGCGCCATCTGGACGGCGGACTGCCGAGAGGCCGTCACCACCATCGATTTGGCCCGCCCGCCGAGACGGCCCCGACTGTGCGCCACGAAGTGCTCCACGATCACCTGGGCGTGCTGGGCGACCGTCGAGTCATGGGTCAGCGCGTACCGAGCAAGCAGGCCGTTCGCCTTCGACGGGTCGACCTCCCGCTCGTCCGGGTTCTGGTTCACCAGCTTCCAGTACGTGTTGTACGTGACGTAGTTGCGCAGCGGGTCGAGGATGAAGCCCTCCTCGATCGCCTGCCGCATCGAGTACGTGTGGAAGGGCCGGTAGGTCGCCTTGCCATCGATGTCTTGGAGCGTGCCGAAGAGTTCGAGAGTCTTGGCCTTCGGCGTGGCGGTGAACGCGAAGTAGGAGAGGTTCGCGGCGCGGGAGCGCTGTTCGGCCCGCTTCTTCAGCTGCTCGTCGAGGGTGGCGTCTTCGGCCTTGACCGTGGTCGCGCCCACGTCGTCCGAGTCGGAGTCCAGGCCGAGGTCGCGCAGGGCGGACCGTACGGCCGTGGCGGCGTCGCCGGACTGCGAGGAGTGCGCCTCGTCCACGATGATCGCGAAACTGCTGCCCTTGATCTCGGTGGGGTTGCGCTGGAGGTAGTCGAGCAGCGCCGGGAACGAGTGCAGGGTGACCGTGACGATCTTCCCGGTGTCGCGGGAGAGGGCCTTGGCGAGCTGCTCGCCCTTCGCCCCGTGCTTCTCGTCGATTTTCACGACGAGGCCCGCGGTCTGCTCGAAGCTGCCGACCGTCTCCCGGAGCTGGGCGTCCAGGTTGCGGCGGTCGGTGATGACGATGACCTTGTCAAAGACCGGCACGCCGGGCTTGAGGCCCTTGGCGATGGCCTCGGCGTCGAGTTCGCGCGGGTCGGCGGGGGTGTGCAGGTCGCTGAGGCGGTGCGCGAGCCAGCCGATGGTGTTCGACTTGCCCGAGCCGGCCGAGGCCATGACCAGGTAGTCGTGTCCCGCACCGTGCGTGGCGGCGTGCGCGGTGAGCTTCTTGACCGCGTCCCACTGCTGGAACCGGGGGAAGACCATCGTCTTGGTGCTGCCGCCGCCGGGCGTCTTGCTCTTGTGCAGGTGCACGAACCGCTGGAGCAGGTCCAGCCAGTTGTCCGGCTGCCAGACCTGCTCCCAGAGATACGAGGTCGCGTACGTGCCGTAGGCGGTCGGGGCCGGGTTGCCGGCGCCGCCCGGCTGACCGGGGCCGTTGGAGCCGGTGTTGAACGGGAGGAAGCGGGTGTTCTTGCCCTTGAGCTGGGTGGCGACGAAGACCAGATCCGGGTCGACGGCGAAGTTCGCGACGACTCGGCGCGTGAAGATCAGTTCGGTGGGGTCGCGGTCGGTGCGGTACTGCTCCTTGGCCTGCTCCACCCCTTGCTTGGTCAGCGGGTTCTTCAACTCGGCCGTGGCGACGGGGATTCCGTTGAGGAAGAGGGCGAGGTCGAGTTTGTTGCCCCAGTCGGCCTGCTTCGTCGCGTACACGAGTTCCCGGACGACGGTGAGGCGGTTGGCCCGGTAGCCATCCAGCACGGAGTCGTGGGCGACGAGGTTCGGCTTGAAGTAGGCGACGCGGAGCAGGACGCCCCGGTCTTTGACGCCGTTGCGGAGCACATCGAGGAGCCCGTTGGTCGCGATGGCCTGGTCGAGGCGGCCGGCGAACCCGCGCTGCGCCTCGTTCGGGTCGCCCCGGTAGACGGTGAGCAGTTCATTCCACTCGTCGGGCTGGGTAGCCCCGATGAAGGTGAACAACTCGTTGGTGTCCAGGCCGAGATCGGCCCGGTAGTCCTGCGGGCGGGCTTCGCGCCAGCCGCGCTCGACCATGGCGGCGACAATGGCGTCACCGAAGGCGGACTCCGTGTGTATCGGGCTCATGGCTACGCGGTGACTCCGTCCATTACGTTGCGTCCGCTGGCGGTGGATACGTCGAACTGGCCGGTTACGGCAGCGGTGATGAGGGCCTGGCGGCGCTCGGTGAGCAACGCGAGTTGTCGTTGACGGAGGAGGCGCTGTCTGTCGAGCGCGTCGATCTGTTGCTCGATAGAGCGAGCCATCTGCATTTGCTGTTCGAGAGGCAGCACCGGAATCCGAATGTCGCGAATATCCGGCAACGACAGCTGCGTCTTCGTTCCACCATACTGGTTCCCCATCAACTTGCTTTGCGTCACAGGTGCGGCGATGAGGAAAGCAAGCCATTTGCCGTTAATTTGACGCTTATCCGGTCTAACCAGACAGACGTGCTGACTTACATGCCCACCAGCCACATCACCGTTGGCCATGCAGACCCATCCAGCATTGGCTCCGGTGATTCCGACAAGGACATCACCGGGTTCGATGCGAGATCGCTGAGCCTCGGACGAGGCAGCTGCGGGCACCTGCACATAAACGAGGTTGGTCAGCTTCGGCTGGACGCGATCAGAATGCAAATTGGCACTGCGGAAGAACAGGGCGCCAGTGTCAGATACGAAATCTCCCCACCCTCGAGAACCACTCGTTACAAGGCTGCTCAGATAGCCAAGTCGGGCAAACGGCGTCCCCGGGGTGTGCTCCGAAGCGAAGTCGAGAACACGAAGACGGCGTTGTTTGAGGGAAAGGTCCTGGCTGTTCATGGCGGCGGCGAGGGCGTCGATGCGGGCGGTCTCGGCGTCGAGGAAGTCGGCGATGCGGCGCTGCTCCTCCAGCGGGAGGACAGGTAGTTCGATCTTCTTGAACTGGTCCCACGGCAAATCGAAGCCATTGGGGGGCATGTTCTTTGAGCGACGCCCAATTTCTTGACGGTAGGGCTCGGACCTCAAGAGGTGATGCAGGTATCGGGAATCAACCTTGGAGTTTTCGACATCGAGCACCCAGTATGCAGGTGAGATCACCCCAGCATGTTGCGAGGTGCCGTAGGCTCCAAAGCGCGCCCAGAGCCGATTGACCACCAAGTCGCCCTGCTGCACAACACGGTAGCTGGACATGTCTTCACTTGGCTGGCGGCCTTGGGAGAGGTCTCGAACTTCCACACCCGATTCAGACTTCACGGTTAGCAGCGGGAGATCTGGGCCGCCGTACTGTTCACGGCTCCGGAGGATGGTCCACAGCGGAATCGAGGCCTGGCTCACTGGGTCACCTCACCCAGCAGCGCCTGAATCTCCGCCTCCAGCGACTTCAGCTCCGCGTCGATCTCCCCCAACGGCCTCGGCGGCTTGTACACGTAGAAGTGTCGCGTGAACGGGATCTCGTAGCCGATCTTGGTCTTCGTGTGGTCGATCCACGCGTCCGGCACGTGCGGCAGCACCTCCCGCTTGAGGTACTCCTCGACGTCCTCGCCCAGCGGAACGTTCTCGTAGTCCCGCAGGTCCGTGTCCGGTTCCGGGGCGCCCTTGAGCTTCTGGACCTCGCCCTCGGGGTCCCGGACGCCGATCGTCTCCCGTACCGCCTTCGCGAACGGCGCTCCCGACGGCCAGGTCAGGCCGGCCGCGACCACCGCGTCCTTGAGCGCGATGAACGCGTCGGACTTCGTCGTCCAGGACGAGCCGAGCAACGTACGCACCGCCCCGACGAACTCCTCGCTCCGCTCCAGCCTGGCCACCGGCTTGGCCTCCGCCAGCGCCGCCAACGTCTCCTCCGTGACCTCGAAGCGCAGCTTCAACGGCCTTTCGACGGTGATGCGCTGGTAGCCGAAGTCCTCGTTGGCGAAGACCTTGACCTTGCCGTGCAACGGGTGCTCCGCATCACCCGCTACCTGGAGAGCCTCCGCGTACAGCCGGGTGATGTCGGCGATGTGGTCGGGGCGGCCGTTCGTTCCGTCGCCCAGCTCCTTGCGCTTGTCGCCGAGTGACTTGCGCATCTTCTGCCACTGGTCGCGCGCGTCCAGCAGGACGACCTTGCCCTTGTGGTCGGCGTCCTTGCGGTTGGTGAGGATCCAGAAGTACGTGGAGATACCGGTGTTGTAGAAGAGCTGGTCCGGGAGGGCGACGATCGCCTCCAGCCAGTCGTTCTCCAGGATCCAGCGGCGGATGTTGGACTCGCCGGACTCGGCCGCGCCCGTGAACAGCGGGGAGCCGTTGAAGACGATGGCGATGCGGGAGCCGCCCCCGCCGTTGACGTCCACCGGCTTCATCTTCGAGATCATGTGCTGGAGGAAGAGCAGCGAGCCGTCATTGATGCGCGGCAGGCCCGCGCCGAAGCGGCCGGCGTCGCCGAGCGACTTGTGCTCGTACTCGACCTCCTCCTTGACCTTCTTCCACTCCACGCCGAACGGCGGGTTGGCCAGGATGTAGTCGAACTTCCGGCGGGCGTGGCCGTCGTCGGAGAAGGAGTTGCCGAAGCGGATGTTCTCCGGGTCCTGGCCCTTGATCATGAGGTCGGACCGGCAGATCGCCCAGGACTCGGGGTTGAGCTCCTGCCCGTACACCTCGACCGTCGCGTCCGGGTTGAGGGCCTTGATGCGGTCGTCGGCGGCGCTGAGCATGCCGCCCGTGCCACATGCCGGGTCCATGACCGTGCGGACGACACCTGGCACGGTGAGGGCGTCCGCGTCGGGCGCCACCAGCAGGTTCACCATGAGCTTGATGACCTCGCGCGGGGTGAAATGCTCACCCGCGGTCTCGTTCGACTGCTCGGCGAAACGGCGGATCAGCTCCTCGAAGATGTAACCCATGTTGTGGTTGGGCACGACGTCGGGGTGCAGGTCGAGGTCGGTGAACCTGCCGATGACCTGGTAGAGCAGGTTCGCGCCGTCGAGCTTCCTGACCTGCTGGTTGAACTCGTACTTGTCGAGGACCTCGCGGGCGTTGTCGGAGAAGGCGCCGACGTAGATCTGCAGGTTCTTCGCCGCGTTCTGCGGGTCGGCCGCGATCTTCCGCAGCGTGAGGTCGCTCTTGTTGTAGAAGGAGTGGCCCGAGGCCCTGCGCAGGAAGTGGCCGGTGTCGATGTCCTGGTCCGCGAACCTGGCGACGGTCTCGACGACCTTGTCACGCGTCGGTTCCAGGACGCACTCCAGGCGGCGCAGCACCGTGAACGGCAGGATGACCTTGCCGTAGTCGGACTGCTTGTAGTCGCCGCGCAGGAGATCGGCGACGGACCAGGCGTGGTTCGCCAACTCCGTGTGCTTACTGCTGTTCAAGAGGTCCCGGCTTCCTTCCGAAGAGACGCCGTCCGGGCGGGGGACGGCAGGGATCCAGTGTGGTCGTACGCGGTGGGACGCGTGGGGCGTTTCAGACAGAACGGCTGTCCGGGGTGCCCGACATATCCGGGCTGCCCAGGGTGTCCGGTGGCAGGAGTACGCCGGCGGTGAGGCCGGTGGTCAGGGTGGCCGCGGTGTCAGCGGCGAGGTCGGCGGTTCGGCGGACGGCCGCGCGCAGTTCGTACACGCGGCGGAAGGCCTCCCCGTAGCGCCGCTGTTCCTCCAGCGGCAGCAGCGGTACGCGCAGGCGGCCCGGTGTGACGTGCACGTGGGTGGAGCCGGTGGACGCGGAGGCGATGTTGTCGTCGGCGCCGAGGAATCCGGCGAGGAACCACGGGTCGAGGCGGGCCGGGTCGGGGCGCAGGAGGTGGATGTGCTGACCGAGCAGCGCTCCGGCGTCCCGGTCGTCCGCGACCCGGGTCATCGCGGACTCGTTGCCGCTGCCCGCGAGGGCGCGGACGAGGACGTCCCCGGTGGCGACGGGCTGTGCGGCGTCGGCGTGGAGGTCCAGGGCCCCGCCGGACGGGGGGTTTCCGGTGGAGACGTCCTGGACGGTGAGGACCGGCCGGTCCACGGCGGGGACGGCGGAGCCCTTGGAGCCGCGGGTGCCGGGCGCCGCCGCCCGCAGCACGGTCAGGGCCCCGCCGCGCGCCAGGTCGGAGACGGTCGCCGTACGCCACTCGCGGGCCGAGGCTCCGGACGACAGCCACCCGCCGGACGCGGAGGCGGATGACAGGGCGGCGACCTGCTCGGCCAGTTGGTCGTGCAGGTCGTGGACGCGCTGGGCCAGGGCCGCCGGGTCGATGTCGGCCGCGGTCGCCCGGACATGACGGGCCGGGGTGACGTCGACGACGTCGTCGAGGAGGTCGACGAGCGGCACCGCGCGGGAGACGCCGGGCTCGTCGGTGTACGTGTCGGGGGCGGTGGTGAACGCGGCCCACTGGCCGAGGACCCGCTCCGACAGCCCCTCCCAGTCGAAGGTGGCGGCGGTGGCCGAAGAGGCGGGGGCGGAGGCAGCGGAAGCGGAAGAGCCGGACCGGCGGGAGCGCGAGCCGCCGCGGGAGCCGGCACCCGCCGTCGCCATACCGGTGGCGGACGGCGTGCCCGTGGAGCCGTCCCGCTGCTCGCCCTCCCCATCGACGAAAAGCACCGCCGCACGGTCCGTGCCGCCCGGCTCGGGGCGTTGGAACACCCAGATCTGCAGGCCGATGTGGAGCGGATACGCGGCACGCGCCGGAAGGGAGACGACGGCGCGCAGGGCCCCGCCGCGGATGAGTTCCGAGCGGACGCGGCGGCCGGAGGAGCGGAAAGCCAACGCGGGCGGCAGCAGCATGACCGCGTGGCCGCCGGGCTCCAGGTGAGCGAGGGCGTGCTGCACCCAGGCCAGTTCGGACTCGAAGCGCGGCGGGACCCCGTACGCCCACCTAGGGTCGTAGGCCAGCTCGTCGTGACCCCAGTCGCGGTCGCCGAACGGCGGGTTGCACAGGACGGCGTCCACGGTGACGTCGGGGAAGGCGTCGGCGCGCAGGCTGTCGCCGACGCGGATCGCCGTCTCGGCCTCGGGTGCGGCGATCAGCAGCCGGACCGCGGTGCGTTGGCCCTGGACGGGGAGCGAGTCCTGTCCGAACAGCTCCCGCGCGCCCTGCCGTGCGGCGGCGGCGAGGAGCGTACCGCTGCCGCAGGCGGGGTCGAGGACGCGGGGCACGTCGGCGGGCAGGAGCCGTGCCATGAGCCGGGCCAGGCCCTCCGGGGTCTGGTAGACGCCGCTGGCGGCGCCCTCGTCCAGTTCGCGTTCGGCGAGGACGTCGAGGGCGGCCTGGGCCCCCGCCTCACGGACGCAGCCCAGCAGGGCGCGGACCGCGCCCGCGTCGTCCGGGCCGTAGTGGACCGGCTCGGCCTCGGGCACGGTGGCCGGGAGCTCGCCCGCGGCCTTCTCCGCTCGGGCGAGCAGCTGGTCGTCGGGCACGGCGGCGAGTTCGGCCAGCTCCTCCTGTGTACGGCGGGACGCGGCGGCCACCAGCGGGAAGAGTCGCGCGGCCACCCCCGAGCCGGGCCCCAGCAGCCGTAGGGCCGTCCGCAGTTCCTCGGTCGGCGAGGCGGCGGAGGTGTGACCGCGGCCACGCAGCCATGTCTGGACGGCCGGCAGATCGTAGAGCGGGCTGGCTTCCGTGCCTGCGCTGGGTGCCGGGAAGTCGTCGTGGCGGCGGCGCCAGTTGCTGACGGTGGCGCGTGTGACCCCCGCGATGCGGGAGATCTCGGCGGCTGTCACGTGTGCGGAGGGCGCCGGTCGGGCTGGTGGCTGGGGCATGGCGTGGAGTTCCGCACCTCTCGGGCCAGTCGGACAGGGACGGTTAACACATTACAACAGCCGTCAAGTTCGTCAAGCTGTTTGACAGTGCTTTCACGGCTATGCTTACCTGGTCACGCTTCCGGATGGAAGCATGGCTGTGACTCCGCACCCTCACCGTGAAGCGTCCTGGCGCCGTACCGCGCCACGCATCCGATCTCTCCCGGTCCCTTCTCGTCGCAACGCCATACCTCGGGGCCGTCCACTTCGCGTCCATTCCGCACCGCAGTCGCCACCCACCGCACACACGGGAGGAACCCGCATGACCGTGACGGAACAGCCCCGGCAGAACGCGCACCACCCCAACGACCCCGCCCGTCCGGCCCCGTCCGATCAGCCCGTGCCCGTGGCTGCTCTGGTGAAGGCCCGCCTGGCGGAGGAGGCGCTCAGCGAGCCCGTGAAGGTGCTCCTGAAGGAGGCCATGGGCGACGGAGAGCCCCGGGGGACCTCCCCTGCCGGCCGGATCTACCTCGAGTCCGTCGCCGTCGCCCGGTTCCGTGGCATCGGACCGCGCGCCTGGCTCAAGCTCAGCCCCAGACCCGGTGTGAACCTGGTCGTGGGGCGCAACGGCTCCGGCAAGTCCAGCATCGCCGAGGGCATCGAGACGGCCTTCACCGGCGTGAACATGCGCTGGCAGGGGCAGCACGCGATGCGCAGCAGCAACTGGCGCAACCTCCACGACACCGACGGCAGGCCGGAGATCGAGGTCAAGCTCGCCATCGAGGGAGACACCGGCCGCAGCACCCTCACCCGCACCTGGGAGGGCGACGATTTCGACGCCTCCCGGGCCGAGCTCAAGCGACCCGGGCACGGCCGCGCACCCCTCGACCAGGCGGACTGGAAGCAGGGCCTGCGGGACTTCCGGCCCTTCCTGTCGTACGTCGACCTCGACCGCATGATCAGTGGCAAGCCCTCCGAGATGTACGACGCCATCGCCACCATCCTTGGCCTGGGGCAGCTCAGCGCCGCCGACAGCCGGCTCCGCCAGGAGGCCAAGGCGCTCGAAGACGCGGACAAGGCGGCGAAGTTGGAGCTGCCTGGTCTCAAGGAGGCGCTGTACGAGTTGGAGGACGACGAGCGTGCGGTGCAGGCACTCGTCGCCGTCGACACGGCCACGCCCGACTTCGAGACGGTTGAAGCCCTCGTCGCCGGTCTGCCCGCCGCCGGGGACGACGGTCTGCTGGCCCGGCTGCGAGCCGAAGCCGACGTGCAGGGACCCGAGATGGCGCAAGTTCACGCGGCCCTGGACCGCCTGCGCAATGCTCTCGCCGATGTCAAGGACCTGCGCGGCACCGGCGCCGAGGACGCCCTGCGGCGTGCGGAACTCCTCGAACGGGCTGTGGCGCACCACGACCGTCACCCCGATGCGGCCGCCTGCCCCGTGTGCGGGACCGACGGGATGCTGGACCCGGCATGGGCCACGGACGCCATCGCCCAGATCGCCGCACTGCGACAGGAGGCGGAGGCGGCAGCGGGTGCGCGCAGCGAACTCCGGTCGGCCGCGCGGGCCGTGCAGGACCTCGTCCACACGCCCCGACAGATCCCCGCCGCCCTGGCCGACCCGTGGCGCGCCTGGACCGCCTGCCGGACGATCAGTGATCCCGGCGAGCTCGCCCAGCGCGCCCACGAAACCGCCGCGACCCTGGACGATGCCTGCGCCGCGGTCAAGGAGAGCGCCGTCAGGGAACTGGAGAAGCGGGACGAACGCTGGCGCGGGCTCGTCACCCGCCTGGCGGGCTGGGCGGAGAGGGCCCGTGCCGTGGAGGCGAACAAGCCCCGGCTGCGGGACATCAGGAAGGCGAGCGCCTGGATCAAGGCGCTGGCCGCCGAGTTGCGGGAACAGCGGATGGAAGGCTTCGCCGACCAGTCGCAGCGCATCTGGGAGCGGCTCCGCCAGGAGAGCAACATCGATCTCAAGGCCGTGAGCCTGAAGGGCAGCGAGAAGGCCACCGTCCGCAAGCTCGTCATGGATGTCACCGTCGACGGCCAGGAGGCCTCGGCTCTCAGCGTCATGAGCCAGGGCGAGCAGCACTCCCTCGCGCTGTCTCTGTTCCTGCCCCGGGCCGCCACCGCCGACAGCCCGTTCGGCTTCATCGTCATCGATGACCCCGTGCAGTCCATGGACCCCGCCAAGGTCAACGGACTCGCCCAGGTCCTGCATGAGCTCGGCGAGCACCGACAGGTCGTCGTGTTCACCCATGACACCCGGCTCCAGCGGGCGTTCACCAGCCAGGGTCTGCCCGTGACGGTGTTCGAGGTCGAGCGGGCCGAGTCGTCCAAGGTGAAGGTCAAGCCGGTGACAGACCCGGTACGGCAGGCACTCGACGACGCGCGGGCCCTCGCCCGTACCAGTCACCTGCCGTCGGCGGCACGGACCCACGTGCTGCCCAGCCTGTGCCGTATCGCCCTGGAGAACGCCTTCCTCGAAGCCGCCTGGATCCGGCATCACCGCTCCGGCGCGCCCGAGGACGAGCTGCAGGCCGCCGTCGGCAGCGCCGACAAGCTCATGAAGGTCGCGGCACTGGCCTTGTTCGGCGACGTCGGCCGGACCGGCGAGGTCTACCGGGAACTGCGCACCCTTTGCGGGCCGCGTGCTGTAGACCTCCTCAAGGAGTGTCAGAACGGCGCCCACGCCACGGGAGCGCAGATCGCCGACCCCCACCGCTTCGTGGACGACATCGAGATCATGGCGCAGAAGGTGCGCAAGCCGGGGGTGACTGTGTGATGAGCACTCCCACCACCTCGGTCGAGGAGCTCCTGCTGACGGCGGATCAGCTGCTTGCCGCCCGTACGGGCGCCACGGCCGCCGGCCGGCACCGCGGAGCCTCCCTCGCTCTGCGGACCGCCCTGGAGCTCTCCATCGACCGCGTGCTCGACGCCGCGGTGCCAGGGCTCGCCGACACCACGATGCGGGCCAAGATGCTGTGCCTCCACTGCTACACCGCGGCGGAGACCGCTCGCCGCACCAACGCCGTCTGGTCGCACCTCTGCCTGGGATGCCATTACCACCAGTACGAGATCGGCCCCACGCACGACCAGGTTCGCGCCTGGCGGGCGGAGGTCGGCGAGCTGGTCGGGTCGTTGACCATCTGACTGTTCGTTACCCGGCAGGTCTCTGATAGTTATTTCGGCGGGGCCGGGCGTATGCCCGTCGCAGCGTCCTCCGGGGTGCTGCAAGGGGAGGGGATGTACATGGGCACCACCACGCGCAACGAGATCATCGCCATGGAGCAGAAGGCGGTGGACCGCGCCTACGACTGCTATGCCGCACGGCTGGCCGAAATGACCGCGGGGTCAGTCGCCATGGCCTCCGCCAGCGGCAAGGACAGCGTCGCCAACCGGATCGTGGCCGAGGAGCTGGCCGCGGCATACGACGGACTCGGCAACGAGTCGCTGGTAATCAGCCGCATCGATGTACAGGACGAGCACAGGCCCTGGTACGTGGGACGACGTGGCGTCAGCGACCCCGCGACCAGCGACCGTGTGGTCCTCTTGTGGACCAGCCCGCTGGCCAAGAAGTGGTTCGAGGCGCTGCCTGAAGCCCCGGGCGAGGTGCTCCTGCGGCGGCGACTGCGCTGTGTACAGCGTGACGTTAAGGACTACTTCGACGAGATCACTGCCACCGCCCCCGTTCCGCAGCCACGGCCAGCGGTAGACGACGCTCAGCGGGAGGCCCAGCCCGCGGAGCCGGCCACCGTCACGCCGAAGGAGGGAGTACCGAGCTCGCCCGTCCCAACGCCCGCCGACATCGCCCGCGTCCAGCGTCAGAAGCCGCTGCAGCCCGACGACTTCCTCCTGCGCGAGCTTCAGCGCTCTCGCCGCGGCAGCATGCGGGACATCGTCGAGACCATCCGCCGCGACCAGATGGCCCTGGTCACCGGCTCGCCCTCCGACATCCTCGTGATCCAGGGCGGCCCGGGTACCGGCAAGTCGGCGGTCGGCCTGCACCGCGTGACCTGGCTCGTCAACAACGGGCACTTCAAAGCCCAGGACGTCCTCGTCGTCGGCCCCCATCAGGGGTTCCTGGACTACGTGAGCCAGGTGCTGCCCACGCTCGGCACCCGGAACGTCAACGCCGTGCAGGTGACGCGCCTGTGGGACGGCGAGATCCTCGGCACCGACATCCCCACGGCGCGGATGGTGAAGTCCGATGAACGCATGGCGGCCGTCCTGCGGCGGCGCGTCGAGATCGAGTGCCGTCCCGAGGCCGTCGACGAGTTCACCGCCACCCCCTCCTACGAGGGGGCCAAGCCGGAGTTCACCGTCACCGTCGGCAGCACGACCCTGCGGATCCCGCGCTCCGAGGTGATCGCCCTCCTTGAGGACGTGCGCCAAGGCGACGGCTCCTACCGTGAGCGCCGCGACCGCTTCCGCGGCCTGCTCGTCGACCGCCTGCTGCGGGAACTCGTCGCCGTCGCCCCTCGCCGCAGCCGCGACGACACGATCCGCCGCGACCTGGAACGCAACCGTCAGGTCGAGCGCCTGATCGAACGCGTCTGGCCGTCACCGGGCGCCAGGGAAGCCCTCCGTACCCTCTACGACTCCGAAGACCTTCTGCGTACCTGCGCCGAGGGCATTCTCGACGCCGCGGAGCAGGCCGCTGTGCACCGTCCCCGGGCCGACACGGCCGATGCCGATCCCTGGACGCTCGACGATCGGGTCTGCCTCGAAGAACTGCGGTATCTCATCACCGGGGAGACCCCGCAGCGGTACGGGCACATCGTCGTCGACGAGGCACAGGACCTGACACCCATGCAGGCCCGCTCCCTGCGCCGACGCTCCGCCACGCAGGGCTCGATGACCATCCTCGGTGACCTCGCCCAGGCCACCGGCCCCCATACTCACACCGACTGGGACCGCCTCGGCACCCTCCTGTCCGACCACGGCGACTGGAGTGTGGCCGAGCTGAACACCAGCTACCGCGTGCCCGCCGAAATCATGGAGTTCGTCGCCCCCCTGGCCCGTACCGTCGCCCCCAAGCTGCCGTACCCGCAGGCCGTGCGTGCGGCGGGAGAGGACGCCGTCCGCACGGTCGCGACCGAGCCGTGGAAACTCCTCGGCGACACCGTGGCCCAAGCCATCCGCCTCATCGGCACCAGCGACGGACACACCCTGCGCTCCGTGGCGGTCATCGTCCCGGACGACTCCGGCTGGCTCAACGAGATCAGCCGCCAGCTGGACCTGGCCGAGGGCATCACCGAGCAGGGACGCGAGGCGGTGTCCGTGCTGGCCGCCACCCAGGCCAAGGGCATGGAGTACGACCACGTCCTCGTCGTCGAACCCGCCACCATCGCCGACCGGGGCCCGGCCGGTCTGCGCCAGCTGTACGTCGCGCTCACCCGCAGCACCCAGAGCTTGACCGTCCTGCACACGTCCCCGCTCCCGGAGGCACTCACGACCACCGACGGCGGCGGTACCGAACCAGCGCCCACCGAAGGCGAACCGGGCATGGCCGACGGTGAAATCCCCGAGATCGGCACGGACCTCCGAGTCCGTGTGATCGGCCGGGCACCCGGCGGCCGGTACAAGGCCAAGGCCCTGTCTCCCAGGATCGACGTCCCTCTGGTCCTGACCGTCCGCCACGGCTCGGTGCCCCCGCGCCCCGGCGACGAACTGGACTGCTGGGTGTTCGCCCACGAGACGAACCACTGCCTGCTCACCGCGGACCAGCGCGGTCGCCAGCCCATATCGCCGAGAATGGCGGAACGCTACCTGGCGGCGCTCAGCGTTCTCGACGAACTGACCAACGGCGACGGAACCGTTCCGGAGAACGCCCGTGATCGTCTGTCCGAGCTCAAGGGCATGGCCAACCGCGTCCTCCGCCGCGACCAGGCGGACTGGGTGGACGTGCGCCGCGTGCTCGGATCCCCGGACAAGCATCGCCTCAGCCTCCTGCGCGACCTCGCGGCGCACACCAACCGCATGCTCAAGGACGGCGACCTGGACCTGAGCCGCCTCCAGCCGGACCTGGCACGCGCCGGCTGGGCGCAGGCCCTGCACGAAGCCCGGGAGGCCCTCCAGCACCGGGTCGCCACGGGCGAACCCGAAACCGACGACGCACCCGCCACCGCTGAACAGCAGTCCGAGCAGAAGGAAACCGAGCCCGTGACCCCCGCTGAAGACCTGCCCGCCACGCCCGCGTCAGCGCAAGGGCTTCTGCACTCGCTGGAGAGCGCGGCGACCGCCGACCGCATGTGCAGAAAGCACGAGGCGGTGCGGCATGCTCTCAAGGCCGCCCTGCTCTGGGAGGACCTGCAGCCGACCGACTCCCCGGTCGTCGACGTCAGCCGGATCGCGGACGACGGCCACTTCCTCTACGAGGTCCTCGGTGCCGGCCGCTCCACCTACGCCGACCTCCGCGCGGGAGCCACCCGCCTCCTGGAGATCAACCACACCCTGCCCGCTCCTGCCGATCGCCTCTACCTGGTGCTCTCCGAACCGCCCGCCGAGGACTGGTCGGCCAACACCGTGTTCGGTGTCTTCGGGGTTCAGGTCCTGTGGCGCACCCCCGACAGTTGGGGCGGCCACGACGCGGAAACCGCCCTGGGCTCCGGCGAAGCGTAACCACTTTCGACAGGAGCGCGATCTTCCGTGCTCGCTCGTGCGCTCCTTGGGTGCCTGAAGTGGATCAGGATCGGTGCTCGTGCGTTCAGGCCGTGCCCCGCTCCTCCCAGCGACCCCGGAACCACGCCAGTGTCTCGGCGAGCAGTTCGCGGTTGCGGTCCTTCTCCAGCACTGACAGGCGGAAGTTGGGGCGCAGCTCCAGCTTGCCCTCCGGGATGTCTACGCCCTCCAATTCGTTGAGACGGGAGAGGAGTTCGGCGCGCAGTGCTCGGTCGGTGAAGGGTTCGCGTGCAGCCAGGTACTGGAACACCACCTCCGCCGTGCCGCCCCGCCCACCGCCCGGGTAGAGCGTCAGCGGCCAGATACCGCGGCCCGGCGCGCCCGCCTCCCCGAGCATGAGGAACGCGCTCGTCATGACCTGGCCCGCCCCGTGCCCGATCCAGCCGCCGAGCTTCTCCCATCGCGCGAAGAGCGCGCGTACCGCCTCGACCGTCTCGGGGGAGTCGTCCGCCGCGAGCTGGCGGAAGAACCGGTCGGCGCGCGTCTCCTCGCCCTGGCTGCCGCCCGGCGTCCGTTGTGCGGTGTCCTCGCTCTCCCTGTCGTCGTCCTCAGCGACCAGCAGCGCGAGGTCGTCGGCGGTGAGGCGCTGGACCGGGTCGGCGGATCCGGTCACCGTGAACCGGATGCCGTCGGCTGTCAGCCGGGAACGGACGTCGCCGCCCTCGTCGTCAGATGTCCAGCGGAATCCCTCGGAGACCCTGCCCTCGGAGGTGAGCACCCGGTACGCGTTGGCCACCCCGGGTGTCCCCGCCAGGTGATTGCCCACAGCCTGGGCTCCGGAGCCGAGGAACGCGGCGAGATCACCGTACGACGTCCAACTGCCGTGGGGGAGTGCTGCGAGCACCTGGTGCGCCAGTTGCCAGTCCCGGCTGCGCTCCGCGCGGCCGACGCCGCGCAGCGGTGCCGGCCACAACGCGACCGCACGGTCGGCGAGTTCGTCGGCGCGGGCGAAGATCTCCTTCGCACCCCACCGTTCGGTGGCGGCGATGCGGCGGTTCATCTCCAGGTGGCTGCCTTGGAGCAGGCCCTGTTTGCGCTCGAAGGGGTGGTTCGACAGCTCCGAGTTCACCGCGGTGAGCGTCAGGTTGCCGAGGGTGTGCTGCAGCCGGGAGTGCAGGTCCTCCACGCGCTCTCCGTCGGCCACGTCTTCGCCCAGCATCCGGAGCCACTCGTCGCCGGGGGCCTGCGGCATGACGTGCTCGATGGTGAGCTGCGCGGCGGCGAAGTCCACCAGCTCCGGATGCTCGTAACTCTCCTCGAGCCGCTGTAGCACCATCTTGCGCTGCTGGGGCCGTCCGAACTGGTAGAAGGGTGCCTTCCGGATCTTCTCGCGCAGCTTGTCGTCGGCGGGCCAGAACCGGTTGTCGGCGGAGAGCAGCTGGTGCATTCCGTCGGCGACGGGCACGTCGAGAGGGAGCTGCCCGGGAACGGCCTGGAAGATCCTGTTGAGGTTGTTGGGCGGCACGCGGCAGATCATCCGGCGCACCAGGAAACTCTCGATGTACGACATCGCACGGGCCGCGTCCGAGGAGTCGAGGGCCCCCCGCTCGCGCCGGTCGAGCAGCAGCATCAGCGCGGGATAGGTGACCTGAGCCTGCCAAGCGTCCAGGCGGCGCAGATGGGCGCGGACCGATGTGTCCGGCTCCTCCTCGGGGTGCAGCAGGCGGCGGAAGAGAGCGGCACTGCGGTGCAACTCCATGATGTAGGCCTCGATGTCCTCCTCGGTCGCCTTTCCGTGCTCGAAGCGCTGCTGCTGAGCCGCGTAGAGGTCCTGGCGGCGCACCCGGTCGTCGCCGTCGAGGACCAGTTGCAGCCACATGAGCTGTTCCAGCTCTTCGTTGCTCAGGCTGCCCTGCAGCGGCAGCCAGTAGGCCTCGTAGACGTGCTCACCGCGGGTGGGCAGCTTCATGAACAGGTAGTTGCGCAGCAGGTCGGCCTGGCTGAGCTTGAGTCCGGTGTTGTTCAGGGACTCGAAGATGCGGTGCACGTTGTCGCCGCGCTCGGCGGTCACCGCCACCAGCGTCAGCCGGGAGGTGATGGCCTGCTCGATGCGGAACACGTCCTGCGGAGCGGCGGGATCGGCCGCCTCGACCAGCTTGCGGCGGAAGAAGCAGTAGGCAGCTGCGACACCGCCGCCGGCGGCCTGTTCCGTGAGCGGGCCGCGGACGTGCGCGGCGAACTGCGACCGGTCCGCCTGGGTCGGCAGCAGCCGGAAGTGGTCGCTGCCGTTCTGCCACTTGTTGATCAGGTATTGCTCGTCGATGCGCTCGGCGTCGCGCGGCTGGGCGTCCCTGACGTGATCGCGGATCGCGGCCAGGGCGAGGGAGAGTGTGGTCAGCCTCTGCTGGCCGTCGACGACGAGCCAGCGAGGGAACGTCGCATCGTTCTGCGGCGACGGCGCGAGGACGACGGACCCCAGGAAGTGCGTGTTCGCCTTCTCGCCGCGCTCGATCAACTCGGCCTGCTCCAGGATGTCGCTCCACAGCTGTCTGAGCTGCTTCTCCGTCCAGGAGTACGTCCGCTGGTAGAGCGGCACTTGGAACTGCTGGGCCCTCCCCTGCACGAGATCGGCGAACAACGTCTCTTTGGCCTGCAACCTGGTCCCCCTTGGCAGTTGATGGCTTCCTGACACGTGGGAACGACCATAGGGCCTCTCGCTGACAGTCACGGGACATTACGTCGACGTCGACGCTGACAGCCTTTCGATCGACCTGCGCACCACCGCGCGGCAGTGCTTCGGATCAGCGGGCTGCACGTGACCGTGGAACCGGAGCTCACCTACCTCCGCAGCAGTGGGGACCTCGACCCGGACGCCGTCTACGAGATCACCTACGAGATCCACGGAGACCAGTCCGGGCCGGTCATTCAGACCGCCGAGCTGACGAACCAGACCAGCCTCAGCTACAGACCGTCTCTGGTCAGCACCGCTTCGGCGGCCACGGAGCTCTCCGTGGAGATCACCGACATCCAGCAGGGGTGAGGCGGATGCCCAGAACGTCGGCGCCAACCGCGAGGCCCTACGGCAGCGCGCCGACTCTCCTCACCGTTCCGCACCATTCTGCTGCTCGACGCCGGCATCCTGGTGATCGCTGCCGCGGGCTTCCTGACGCTGCCCAACCCCTCGCGACCCGCCGACGCGACCGCCGAGAGCACCGAGCCCATCGAGGCCAGCGGTTTCAGCGTGGTCAGCGCACCCGCTCCCACGCATGCAACACCGCCTGCGCATAGGCCACGCGGACGTCCAGGCGCTGGGGCTCGTAGTGGTAGACCTTGTTGATTCCCCGGTAGTCCAGGGCTGTTCCGGCTCCAGGCGTGCGCCAGCGCGTGCGGGTTGGGCCGTCAAGGCCGGTGTCGGTCGTGTCGCCTTCGAACAGTGAGTAGACCAGCATGAAGAGAAAGAAGAGCAGCCAGAGTGGAGAGGTCAGGATGTACAGGGTCCAGGTGTGCCCGCTCCCGATCTTTCCTGTAAAGGCCCTGGGCGCGCCGCTGAGTTGTACGGTCCACCGGACACGGCGGGGCCAGGGGAGGAAGCGGCCCATGCGGCGCGTGATGCGGGCCAGTGGTGTGCCGTCGGCGGCGTACACGTCGTGGACGTCCGGGCCGGCCGGCTGGACTGAGCACATCAGCCCGCCCCCAGCCCCACCCCCGCCTCCGCCGTGGATCCAGAAAGGGATCGGAGACCGGCGACTCCACCGCTCCGTCGTCCGCTGTTCGAAGACCTCCGCCACCGGGGCGGCCTCGCGCTGAGCACCCGTCAACCGGATCGTCGAGCTCATCTCGATGTCGGGCTGAGAGCCTGCCGGGACAGGGTTGTTCGCTTTGACCACGAACCTGTACCGGGTCTGCGGCGGCTGCATCGGCGCGGAAAAGGCCGAAGAGGGCTGCTCCTGGGGAGTGGGGTGCATTCTGGTCTCCGGCTCCGGGTGAGATACGGATTCGTAGAGGATACGGCCGCTGTTGACGCAGGTTGGAGGTGCCGATCGGATCAGCCGAAGGGATTCACGGCGGCTGCGCGGTCCGCGAACTCCCCGGCGGCATTACGCGCCCTGTCGACGCTCTCATGGAACTTCTCGGACGCGTACTGGACGTCGTCCGTGACGAGACGGGCGCCTTCCGTGTACAGCCCCTTCGCGCCCATCACCGCTTCGTAACCGCGGGCCGTCCATGACCTGGGATCGACGTAATGGGACACCGTGTTGCCCGCGCCGTCGACCACGGGCCTTACGGAGTCCGCGATCGCCGGAATGCGACCCAGAGGTGTGTTCTCGACCAACGTCGGCATCAATTTCTGGAACGGCCTGTCCAACACTCCCGCCCCCGCCCGGTACAAGGTGGAGTCCCCGAACTCCTTGGCGACGGCGACCGCGAAGCGATCCTTGAGAGTGTCGGCGGTGACGTGGATGGCATGCGCCTTCGAGCCGAGTTCACCCCAGTTCCGCATCACCCATTTCTCGGCGTCCTCGCCGAGCTTCGCGGTTCCGCCGACACTCTCGACGATGTCACCCGCACGCTTCCAGGAGTCGGCGGCCTTCACACCGAAGTCGAGGACGTTCATGGGATTTTGACGCCGGTGAGCGTTCCCTTGGCCACCTTTCCGACGCGCGCCAGGTCACCGAAGGGGACGAATCCGGCCAGGTCGAGACCGATGTCCATCCAGTTGCCCTTCTTGAAGCTCGAGCAGTCCGCGTGCCCTGTGGTCGATCTCCCGGCAGGTCATGCCCGGGGCTGTCGCCTCGACGGCGGCCTCCTGGGCCGTGCGGACGGTGTCGTGGACCGTGCGTTGCTTCTCCGTCGGTTCGCCGACGTGGATCGTGCGGGTCGTGTGCGAGCTGTAGCGGTCCTTCCGGCCGCCGAGGTGCAGGATCACCATGTCGCCTTTCCTGAGCGTCCGGTCGGCCGACTTGTGGTGCGGGTTCGCGCTGTTGCGGCCGGACGCCACCGTGGTGAAGACCTGGCTGTCGCCATGTTCGTGGAGCAGACCGGCCAGGGCGGCGGCCACCTGGCTTTCGCTTCGGCCCGTGAGGGAGGGTGGTGAGGATCTCCTCGTACGCCGCGTCCGTCGCCGCTCCAGCCGCCGTGAGGCGGGCCACCTCGTGGGTGTCCTTCACCGCGCGGAGCAGGGGGAGTACGACGGTCAGGGGGCGGTAGGTCGTCAGCGGCAGGGCCTCCTGGAGGCCGAGGAGGTGGAGGGCCCAGGTGGTGTCGGAGACGCCTAGCGGCCGTTGGGGAGGAGGAGGCCGGTGGCTGCGGCGTACGGGTCCTGGCCGTCGCGCCAGTCGGAGATGCGGAGGGCGTTCGCGCCGGGGGCCGCTTCCGCGTCGGGGCGTTCGAGGGACGGGACCGGCAGGCGGGGTTCGGAGCCGGGGGTGAGGACGAGGAGGGTGAGGCGTTCCGTCGTCGCGGTGGGGCGGTAGCCGCACAGCCAGGTCAGGTCAGGTCGGGGCCGGGGGGCAGGAGCAGTCCGGCCAGGCCGGCCCCGGTCGTGTCCCTGACCGCCCTGGTCATACGGGCCGCGTAGTCCTGTTCTGTGAAGGGGGCGGGGGTGTCGTTCACGGGGCTCCTCCGACCGCTGCCGTCGTCCGGTACATCGTCCGAGGAGTGGGGTGCGGGGGCCCGGGGCGTAGACCGACCGGGTGACGTTCGCCGCGGCGCTCACTCCGGGTGAATCAGGCGGGTCCGTGCCCCAGCGAACGCTCCGTCACCTTCTGTAGATGGCGGTGGAAGACCTCGCGCGTGTCCGGGGTCAGCGTGCGCAGCGCCACCAACGCGGTGATCACCACGTCGCACAGCTCGCCCTGCACGTCGTCCCAGGTGTGGCTGACGCCCTTGCGGGGGTTCTGGCCGATCGCCCCGATGACCGCCTCGGAGACCTCGCCGACCTCCTCGGACAGTTTCAGCATGCGCAGGAGGAGCCCCTCGCGGCCCTTCACCGGCTGATCCGTCTCCAACCAGGTCCACAGGGCGTCGACGGACTTCCAGAGGTCACAGAGGTCACAGAGGTCCGGAGAGGGGGTGATGGCGTGATCACTCATGCGGAGCAGCTTGTCACGGGCGCGCGTCCCTCAGAAAGGTCAGGCCAAGGGGGAGCCGGCCGGTCGGTTCTACTCCCCGAACAACGCCTCCTCCTCCTCGAACAGCGACGCCTGACCGTCGTCACCCCCACCCTCCTTCTCCCGCAGCCGCCGATTCCGCGCCCCCACGACCAGCGTCGTCACCAGCGCCGTCGCGCCGAGGGCGACCGGCACCATCCAGCCCCGGTTCACCGTGTGGCCGAGGGCGTGGTCCAGGGAGATCCGGCCCGGGCCCGTCACCGCGAGGCCCGCTGCCGTGAGGCCCAGTGAGGCCGCGTACTCGTAGCCGCCGCCCGCGTTGAAGAAGCCGTTGGGCGCGTGTACCGCGGACGCGCCGGCCATCGCGCCGGCCGCCGCCGCACCCGCCGCCGGGGTTGCCAGGCCCAGTGCCAGCAGGGTGCCGCCGCCCGCCTCGGCCAGTCCCGCCGCCGTGGCGCTCGCCTTGCCCGGCGCGTAGCCGACGGACTCCATGAACTGGCCGGTGCCCTCGAGGCCGCCGCCGCCGAACCAGCCGAGCAGTTTCTGCGCGCCGTGGGCGGCCAGTACACCCCCGGTTCCCAGCCGGAGCAGCAGCAGGCCCAGATCACGTCGGTCGTAAGCGGTCACGATGACTCCCAGCACAAGAAGTGGAACGAGACGAGACCCCCCTCGCGTTTCCACCGTCGCACCGCTCACACCTGCCCGGAACACTCGCGCGGCCGTTCGGGTGGCGGGCCCGGGGGAGCGGTGTGAGTCTGGCTGGCATGACGATTCAGACCGCCCGACTCCGCGACCCGGCCGTCCGCGCCTTCGTCTCCGCGGTCAACGCCCATGACCGCGAGGCGCTCCTGGCCCTGCTCGCGCCGGGTGCGACCATGGCGGACGACGGCAGCGACCGTGATCTCGACGAGTGGATCGACCGGGAGATCTTCTCCTCCAACGGCCACCTCGACGTCGACAACGAGTCCAACGGCGGTCGTTCCCTCCTCGCCCACTACCGCAACGACGCCTGGGGCGAGATGCGCACCCGCTGGGACTTCACGGTCGGCGAGGACGGCAGGATCTCCCGCTTCGAGACCGGCCAGGCGTAGAAATCCCCTACGGCCCCTTGCCTTCGTGTGCGCTCCAACTCCTAGCGTTCTCAGGCATGGAGATCACACGCACTCTCGGCCGCTCCGGCATCGAGGTCAGCGCTCTCGGCTTCGGCTGCTGGGCCATCGGCGGCGAATGGCAGGACGCCGACGGGCAGCCGCTCGGCTGGGGCAAGGTCGACGACGAGGAGTCCGTCCGGGCCGTCCGACGCGCCCTCGACCTGGGTGTCACCTTCTTCGACACGGCCGACACCTACGGCGCGGGGCACAGCGAGCGGGTGCTGGGCCGTGCGCTGGGCAAGCGCCGGGACGACGTCGTCCTCGCCACCAAGTGGGGCAACGTCTTCGACGAGGACACCCGCACCCTCACCGGCTCCGACCACACACCGGAGTACGCCCGCCGCGCTCTCACCGCTTCCCTGGCACGCCTGGGCACCGATCACATCGACCTCTACCAGCTCCACCTGTCCGACCTCGACCCGCTCCTCGCGGCCGAACTCCGGGACCTCTGCGAGGAGTTCGTGAGTGAAGGGCTCATCCGCGCCTACGCCTGGAGCACCGACGACCCGGCCCGCGCCGCGGTGTTCGCCCAGGGGGAGCACTGTGCGGCCGTACAGCACGCGCTGAACGTGATGCAGGACGCACCCGAAATGCTGGCGCTGTGCGAGGAGTTGGGGCTCACGAGTGTCAACCGCAGCCCGCTCGCCATGGGGTTGCTCGCGGGCAAGCGTCAACGTCCGCAGGACGCGGGGGACATCCGCAGCAAGCCCCCGGCCTGGCTGCAGGGCTTCGGGGAGGGTACGGCGGCCGACCCGGAGTGGCTGGAGAGGATCGACGCGCTGAAGGAGATCCTGACGAGCGACGGCCGTACGCTCGCGCAGGGCGCCCTCGCGTGGATCTGGGCCCGCAGCCCGCGCACGGTCCCGATCCCGGGTTTCCGTTCGGTGGTCCAGGCGGAGCAGAACGCGGCAGCCATGGAGAAGGGCCCGCTCACCGCCGACCAGCTGACCGAGGTCGACAGCCTTCTCGGACGATGAGCGGCCCCGTCCCGGACGACGCCTATCCCTGAGCCAACGACTGCTCGGTCAGCGTGATCAGTCCCGCCTTGATGGTGGCAAGCCGAGGCGCCCGCCGCGCGATCGACGAGTCATGCGTGACCATGATGAACGTCAACCCGTACTCGTGCCACAGCCCTTCCAGCAACGCCATGATCTCGTCCCGCATCGACTCGTCGAGGTTGCCGGTCGGCTCGTCGGCGAGCAGCACCTTCGGCTTCTTGACCAACGCCCGCGCGATGGCCACCCGCTGCTGCTGCCCGCCGGAGAGTTCGGCCGGCGCGTGGGTGAGTCGCTCACCCAGCCCCACCGAGCGGAGCGCCTCGGCCGCCCGCTCACGCCGTTCCGCCGGCTTCACTCCCAGCGGGACCAGCGCCGTCTCCACGTTCTCCTGCGCCGTGAGCGTGGGGATGAGGTTGAACGACTGGAAGATGATGCCAATCTTCTCGGCCCGGAGCCGGGTCAGCTTCGCCTCGCTGATCTTCGCGAGGTCGACGCCGTCCAGCTCGACGCTGCCCTCGGTGGGGCGGTCCAGTCCGCCGATCATCTGCAGCAGCGTGGACTTGCCGCCGCCGGTGGGGCCCTGGATGACCAGCTGGTCGCCGTCCTCGATGGTGAGGTCGACGCCGCGCAGTGCCTCGACGGTCTCCTTGCCGCGCGTGTAGCGCTTGGTGACGCCGGTGAGTCTGTGCATGAGAACTCCGTAGAGAAGCCGTAGAGAAGAAAGCCGTAGAGAAGAAGGAGGGCAGGGGAGGGGAGGGGAGCGTCAGGACACGCTGCGCAGCGCGTCCGCCGGCCGCATCCGGGAGGCCCGCCACCCGCCCATCGCCCCGGCGATCAGCCCGCCGGTCACCGCGAGGCCCACGGCGAGCGCGATGGTGGTCATCGAGACCGGCGCGGACAGCGCGATCTCCATGGTGTTCTGGCCGGCCTGCTGACCGGGGCCGCCGCCACCGCCGGGCCCGCCCGCGCCGCCACCGCCGCCGGTGTTGCCGAGTTGCGCGGTCAGCTTGGGGCTGATCATGGTCACCGTGTACGCGGCCGCGAGGCCCAGGCCGATGCCGAGGACACCGCCGAGCAGGCCGTTCACGATCGATTCGCCGACGACCTGCCGGGTGACCCGGCGACTCGGCCAGCCGAGCGCCTTCAGGGTGCCGAACTCCCGCACCCGGCGCGAGACCGCCGAGGAGGTCAGCAGCGCGGCGACCAGGAAGGCGGCGACGAGCACGGCGATGGAGAGCCACTTGCCGACGCTGGTCGCGAGGTTGGAGGCGGTGGACAGGGAGCCGGAGACGGTCTCCGCGAGGTCGGCGGAGGTCGTGACGGTCGTACCGGAGATGTTCTTCTGGATCGCCGCCTTGACGGAGTCGATCTGCTGGGAGTCGGTCGCCTTGACGTAGATCGTGGTGACCTTGTTCTTGGCGTCGGCCAGCGTCTGGGCCTGCTTGAGCGGCAGGTAGACGTCGGTGGTGGACTCGCTGCTGTCGGGCGTCGCGATGCCGATGATCGTGTACTTGGTGCCGGAGATCTTCAGGGTCTTCCCGGCCTTGAGGGAGTTCTCCTTGGCGTACGACTTGCTGACGACCGCGACCTTCGCGTCGGTCTGCGCCGCGGTGAAGGTCTTGCCGGTGGTGATCTTCGAGCCCGCCAGCGGGCCGAGCGTCTGGTCGCTGACGTCGACGCCCGCGACCGAGTAGGAGTTCACGTCGAAGTCGGCGCCGCCGCCCTGGACCTTGGGCGCGGCGGTGCTGTTGCCGCCGGAGCCGCCGCCCGGACCGCCCTGGCCGCTGTTCCCGGTGTTTCCGCCGGAGCTCTGCGCCTTGCCCTGGGTGAAGGAGCCGTCGACCTTGGTGACGTTGAGGGTCAGCGCGCCCACCGCGCTCGCCACGCCCTTCTGCTGGGCGACCTTCGTGACCACGCCGGCCGCCAGGGCCTGACCGCCCTGGGTCATCACGCGGTCGGAGCTCTGTGTGTCGTCGCTGTCGTCGGAGTTCGCGTCGAACTGGAAGTTCGGTCTGCCCGAACTGCCGGACGTCGGGGCCGACCTGGTCTTGGTGACGGTCATGTCGGTGCCGAGGCCGTACAGCGACTTCAGGACCTTGTCCTGAGCCTGAGTCATACCGGCCGACACCGAGTTGACGGTGATGACCAGCGCGATACCGAGCGCCAGACCCAGAGCGATGACCAGAGCCGCCTTCTTGCGCCGGCCCAGCTCGCGCTTGAGATAGATGCCAAACATCCCGTTCCTCGAAGGTTCTTGGCGCCCGCTGTGGGCGCGTCCTCAAGGTAGGGACGAAGGATTGCGGGGCCGTGAGGAAGGGTTGTGCGTCGGCTGGGAAGGGATGTGCGCGAGCTGAGAATGTGCGCGGTGGCCGTCCACGGACCGGTGCGTACCTCGCGGTCCCACGCGAGATCCACCCCCATCCGGTCCATGGACGGCCGCCGCGCTCCCCCCTCGGATGGAGTCGACGGAACGCCTTCCCCCAAGTGTGAATCTCTTGTGGAGGGCGTGTGATGAGCATAAGCCGTCGATCGGCCACGAAGGGGGTGGAATCAGAAATTCCGCTTGTGGAAATCGACTTCTCAGCCGCGTCCCACATACGGCATCGCCGTCGCCAGTACGGTCGCGAACTGCACGTTCGCCTCCAGCGGCAGCTCCGCCATGTGCCGCACCGTGCGGGCCACGTCGGCCACGTCCATCACAGGTTCCGGCACGACCTCGCCGTTGGCCTGCAACGCCCCGGCCCCCATGCTCGCGGTCATGTCGGTCGCCGCGTTCCCGATGTCGATCTGCCCCACCGCGATGCCGTACGGCCGCCCGTCCAGCGACAACGACTTGGTGAGGCCGGTGAGGGCATGCTTGGTCGCGGTGTAGGCGACGGAGTGCGGCCGGGGCGTGTGCGCCGAGATCGACCCGTTGTTGATGATCCGGCCGCCCCGCGGATCCTGCTCCTTCATCTGGCGGTACGCCGCCTGCGCGCACAGGAACGCGCCGTTGAGGTTGGTGTCCACCACGTGCCGCCACGCCTCGTACGGCAGCTCCTCCACCGGCACCCCGCCGGGCCCGAAGGTCCCCGCGTTGTTGAACAGCAGGTCCACCCGCCCGAACCGCTCCACGGCGGCGGCGAACAGCGCGGCCACCTCGTCGGGGCGCGAGACGTCCGTCCGTACGTCGAGAGCGGCCCCCTCGGGCACGAGGGCCGCCGTCTCCTCCAGCGTCTCGGTCCGCCGCCCCGCCAGCGTCACCGACCAGCCCGTCCGCAGCAGTTCCACGGCGACCGCGCGCCCGATCCCGGAGCCCGCGCCGGTCACCACGGCGCTCTTCACGTTCTTGGTGTCCATGGCCCCGCAGCGTAGGTGGTCTCAGACCGACGCCGGCGTGACGGCCTCCCCGGCCGGCTCTCCCGGGTAGCGGACGCCGATCCGCTCCCGTACCGCGTCCAGCGTCCGCATCACCGCGAGCGTGCCCTCCAGCGGCACCAGTGAGGACTGCGTCTCACCGGCCCGCAGCGCCCGCATGACCTCGCGGGCCTCGTGCTTGAGGCTGTTGCGGGGCCCGTCGGCCGGGTCGGCGACGAACTCCTCCGGGTCGCGCCCGTCGCGGTGCAGGACGAAACGGTCCGGGTGGAAGAAGCCGTTCGGGATGTCGATCCGGCCCAGCGAGCCGGTGACCGAGGCGATCGTGGCCGTACCGCCGGTCAGCGAGCAGTGCAGGGACGCGAGCGCACCACTGTCCCAGGAGAGCAGCGCGCCCGTCTGGAGGTCGACGCCCTCCTCGGAGAGCACCGCCTTCGCCGTGACGTCCGAGGGCTCCCCGAGCAGCAGCTGCGCGAACGACACCGGGTACACCCCGAGGTCGAGCAGCGCGCCCCCGCCCTGCGCCGGATCCCGCAGCCGGTGCGAGGGCGGGAAGGGGCCCGCGAGCCCGAAGTCGGCCTGCACGGTACGCACCTCGCCGATCGCACCGTCGTCGACGAGGGTCTTGAGCCGCCGGACCAGCGGGTTGCAGTACATCCACATGGCCTCCATGAGGAAGCGCCCGTGCTCCTTCGCGAGAGCGACCAGCTCCTCGGCCTCCCGCGTGTTCAGCGTGAACGCCTTCTCGCACAGGACATTGCGTCCGGCGGTCAGGCACAGCCCGGCGGCCGCGCGATGCGCCGCGTGCGGGGTGGCGACGTACACGACATCGATGTCCGCGTCCTCGGCGAGGGCGCCCCAGTCGCCGTACGCCCGCTCGATCCCGAACCGTTCCGCGAACGCCTTCGCCGAGGTCTCGGACCGGGAGGCCACCGCGACCACCTCCGCGTCCGGCAGATCCACCAGGTCCGCGGTGAACGCCGCCGCGATCCCGCCCGTCGCCAGAATCCCCCAGCGCACCCTCTGCTCCGTCATTCCCGGCTCCACCCTCGCTCACCTGACCCTCGCCACCCTGTACGAGCTGAGAGCATAGGTGGCGGATCACTGGAAGAGGGAGGGGCACATGCCCGAGCAGGGGGCACCGACACCGCACCTGAAGCAGCAGGCGGCCGCGGCCGGCGAACCGCCCACGGTCGCCGTACGCCGCACCGGCCTGCTCGTCACCCTGCTCCTCGGCGGCCTCACCGCCACGCCCCCGCTCGCGATGGACATGTACCTGCCGTCCCTGCCGGAGGTCACCGACTCCCTGCACGCGCCCGCCGCCACCGTCCAGCTCACCCTCACCGCCTGCCTGCTCGGCATGGCGCTCGGGCAACTGGTGGTCGGCCCGATGAGCGACCGCTGGGGCCGCAGGCGCCCGCTGCTCGCCGGTCTCCTCGTGTACGTCCTCGCCACCGCGCTGTGCGCCGTCGCGCCGACCGTGGAGTTCCTGGTCGGCTTCCGGCTGGCCCAGGGTCTCGCGGGCGCCGCGGGCATAGTGATCGCCCGGGCCGTGGTCCGGGACCTGTACGACGGGGTCGCGATGGCCCGGTTCTTCTCCACCCTCATGCTGATCGGCGGGGTCGCGCCGGTCGTGGCTCCGCTGATCGGCGGGCAGATCCTGCGGGTGACGGACTGGCGGGGCGTCTTCGTGGTCCTGACGGTCATCGGGGCGCTGCTCGCGGGCCTGGTGTGGGCGAGGCTGCCCGAGACGCTGCCCGCCACCGAGCGGCACACCGGCGGCGTCACCGACGCCCTGCACTCCATGCGCCGTCTTCTCGCCGACCTGCCCTTCACCGGCTACATGCTCACCGGCGGCTTCGCCTTCGCCGCACTGTTCGCCTACATCTCGGCGTCCCCATTCGTGGTCCAGGAGATCTACGGCGCCTCCCCGCAGACCTTCAGCCTGCTGTTCGGCGTGAACTCGGTGGGCCTTGTCGTGGTCGGGCAGATCAACGGCAAGGTGCTGGTGGGCCGGGTCGGCCTGGACCGGGTCCTCGGCGTGGGCCTGCTCACGGTGACGGCGGCGGCCGCGGCGCTGCTGCTGATGACGACCGGGGTCTTCGGCGAGGTGGGCCTGTTCCCCGTCGCCGCCGGCCTGTTCGTCCTGATGTCCGCGATGGGTGTCACCCTGCCCAACGCCCAGTCCCTCGCGCTCCTGCGCACCAAGCACTCCGCCGGTTCCGCGTCCGCCCTGCTCGGCACGTCCTCCTTCCTCATCGGCGCCGTCGCCTCCCCACTGGTAGGGATGGCCGGGGAGGACACGGCCGTCCCGATGGCGGTCGTCCAACTGGCGGCCGCACTGGTAGCGCTCCTGTGTTTCATGGCAATGTGCCGTCCTTGGAACAGGCGTGCGACTGTGGAGGGAGCAGAGAGCTGAGCGCACCGAGACTGCGCACCGACACTCCGGAACGGGCCGGGCTCGACCCCGGGGAACTCCGGCGGCTTGTCCGGGATTTCCGCATCCTCACCACCGGCGCACGCCCCTGGACCCCAGGCGCCGTCCTCGTCGCGGGGCGCGGCCCGGTGATCGCGGTGGAGGAGGCCTCGGGCTGGGCCGTCCGCTACTCGTCCTACGACCCCGAGGCCGACGCGGGTGTGGAGCTGCCACCGGAGGCACGCGTTCCCGCCCGGGTGGACACCCCCTTCGACCTGGCGTCGCTCACCAAACTGTTCACGGCCGTGGCGGCGGTGCAGCAGATCGAGCGCGGCACGCTGGGCATCGACGCGCGGGTCGGCGCGTACCTTCCGGACTTCACGGCGGCCGCGACGCACGGGATCACCGTCCGCGAACTGCTCACCCACACCTCGGGCCTGCGCCCCGAACTCCCGCTCCACGACTGCGACGACGACGAGGACCGCCTGAACCTCCTGCGCGCGGAGCCGCCCGTCGGGGTCCCCGGCACCTACACCTACTCCGACCTCAACCCGCTCCTCCTCCAGCACGTCCTGGAACGCATCACCGGCCGGTCCCTCGACGTCCTCGTCCACGAGGGCATCACCCGCCCCCTCGGCATGACGTCCACCCGCTTCGGCCCCTGCCCGGGGGCGGCGGCCACGGAGGACCAACGCAGACCGTGGGCCAAGGTGGACCGGGGGATGCTGCGGGGCGTGGTCCACGACGAGAACGCGTGGTCGCTGGGCGGGGTGGCGGGCCACGCGGGCCTCTTCTCGACCGCCCGCGACCTCGCGATCTTCTGCCGGGCCCTGCTGGCGGGCGGCGCGTACGGCCCCGCCCGCATCCTCGGCCCGGACTTCGTGGAACTCCTGCTGACGCCACCCGGGCTGGGGTTCGCCATCGACCAGAAGTGGTTCATGGGGGAGCTGGCGGGGCGGGGAGCGGCAGGCCACACGGGCTTCACGGGCACGTCACTGGTCCTGGACCCGGCGACAGACACATTCGTCGTCCTCCTGGCCAACACGGTCCACCCGAGGAGACGCCCACCGGACAACCGCCCCAGAGCGGAGATGGCGACACGGGTGGCGCGGGCGGTCAGGGGGACGGGGGCCTCTTAGCGGCGAGGGGGTCGAGGGGCTTGTCAGCCGCGGCGGGAGTGGGAATCCGCGAGGCTCACCGGACACGCGGGCGAGGGCGGGAAGGCGCGACCTCACCGGACAACCGGGCGAGGGCGCCATGGGTGACGCGGGCGGTCAGGGGGACGGGGGCCTCTTAGCCGCTACGGGGTGAGGGGCTTCCCAGCCGCGACGGGGGCGGAAATCCGCGACGCCCGCCCCGGCACCGGGAGGCGGGAATCCGCGACGCCCACCCACGCACGGCACGGGAACCCGCGAGGCCCACCGGACAGCGGGCGGGCAGGGGCTTGCCAGCCGCGGCGGGGGCAGGAACCTGCGACAACCCCCTCGCCCCGGGCGCGGGAATCCGCGAAGCCCACCCCTGCCCCGGGAGGCGGGAATCCGCGACGCCCACCGGACAGGGCGGAGATGGCGCCAGGGGGCTGCCAGCCGCGGCGGGGGCAGGAACCTGCGACAACCCCCTCGCCCCGGGCGCGGGAATCCGCGAAGCCCACCCCTGCCCCGGGGGCGGGAAGCGTCGAGGCCCACCGGACAGGAGGGCGAGGGCAGAGATGGCGACACGGGATTCCAAGCCGCGCCGGGAGGCGGAAACCCGTGACGCCCACCCCTCACCGGGCGCGGGAATCCGCAACGCCCACCGGACAGCCGGGCGAGGGCGGAGAGGGCGCCAGGGCCTTCCAAGCTGCACCGGGGGGCGGGAACCCCGCACCGTGCCCCGGAACCCGCGACGTCCACCCCCACCCCGGTCGCCCATAGAATCACCGGGTGACCGCCCCCGCCCCCCCGGCCGAGACCCTCCGTACCAGGCTCGCCGTCCTCCTCGACGGACTCCCGCCCAAGCAGGCCGCCCAGGCGGTGGACCGGCTGATCGCCAGCTACCGGGGGACCACGCCCACCGGCGCCCCCATCCTCCGCGACCGCGCGGACGTGGCCGCCTACGCCGCCTACCGCATGCCCGCCACCTTCGAGGCGGTCCACGCGGCGCTGGAGGCGTTCGCCGGGGCCGTCCCCGGCTGGGCCCCCGCCGACCACACCGACGTCGGCGGCGGCACCGGTGCCGCGACCTGGGCCGTCACCGCCACCTGGCCGGGCGACCGGGCGGTCACCGTCCTCGACTGGTCCGACCCCGCGCTCGCCCTCGGCCGAGAGATCGCCACCGCGAACCCGGCCCTGAGCGACGCCCACTGGCAGCGCGCCAGGATCGGCAAGGACCTCACTCTGCCCGCCACGGACCTGGTCACCGTCTCGTACGTCCTCAACGAACTCACCCCGGCCGACCGCACCGCCCTCGTGGACACCGCGGCGGCGTCGGCCCAGGCGGTCGTGATCGTCGAGGCCGGCACCCCCGCCGGGTACGCCCGCGTCATCGAGGCCCGCGACCGCCTGATCGCCGCCGGCTTCCGTATCGCCGCGCCCTGCCCGCACAGCGCCGCCTGCCCGATCGTCCCCGGCGAGGACTGGTGCCACTTCTCGGCGCGGGTCAGCCGCTCCTCCCTGCACCGCAAGGTCAAGGGCGGCTCGCTGCCGTACGAGGACGAGAAGTTCAGCTACGTCGCCGCCACCCGCCTCCCGGCCGACCCGGCACCCGCCCGGGTGATCCGCCGCCCCCAGATCCGCAAGGGCCAGGTCCTCCTCGACCTGTGCGAACCCGACGAGCGGCTGTCCCGGCGCACGGTCACCAAGCGCCACGGCGAGCTGTACCGGGCGGCGCGGGACGCGGCCTGGGGCGACCCCTGGCCGCCGCCGTAGCACACGAGACGCGCCGTCTCACCGCCCTGCTACCGTCGCCCCATGGTCAAACAGCCCGCCCCCGACACCACCCGCCGCAGCGAGCGGTCCCGCCGCGCCATCTACGACGCCGCCCTCGACCTCGTGGCCGAGGTCGGCTACCCGAAGACCACGATCGAGGGCATCGCCGCCCGCGCCGGTGTCGGCAAGCAGACGATCTACCGCTGGTGGTCGTCGAAGGCGCAGGTGCTGATGGAGGCGTTCCTCGACCTGAGCGAGCAGGCGGCACGCGAGGCCGGTCCCGAGGAGGCGTACGCCATCCCGGACACCGGTGACCTCGCCGCCGACCTCAAGGCCGTACTGCGGCTCACCGTCGACCAGCTCAAGGACCCCCGCTTCGAGGCCCCCTCCCGCGCCCTGGCGGCCGAGGGCGTCGTCAACGAGGAGGTCGGCCGCGCCTTCGTGACCAAGCTCCTCGAACCCTCGCTCCAGCTGTACGTCGACCGGGTGTGCGCCGCCCAGCGGGCCGGCCAGGTGCGCCCCGAGATCGACCCGCGCATCGCCCTCGAACTCTGGGTCTCCCCCCTCGCCCAGCGCTGGCTCCAGTACACCGGCCCGATCAGCTACGACTACACCGACACCCTCGTCGACTACGCCCTCCACGGCATCGCACCCCGCTGAGCCGTACACGGTCAACGGGCATTGCTGCCCCCAACCCCTCATATCCGCTCAGGGCCCCCCGGAGCAGAGGAAGGTGGGACCATAGGGCATGCTGTTTTGCACGACAGCGAGGCGAGGGTGGTAGATGAGCGAGGAGTCGGGAGGCCGGACCGGCCTGCAGGGCAAACTCTCCCAGTGGCTGCGCGGACGCCGGCCGAAGGAGGCCGCCGCCGGGGACGACGGCGGTCGTGAGGCCCTGCTGCTGGCCGCCGCCTCAGCGGGACTCCCGCTCGCGCCCGCCGCGCATCCCGCTCCCGGATACCGCTGTTCCTGTGACCGGGTCGGCTGTCCGACGCCCGCCCGGCACCCCGTGTCCTTCGCCTGGCAGACCCAGTCGACCACCGACCGCGCGCAGATCGAGCGCTGGGCCCGGCACCAGCCGCAGGCCAACTTCATCACCGCGACCGGCATGGTCCACGACGTCCTCGACGTACCCCTGGAAGCCGGCCGGGAGGCCCTGGAGCGGCTCCTGGACGCCGGCGTCGACGTGGGCCCGGTCGCCGAGAGCGACGACGGGCGGCTCCTCTTCTTCACCCTCACCCGCGGTACCCCCGAGGACGAGGACGAGTGGTGGCCGTGCGAACTGGACTGCCACCCCGAGACGGCGGACGAACACCCCGGCCTGCGCTGGCACTGCCGCGGCTCCTACGTCCTCGTACCGCCCGCCCGGCTGCCCGGCGACCAGACCGTGCACTGGGTCCGCGGCCTCGAACACCCGCTGCCCGACCCGCTGACCCTCCTGGAAGTCCTCACCGACGCCTGCGCCCGCCACGTGGGCGAGGAGCCGGACCACGCGGACGCGGCCTGGCCCCTGCGCCGGTAGCGCCCGGACTCCGGGCCGCTACGAACCCTTCGCGGACGTCAGCCCCTGGATCCGGCCGAGCACGGTGACCTGCCGGCCACCCGAGCCCTTCGGCGGGTCGAGGGCCACCGAGTTGGAGACGATCTCCATCGTCAGGGACTGCTTGATCTCGCCGGTCGTCAGGGCCCGCACGTCGTCGGTGGTGGGGATCGAGGTGCCCGGGGCGGCCGTCTGCTTCGAGTAGAGGTGCGTGGCGAAGAACACCAGCGCCCCGCCGTCCGACGTCCGCAGGGCCAGCGGCGCGTAGTCGCCGCTCGTCATCGGTTCGTCGATGTACTGGGTGACCAGACCCGGCCGCTTGGCGTCCTTCGCCCGCGCCGCCCGCCAGGCGCTGGTGTACGCGCCGTCGGCGAAGGCGTCGCTGCCGCTCTTGAGGTAGGTCGCGTACCCCGGTCCCAGGTCGCCGGGCGGGAGGGCCAGTTCGGCCGAGTTCGCCGGCACCGCCTCGGCCCAGCCGTCCGCGTCCTTCTTGAACTCCGGCACCTTGCCCTCGGCGACCAGCGTCAGATACGCCACCTGGAACGGCTCGTCCAGCCCGTCGCGGGTGAACACGAGCAGCCAGCGCGCGGTGCCGCCCTTGTTGCCGGCCGCGTCGGCGACGAACCAGCGCGGCCAGCCCGCCTTCTTCGGGATGGTGTACGTCACGTCGGACAGCTTCAGCGGTGTGTGCGTGGCGTTGCCGCTCGGGCTGTTGGCCTTGCCGGCCTTCAGCCGCGCCGCGTCGATGGCCCCGAGCGCGCCGGTGACATGGGCCGCGTCGAGCGAGCTGTCGTAGGCCTTGTCCGCCGCGTTGTACGCGTTCGTGAACTGCTGGAGCGCCTTGGCGGCCTCCGCCTGGGTGGTCGCGGGAAGCACCTCCCGCTCGCCGTGCACCACCATGCATCCGCTCGCCGTCAACGACAAAGCGGTCACAGAGGCTGCTATCAGTGCGCTCCGGTCAAGCCTGCGGAGCCTTCGAGGGCCGCGATCCCTGCTCATCAGGTGCTTTCACCTTCCCCTTCCCGGAGGCGAACCCTACCGGGGCGAGGAACAGCACGAGCGTCGGGATCAAGTACAGCAGCCACACCGTGACCTGAAGCACCGTCGGGTCCGGCTGGAAGTTGAACACGCCCTTGAGGAGCGTGCCGTACCAGCTGTCCGGCGGGATGGTGTCACTGATGTCGAAGGCTCTGTCGCGCAGGCCGGGCAGCCAGTTCGCCTCCTGGAGGTCGTGGAAGCCGTACGCCAGCACACCCGCGGCCACGACGACCAGCATGCCGCCGGTCCAGGTGAAGAACTTGGCCAGGTTGATGCGCAGGGCACCGCGGTAGAACAGCCAGCCCAGGAAGACCGCCGTGGCGATGCCGAGGGCCGCGCCGATCAGCGGGCGCGGGGTGCCGTCGCCGGCCGCGTGCACCGACGCCCACACGAACAGGGCGGTCTCCAGGCCCTCCCGGCCGACCGCGAGGAACGCGGTGGCGACCAGGGCGGCGGTGCCCATCTGCAGGGCGGCGTCCAGCTTGCCGTGCAGCTCGGACTTCAGGTGCCGGGCGGTGCGCCGCATCCAGAAGACCATCCACGTCACCAGGCCGACCGCGATGACCGACAGGGAGCCGCCGAGCGCCTCCTGCGCCTCGAACGTCAGCTCCTGCGAGCCGAATTCGAGCGCGCTCCCGAAGCCGAGGGCGAGCGCCACCGCGACGCCGATGCCGATCCAGATCGGCCTCAGGGCGTCCCGGCGGCCCGTCTTGACCAGGTAGGCGATGAGGATGCAGACGACCAGGCTGGCTTCGAGACCCTCGCGCAGACCGATCAGGTAGTTGGAGAACACGGGTCAGGCCTCCTTGGAGAACAGCGTGCTGCCCCACCAGTCGTCCCGGTCACGGACGCCGGGCGGGACGGCGAAGACCGCCGAACCCACGTGCTGGATGTACTCGTTGAGCGCGTCGGTGGACAGATGCCGCTGGATGCGGATGAAGCCTTCGCGGACGTCCTTCATGTACGCCAGGAAGAACAGGCCCGCGTCCAGCCGGCCGAGGCCGTCCGTGCCGTCGGTGAAGGAGTAGCCGCGGCGCAGGATCGTCGCCCCGCCGTTGGAGTCGGGGTGCGCGAGCCGCACGTGCGCGTCGGGCTTCATCGCCGGCAGGAACGGCTTGTCGCGCTCCTTCGCCTTGCCGACCGGGGCGCCCTCGCCCTTGTCGCGGCCGAAGACGTCCTCCTGCTCCTGCAGGGAGGTGCGGTCCCAGGTCTCGATGTGCATGCGGATGCGGCGGGCGACGAGGTAGGAGCCGCCGGCCATCCAGTCGGCGTCCTTGCCGTCCGCCCACACGAACTTCTTCAGCCGGTCCGTCTCGGTGCCCGCGATGTTGCGGGTGCCGTCCTTGAAGCCCATCAGGTTGCGCGGGGTCTGCGCGTCGGGCGTGGTCGAGGACGTCTTGCCGAAGCCGAGCTGCGACCACCTGATGACGACCTTGCCGAAGCCGATCCGGGCGAGGTTGCGGATCGCGTGCACGGCGACCTGCGGGTCGTCCGCGCAGGCCTGGATGCACAGGTCGCCGCCGCTGCGGTTCTTGTCGAGGTTGTCCCCGGCGAACTGGGGGAGGTCGACGAGCGCCTCGGGCCGCCGGCCGGCCAGGTCGAACTTCTCGAACAGGGACGGGCCGAAGCCGATCGTCAGCGTCAGCCGCGACGGCTTGAGCCCGAGCGCCTCCCCGGTGTCGTCCGGCGGGGCCTCGGCGAGACCCCCGTACGCCCCCTCGCCGACCGCCTTGCCCGCGGTCATCCGGCGGGCGGCGGCCGTCCAGTCCTTGAGCATCTGGACGAACTCGGCACGGTCGTCGGTCGTCACGTCGAACGCGGCGAAGTGCAGCCGGTCCTGCACGGGCGTGGCGATACCGGCCTGGTGGGTGCCGTGGAACTCCACGGCGGCACCCGCGTCGGCGGCGGTCGGGGTGATGTCGTCCCCGGTGCGGGTCATCGCGACCGTGCCACCGGCCGCGGCGGCACCGAGCGCGAGCCCGGCCCCGCCCCAGCCGATGAGCGCGCGGCGCGAGGGAGCCGTGGTCTTCTCCGTGTCTGTCATGTCCCCCGCCTCAGGAGGACTTGGTGACGACGGCGGCGGCGAGCTTGGACAGCGGTTCCGCGAGCGCGTTCACACCGTCCGACAGCTGCTTGCGATCGGCGTCGCCGACCTTGTCGTACGAGGTGAAGTCGTAGGACGTCTTGTCGGCGCGGTACTTGTCCAGCAGCGCGTCGATCGCCGCGAACTGCTTGTCGAGCTCGGTGACCAGAGTGGCGTTGTTCTCCTTGGCGACCGGCTTCAGCAGCTCGTACGACTTCTCGGCGCCCTCGACGTTGGCCTTGAAGTCGACGAGGTCGGTGTGCGAGTAGCGCTCCTCCTCGCCGGTGACCTTGCCGGTGGCGACCTCGTCGAGGAGTTCCTTGGCGCCGTTGGCCATGGAGGTCGGGGTGATGTCCGCCTTGCCGACCCGGTTCTGCCAGTCGGTGAGGTCGGTGATCAGCTGGTCGGCCAGGGTCTTGTCCTCGGCGGTGATCTTCTTGTCCTGCCAGAGGGACTTCTCCAGGCGGTGCCAGCCGGTCCACTTCTGGCCGCCCTCCAGCCCGTCCTCGCGGACGTCGACCTTGGGGTCGATGTCACCGAAGGACTCCGCGACCGGCTCGGTGCGCTCCCAGCCGATGCGGGAGGGAGCGTAGGCCTTCTTGGCGGCCTCCAGATCCCCGGCCTTGACCGCGGCTGCGAAGGTCTTCGCCAGCGGCAGGGTCGCGTCGGCCTGCTCCTGCGCGTACTTGCGGTACGCGGCGACGGCCGCGTCGAGGCGCGGGTCGCGCTTGGCCGCGGTCCCGCCGGTGGCCTTGATCTCCTGGCGGATGCCGTCGCCCTTCATGCCGGGCTTGCAGGCGATCGTGTAGGCACCGGCCTTCACCTCGGCGGTGACCTTCTGCTTGGTGCCCGGGCCGATGTTCTCCCGCTCGGTGACGATCCGGTCGTCCGGGAACAGGACGTAGACCTCGGTGACCTTGGAGCCCTTGTTCTCGATCGCGAGTTCCACGTGGCCGGCCGGGAACTCCTTCTTGGAGACCTCGCACTTGCTGTCCGTGGCGGTCACGTCGATCACGCGGTCGCTGTCGCCGGAGCTTCCCTTCTCCGTGCACCCCGTGACGGCGGTCAAAGCCGCCACGGCGGTGGCGGTGACGACGGACAGTCTGGCGGCTCGCATGCGGGCTCCTGGTGCTGGCTGAAACATCACGTGACGGGCATCACAAAGTAAGTGAGGCTAGCCTAACTTATCTGAGGCTAACCTGAGTGATACCGCGGGATGGCTCAAAACAGACACCAAGGGAAGGTCAAAGGAAGGTCAAAGGTTCCGCGCCGGGGGCGTGCGCCCTCACCCGTCCCGGGGTGCCCGCCGCGGATGTTTCAATTCCCCCGTGACTGACTACGACGTGCTGCGCGTCTTCTGCGCGGCGAACGGCGGCTACGGCAACGAGCTGGGCGTCGTCCGTGAGGGCTCCGTGCTGCCGGACCGGGACGAGCGGCAGGCTCTCGCCGCGAAGCTCGGGTTCAGCGAGACCGTGTTCGTCGACGATCCCGAGCGGGGCGTCATCGACATCTACACGCCCTCCGTGCGGCTGGCGTTCGCCGGGTACCCGTGCGTCGGCGCCGCCTGGTTGCTCGACGTCCCCGAGCTCGTCACGCCCGCCGGGATCGTCGGCACGCGGCTCGACGGGGAGTTCAGCTGGATCGAGGCGCGGGCCGAGTGGGCGGCGCCACGGACGTTCCGGCAGTACGGCACCGCCGCCGAGGTGGACGACCTCGCCGTCCCGCCTGCGGGGGAGTGGATCTACGCCTGGGCCTGGGAGGACGAGGCCGCCGGACGGGTCCGGGCCCGCGGCTTCCCCGGCCGGGGCGACGGTGTCGAGGAGGACGAGGCCACCGGCGCGGCGGCCCTCCAGCTCACCGACGCGCTGGGGCGGGCCCTGAACATCGTCCAGGGCGCCGGCTCCCAGATCCTCACGGCTCCCCAGCCGGGCGGCTGGGTCGAGGTGGGCGGACGGGTCCTCCTGGAGCGGTGAGGCTCACGCCGACAGGGGGATCTCCTCGAGACGTGGAACGCGAAGACGTAGAAGCGGACGCCGTCGCCCGCCGACCGGACAGGACCGCGCGCAGGCGCGCACCCGGCAGATGAGCCAGGTCCCGCGCAAGTGCCCCGGCCGGAACAGCTCCGGCCGGATGAACGCGCCCGCCACCGGGTCCCCCGCCGGCTGCTCCGCCCCGGGCGACCATCAAGGCGTCCAGGACTCACTACGGCAGCGTCAGGATCTCCGCCCCCGTCTCCGTCACCACCAGCGTGTGCTCGAACTGGGCCGTCCGCTTGCGGTCCTTCGTCACGACCGTCCAGCCGTCGTCCCACATGTCGTACTCGTGCGTCCCGAGCGTCAGCATCGGCTCGATCGTGAACGTCATGCCGGGCTGGATGACCGTCGTCGCGTGCGGGCTGTCGTAGTGCGGGACGATCAGGCCGCTGTGGAAGGACGAGTTGATGCCGTGGCCCGTGAAGTCGCGGACGACTCCGTAGCCGAAGCGCTTGGCGTACGACTCGATCACGCGGCCGATGATGTTGATCTGACGGCCCGGCTTGACCGCCTTGATCGCGCGCTCCAGGGACTCCCGGGTGCGCTCCACCAGCAGGCGGCTCTCCTCGTCGACGTCACCCACCAGGTACGTCGCGTTGTTGTCGCCGTGCACCCCGCCGATGTACGCCGTCACGTCGAGGTTGATGATGTCGCCGTCCCGGAGCACGGTGGAGTCCGGAATGCCGTGGCAGATCACCTCGTTGAGGCTGGTGCACAGGGACTTCGGGAAACCCCGGTAACCGAGCGTCGACGGGTAGGCGCCGTGGTCGCACATGTACTCGTGCGCCACCTTGTCCAGTGCGTCGGTGGTCACGCCGGGGGCGATCAGCTTCGCGGCCTCCGCCATCGCCCGGGCCGCGATACGGCCGGCGATCCGCATCGCCTCGACGGTCTCCGGGGTCTGCACCTCCGGACCCGTGTACGGCGTCGGCGCGGGCTTGCCGACGTACTCGGGGCGACGGATGTTTCCGGGCACGGAACGGGTGGGGGACAGTTCCCCGGGCACGAGCAGCGACTGGCCAGACATGCGGACGAGTCTATCCAGCGGCGGAGGGGCCGGCCGCTGGGCTCTGTCCCGCTGAGATGGGAACAGCAATTCCCTGATCGAATGGGTGACCTTGTTCTGGGGTGCTCGTTGGGTAGATGAGGGATCTTCGAGCGGGGGGCTGTCGCATGGGCGGGACGTTTCGGCTGCGGCCCGGCTGCGTGGTGCAGGGCTACAGGTTCGCGTTCGATCCGAATGCTGCGCAGGAGCAGGGTCTGCGTTCCCACTGCGGTGCGGCTCGCGCCGCA
This sequence comes from Streptomyces sp. NPDC005483, assembly GCF_040606035.1. Classification (NCBI taxonomy): domain Bacteria; kingdom Bacillati; phylum Actinomycetota; class Actinomycetes; order Kitasatosporales; family Streptomycetaceae; genus Streptomyces; species Streptomyces sp. NPDC005483. The sequence continues at coordinate 338,369 of NZ_JBEXEA010000004.1, forward strand.
TACAACTGGGCCGTGTCGTGGGTGACCGCTTCGTGGTGGCAGCGCAGGGCCGAAGCCTCGTACGGCATCGATGAGGACGGGCTGACACCGTGGCGCTCGTGGTCGCTGCCTGTTCTGCGCAAGGAGTTCAACCGGATCAAGACCACCGATCCGACGTTCGCGGACTGGTGGCAGGAGAACTCCAAGGAGGCCTACAACACCGGCCTGGCGAACGCGGCAGCAGCCTTCGACAACTACGCCAAGTCCAGGCAGGGCCGACGCAAGGGGGGCCGGGTGGGTGTCCCGCGCCGGAAGGTCAAGCGGAAGGCCCGCCTGGCCTGCCGGTTCACCACCGGCACGATCCGCGTCGAGCCCGGCGGTCGACACGTCACCCTGCCCAGGCTGGGCACGATCCGCACACACGAACCGACGGCAAAGTTGCTGGCTCGCCTGCGAACCCGAGGGACGCGCGTCTTGTCGGTGACTGTGCGGCACGAGCGTGGACGCTGGTTCGTCTCCTTCCAGGTCGAGACTGCCCGGGACATCACCCGCGTCGCAAGGCCTGACACCGCCGTAGGGATCGACGTCGGTGTCAAGCACCTAGCGGTCCTGGCGGACAGTGACGGCGAGATCCGCTACGAGCCCAACCCGCGGCACCTGGACGGGATGCTGAAGCTCCTGAAGTTCCATTCACGCCGCGTGACCCGTAGGCAGGGCCCCGACCACAGGACCGACCAGAAGCCCTCGAAACGGTGGGAGAAGGCCAACCGCGAGCGCAACAGGCTCCACCATCGGGTGGCCGACCTGCGCACCGACGCGTTGCACAAACTCACCACCCGGATCAGGGCCGAATACGGCACCGTGGTCGTCGAGGACCTCAACGTCGCCGGCCTGCTCCGCAACGGGCGCCTCGCCCGCCAGGTGGCCGATGCCGGGTTCGGGGAGATTCGCCGCCAGCTCACCTATAAGGGCCGGCGCAACGCCTGCCGCACGATCGTGGCCAACCGCTGGTACCCCTCCTCCAAGACCTGCTCGAACTGCGGCGCGGTGAAAGCCAAACTGCCGCTGCACGTCCGAGTCTTCACCTGCGACGCCTGTGGCCCGGTCCTGGACCGGGACGAGAACGCGGCCCGCAACCTGGTCGCTCTCGCGGCCTGCCCCGCTGGTACCGGAGTGGCCGGAGACCAGGACACGCCACGCGTGTCGAAGCCCCGTGGAGCCGACCGCAAGACCCGCCGCCAACGCCCCGACCAGGACACTGGCCGAGGCGGGCGGGCAGGTGGCGCAAGCCTGCCGCACCCGCGACAGAAGGAAACGGGAGACCGTAGTCAGGACGCCGCAGCGCACTCCGCGCTGCGATGACACCGTCACGGACCTTCCAGACGGAAACGCCTGGAATGCTCAGATCACTGAGATTTGGGTAACGGGAACATGCTGTTGGCGAGAGGAGCAGGTCATGGCCTTGTTCAAGAAGCGCACGGTCGGTAAGCCCGGCGAGTGGTACTACTGCCTGGAGCACAAGAAGGTCGAGGAAGGGCCCGAGTGCCCGGCCAAGGACCGCTTCGGGCCCTACGCGAGCCGCGCGGAGGCCCAGCACGCGATGGAGACGGCCCGCGAGCGCAACCTCGAGTGGGAGAACGACCCCAAGTGGCACGACGCCCCGGCGGGGGGCCGCGACGACGACTGATCACACCGCGGCTGCGGCTCGCTGTTCCCGCACCTGTGCCGCGTGCTCGTCCGTGCGGGCGTCGTAGGACATCAGTTTCGGCAGGCACAGGGCCAGCAGGCCCACCGCCCCCGCGCACAGCACCCCGCCCGACCAGACCGACGTCCGCACGCCCCACCACGCGGCGAAACCACCGCTGCGGACCTGGCCGACGGTCGGGCCCACCGAGTACGACAGCAGTTCGATCCCGGCGAGCCGTCCGCGCAGCTCGTCCGGGATCGTCTGGTTCCACATGATCCCCCGGAAGATCCCGCTGACCATGTCGCAGCCGCCGGCCACGGTCAGGAACAGCAGCACCAGCCACACGTCGTCCATGACCCCGGCCGCCACGATCGCCAGGCCCCACAGGGCGGCCGACAGCACCACCATCCGCCCGTGCCGGTGGACCCGCGTGGTCCAGCCGCTGACCAGGCTCACCAGCAGGGCGCCGAGCGGGATGCTCGCGTACTCCCCCACTGCTCTAAGGCGTGGGGGGACCCCCATGGCTCAGCGACCACTGCGCGTCCAGTTCGTCCGCGAGGAACGGCAGCAGGGCCAGCGGCATCGCCAGGAACATCGCCGCTAGGTCGACGGCGTAGGTGCCGAGCAGTTCCTTGCGGCTCCAGGCGTACCGCGCGCCCTCCGCGATGGCCTTCAGGGAGGGCTTCGCCGCCATGGGGGTCCCCCCGCTCGAGCGAAGCCGAGAGTGGGGGAGGGAGGCGGGGGCCGCCGCGATCCCCACGATCAGGGCGACCGAGACGACGAACGTCAGCAGGTCCGCACCGTACGCCCAGCCGAGGCCCGCGTAGGCCACCACCACGCCCGCCAGCGCCGGGCCCGCGACCCCGCCGACCGTCCAGCGGAAGGAGTTCAGCGAGCCCGCCGCCGGGAGGTGTTCGTGGGCCACGATCCGGGGCCACAGGGAGTCGAGCGCCGGGCGCTGTACCGAGACCAGGGCGGAGGACACGGCGGCGACGACGTACAGCGGCCAGACGGCGGGGCGCGGGAGCAGCGCGTTGAGCAGCAGGGCCGCGCTCAGCAGGCCCTGCCCGGCCTCGGTCCACACGATCAGCTTCCGCTTGTCCCAGGCGTCCGCGAGCGCGCCGCCGTACAGGCCGAAGACCAGGAGGGGTATCAGCTCCACGGCCCCGATCGCGCCCACCGCCGCCGCCGACCCCGTCAGGCCCTTCAGCTGCACCGGCAGTGCCACGAAGGTCAGGAAGCTGCCGAAGTTCGAGATCAGCCCCGAGTACCACAGCCGCCGGAAGTCCCGGGAGGTCCGCCAGGGGGCGAGGTCGGGGAGCATCGCGCGCAGGCCGGAAGGGGGTTGGGGGGCGTCGTCGGTCACGACCCGTCATGGTCCGGGGATGCCTGCCGGTCCGGCAACTGCTTTTCGCGGGCTACCAGCGGGCCGGAGGCGGCGCCGTCAGCTGGTCGGCCAGTCTCGACAACCGGTCCCGGAACCGCCGCCGGCCCCTGGGCGCGGGGACGGCGTTCTCCCCGGCCGCCGCGCTCACCAGGTGCTGCACGGTGTCCAGATCGAGGTCCGTGCCCTCCGGCACGGCCAGCGACTCGTGGGCCATCGCGGCGAGTTCGCCCTCGCCGGGGCCGAGGGAGAGGACCGTCGCGCCGGCCCGCCGGGCGTCGTGGACCTGCTCCAGAAGCGGGGCACCCGGCCGGTCCGGGGACGGGGACACCACCAGCAGGGTCTCGCCGCGCCGGGCCGCCGCGAGCCGCCCCGGCCCCACCGACAGGTGCGGGGGGTCGGAGGGGCGCGCGTCGTGGCGTACGAGAGTGGGGGCCAGCTCCGGCATGCCCGACCACGCGGCCTCGTCGACCAGATGGGCCGCCAGATGCCACGGCTCGTACTCCGGCGTGCCGACCAGGAGCAGTCCACCGCCGTGCGAGACCACCGAGCCGCGCAGCACGCCCGCGAAGCGCCGCGTGGCTCCCAACCACTCGGTCCCGGCGAGCACTTCGCGCAGCAGCGCGACCCGTACGGCGTCCATGGCGTCGCATCCTGCCGCAAGCGCACGTCCGTCACCCGCGGTTCACCCCGGATTCGCCCGAACCGGGCAGGGCCGGGCTCCCCCGGGTGACCGGGACTTCGGCGCCCGCGCGCTTCCGGGCGGGTGTCCGTGACGCGGCTCACCCGATCGGCCGGGGCGGCTGGGGCGGACGTAAAGTCGGGCCCATGACCTCTACCGACAGTGCTGCACAGAAGGCTCCCGCCAAGGACCCCTGGGACCTTCCCGACGTCTCCGGGCTCGTCGTCGGCGTGCTCGGCGGGACCGGGCCGCAGGGCAAGGGCCTCGCCTACCGGCTGGCCCGCGCCGGACAGAAGGTGATCATCGGCTCGCGTGCCGCCGACCGCGCCCAGGCCGCCGCGGACGAACTCGGGCACGGGGTCGAGGGCGCCGACAACGCCGAGACCGCGCGCCGCAGCGACATCGTGATCGTCGCCGTGCCCTGGGACGGCCACGGCAAGACGCTGGAGTCGCTGCGCGAGGAGCTCGTCGGCAAGCTGGTCGTCGACTGCGTCAACCCGCTCGGCTTCGACAAGAAGGGCGCCTACGCGCTGAAGCCGGAGGAGGGCAGCGCGGCCGAACAGGCGGCGGCCCTGCTCCCGGAGTCGCGGGTCGCCGCCGCCTTCCACCATCTGTCGGCCGTGCTGCTCCAGGACCCGCAGGTCGAGGAGATCGACACCGACGTCATGGTGCTCGGCGAGGAGCGGGCCGACGTGGAGATCGTGCAGGCGCTGGCCGGCCGGATCCCCGGCATGCGCGGCATCTTCGCGGGCCGGCTGCGCAACGCCCACCAGGTGGAGTCGCTGGTCGCCAACCTGATCTCGGTCAACCGGCGGTACAAGGCGCACGCGGGGCTGCGGGTCACGGACGTGTGAGCCGAGATGAGCCGATGGGGGACACTGGTCGTCGTAGTGCAGCAGTGTCCCCCCGACAGGAGCCCACGAAAATGCCCCGCCTCGCCCTCTACGCCCTCGTCGTCTGCCTCCTCGCCGTGGCGGCGGCGGTCGTCTCCTTCGTGCAGGGCAACTGGCTCGGGGTCGTGTGGGTGCTGCTGGCGGGGCTCTCGTCCAACATGTGCTGGTACTACCTCAAGCGGGGCCGGGCCGAGAGGTCCGTCACCCGCTGACCGAGCAGAAGTCGCTCGTCTGCCAGAACCGGTACAGGTCCTGGCCGCAGTACCTCTCGAGATCGTCGATGCCGAGCGAGGCCAGAATCGAGTCGATCACGTCGAAGAACACGTGGTTGACCGCCGGCACCCACAGCAGCGCGAACACGAACAGCAGGCCGAAGGGCGCGAAGGGCTCGATCTGGCGCTTGATGCCGTACGACAGCCAGGGCTCGATGACGCCGTACCCGTCCAGGCCCGGCACCGGCAGGAAGTTCAGGAGCGCGGCGGAGACCTGGAGCAGCGCGAGGAACGCGAGCGCGTACCGGAAGTCCCGCGGGACCCCGTCGAGGGCGTCCAGCCAGAAGGGTGCGGTGCACACGGCGGCGAACAGGACGTTCGTCAGCGGGCCCGCCGCCGAGATCAGGCTGTGCCTCCAGCGGCCCCGGATCCGGTCGCGCTCGATGAACACGGCGCCGCCGGGCAGACCGATACCGCCCATGATCACGAACAGCACCGGCAGCACGATGCTGAGCAGGGCGTGCGTGTAGGCGAGCGGATTGAGGCTCAAATAGCCCTTGCTCCCGACGGTGATGTCACCGCTGTGCAAGGCGGTACGCGCGTGTGCGTACTCGTGCAGACAGAGGGAGATCACCCAGGCCGCGGTGACGAAGAGGAACACCGCCACGCCGGGCAGCTCGGCGAATCCGCTCCAGGTGGCCCAGCCGGTCACCGCCGTCACGGCGCAGATCCCGAGGAAGACGGGGCTGATCCGCCGGTCGCTGTGGCGGGTGGTGGCGGTGGTCATGGGGCTCCCTGGACTGAACGGCCACGCGGTGGGCGCGGTGAGACTGCCCGACGGTACCGGGCACAGGTGAAAACGTCTTGGGGTGGGGCGGGGGTTCCATGGAAGGGTGGGGACATGGGGCTCTGGCACGTGTTCTACGCGGACTGGCAGATGGAGTGCTGCGGTACGCCGTTCTCGGTGGGGGAGGACGTGAGCTGGCCGCTGCTGTTCCGGGCGGGCGGAGACGTCCTCGGGGGCGGTTGGCGCGACCAGCTCACCGAACTCGCCGGGCCGGTGGAACAGGACGCCGGGCGGGTGCTGCGGGACAGGAGCGGCCTGGTCGTCGGGGTCGGCGAGAGCGTGGCAACACCGGGCGACTCCACCCCGCTCGTCGGGCTGCTCACGGTCGAGACGCACGGGGGCCGGCTGCCCGAGGCCGGCGGCCAGGTGCGGTGCGTGCAGGTCGTGACCCAGGAGTACGGCGAGACGGAGCCGGTGCCGGGGCGCAGGTCGCTGCGGTCGGTGGACGCGAGCCCGAAGTGGTTCGCCGGCGGCGGGGGCGCGCGGTCCGAGGCGGGGCTCGTGGTCACCCTGGAGGTTCCGGACACGGACTCGCGGCTCTCGCACGCCGTCCGCAGGACCCGGAACCTCCCGCCCGGCTCACCGCCCGGCACGGAGACGGCGGACCTGCCGCCCGACGCGCTGGCCGAGCTGCTGGCGGGGCTGAGCAGGGCCTGAGGCTGTGGTGGTGGGGGGGTGGGGCGGGTGTCCGCGACGGCTGGGACGGCCCAGAGGCGCGGGGACCTGGGTGGGCGGGCAGGGCTTGTGTGCGGTTGTGTGGTGGGGCGCGGGTGGGCGGCAGCGGCCCGTCTGCGGCTGCCTGGTGGGATCCGGGCGGGTGGGCAAGGCTCGTCTGCGGTTGCCCGGTGGGGCCGGGGGTGGGCGGCAATGGCCCGCTTGTGGCTGCCTGGTGGGATCCGGGCGGGCGGGCAAGGCTCGTTTGTGGTTGCCCGGTGGGCAGGGTGGCGGCAGCGGCCCGTCTGCGGCTGCCTGGTGGGATCCGGGCGGCGGCCACGGTCCCTCTGCGGCTGCCCGGTGGGATCCGGGCGGGTGGGCAAGGCTCGTCTGCGGTTGCCCGGTGGGGCCGGGGGTGGGCGGCAATGGCCCGCTTGTGGCTGCCTGGTGGGATCCGGGGCGGGTGGGCAAGGCTCGTCTGCGGTTGCACGGTGGGGCCGGGGGTGGGCGGTCACGACCCACCCGGGGCTGCATGGTGGGACCCGGGCGGCGGCCATGGCCTGTCTGCGGCTGCCCGGCGGGATCCACACGAGCAGCCACGACCCGCCCGCAGCCGCCCGGAGGAAACCGCGCGACCACCCGCGCCCCCCGACCACCCGACCCGCCACATCCGGCGGCGACCGATCCGTCGACACCCCGCGAGCGGAACCCCGTGACCGGCCCCGACCCCAGCAGAGACAATGGACCCCGTGCGCTATCGCATCCTCGGTACCACCCAGGCACTCCGCCCCGACGGAACCTCCGTCCCGGTCGGCGGCACGCGGCTGCGCGCGCTGCTGACCGTGCTCGCTCTGCGGCCCTGCCGTACCGTCCCGGTGAGCGTCCTCGTCGACGAGGTGTGGGACGGCGATCCGCCCGCCGACGCCACGGGCGCGGTGCAGGCGCTGGTGGGGCGGCTCAGGAGGGCGCTCGGGGCGGAGGCGGTGGCCTCGGTGGACGGCGGGTACCGGCTGACCGCCGCGTCCGACGACATCGACCTGCACCGTTTCGAGCGGCTCACCGGTGACGGCATGCGAGCCCTGTCCGACGGCGACCCCGCGAAGGCGGCCGTGGTGCTGGACGACGCCCTCGCCCTGTGGCGGGGGCCGGCCCTGGCCGACCTGCCCGACCGTACGGCCGAGGCGGCCCGCGCGGAGGCCCGCCGGCTGGACGCCCTGCGCGCCCGCCACACCGCCGCGCTCGCCCTCGGTCAGGCCGACCAGTCCCTTCCCGAACTGACCGCCCTCTGCGACACCCACCCCCTCGACGAACCCCTCCAGTCCCTCCGCCTGCGCGCCCTGCGCGACACGGGCCGCACGGCGGAGGCACTGGCCGCGTACGAGTCCGTACGACAGCTGCTCGCGGACCGGCTGGGTGCGGACCCGGGGACCGAACTGCGGGCGCTGCACGGTGAGTTGCTGCGGCCCGAGCCGTCTGCCGCGGGCGGTCCGGGCGGCCGGGTGCCCGCCATGGTCCTTGAGAGGAGCGGGGCGACCGGGTCCGCCGCAACCCCCGCTCATCCGGCTCCCGCCCCCGGCCCACCCTCCGGCAACCTCCGCGCCCGTCTCACCTCCTTCGTCGGCCGGGAAGCCGACATCGAGGCGATTCGCGGGGACCTCACCGGCGCGCGGCTGGTCACGCTGCTCGGGCCGGGCGGGGCCGGGAAGACCCGGCTCTCGCAGGAGGCCGCCGAGACCGTGGGGGACGTGGTGCGGGACGGGGTGTGGCTGGCCGAGCTCGCGCCGGTCGACGACCCCGAGGCCGTGCCCGAGGCCGTGCTCACCGCCGTCGGTGCCCGCGAGACCGTGCTGTACGGCGCCGGTGCCGAGGCGATGCGGGCCGCCGGGAGCGAGCGGCTCGACGAACCGGTCGAGCGGCTCGCGGAGCACTGCGGCCGGCGCAGCATGCTGCTGATCCTCGACAACTGCGAGCACGTGGTCGACGCGGCCGCCCGTCTGGCCGAGACGCTTCTGGAGCGCTGCCCGGGGCTGACCGTCCTGGCCACCAGCCGTGAACCCCTCGGCGTACCGGGGGAGTTGCTGCGCCCCGTGGAACCCCTGCCCGAGCCGGTCGCGCTGCGCCTGCTCGCCGAGCGGGGTGCCGCCGCCCGGCCCGGATTCCGGGTCGACGCCGACGAGGAGACCGCGGCGGCCTGCGCCGAGATCTGCCGGCGCCTCGACGGCCTGCCCCTCGGCATCGAGCTCGCCGCCGCCCGGCTGCGGATGCTGACCCCCCGCCAGATCGCCGACCGCCTCGACGACCGCTTCCGCCTCCTGACCTCCGGCAGCCGTACCGTCCTGCCCCGTCAGCAGACCCTGCGGGCCGTCGTCGACTGGTCCTGGGACCTGCTCGACGAGGAGGAACGCGACGTCCTGCGGCGCCTTTCGGTGTTCGCCGGCGGCTGCGACCTGGCCGCCGCCGAGGCGGTGTGCGGTCCGGCCGCGCTGGACGCGCTCGGTTCGCTCGTCGACAAGTCCCTTGTGGTGGCGGCCCCTTCGGGAGACGGCGAGATGCGCTACCGGCTCCTGGAGACGGTCGGCGAGTACGCCGGTGAGCGCCTCGACGAGACGGACGGCTCCCGTGCCGACGCCGAGCGCGCGCATCTGACGTACTACCGCGAACTCGCCCGCACCACGGACCCGTTGCTGCGCGGCTCCGGCCAACTAGCCGCCATCGAGCGCCTGGAGCGCGAGTACGAGAACCTCCGCACCGCCCTGCGCCGGGCCGTCGCCGACCGGGACGAGCAGGAAGGGCTGTGCCTGGTCCTTTCGCTGGCCTGGTACTGGCAGATGCGCGACCTGCGCATCGAGGCCCGCAACTGGTCCCGCGAGGTCCAGGGCCTCGGCCCCGACCCGTTCACCGAGCCGGTCCGCCCCGCCGTACCGGTGTGGGAGCGCTGCACCGACACCCCGCCGCCGTGGACCGGCGAGGTGCTGGAGGAGGCCCGGCGTGGCGCCCACCTCGTCCATCTCGCCTGCATGGACACCGAGTTGGACGCCTGGCAGAACCAGCACGCGCAGGCGAAGCTGCGGTCCATCGCCGCCACCTACGACCCCGGCATGCCGCAGACCTGCCGGATGCCGGGCTCTCTGTGGTTCTTCGCCATCATGCTCACCGGGGACATGGAGCGGCTGCGGGACGTCATCCAGGCGACCGTCGACACCTGCCGTGCCACGCCGGGCTACGACTGGGAGCTCGCCGCGGCCCTCCAGTGGCGGGCCAACCTGCTCGCCAACCGCTCCGACTGGGCCGGCGACGCCATCCACGACGCCGAGGAGGCGCTGGAGCTCTACGAGCGGCTCGGCGACGTGTGGGGCACCGCCGAGGCGCTCTCCGCGCGAGCCGAGGCGCATGAGCGCAAGGGGAAGTGGAGCGCGGCCGCCGCCGATTACGAGAGGGCGATCGAGCGCGCCGAACAGCTCGGCGCCCGCGCCCAGAGGTCCGTGCTCAACGCCCGACTGGGCAGCACGCTGCTGGAGACGGGGGAGGCCGAGCGCGGTGAACGCCTGCTGCGCGAGGTGATCGCCGACCAGGAGGGCGCCCGCAACGAGGCGATGCCCGCCTCCCGGATGTTCCTCGCCGGCTGGCTCGGCCTGACCGGGCGCATCCCCGAGGCACGGGAACAACTCCAGTTGCTGCGCCAGCAGTTCGGCATCGCCCACTTCGTCATCTTCGACGCCTTCATCCTCGGCTCGGAGGCCTGGCTCGAGGCCCTGGACGGCTGCTACGAGGAGTGCCTGACCCTGACCCGCCGGGCGTTGGAGAAGTCCGAGGACCCGCTGGCCCTGACCATCGCCCCGCACATGCGCACCATGTACCTGCACACCGCGGGGCTCGCCCTCGCCGGGGCGGACGGGGGTGCCCGCGCCCGCGACGGCGCCCGCTTCCTCAGGGTCGGGGACGTGCTGCTGCCGCCCAGCCATGTCCCGACGACCGTCGAGCGCACCGTGCGGGACAGGGCCGAGCAGCGACTGCGCGCGGTGCTCGGCGACGCGGCCTACGAGGCGGCGTACGCGGAGGGCGACGGCCTCTCCCCGAAGGAGGCCGCCGCCCTGGTGTGACGCGCACCGAAGCCGGACTTCAGTTCTTCGTACGGAACTTGTGGATCGCGTACGGTGCCGCGACCGCGGTGATGGCCGCCGACCAGGCGAGCGTGACCCACAGGTCGTGGGCGACCGGGCCGCCCACCATCAGCCCGCGGGCCGCGTCGGCGAGCGTGGACAGCGGGTTGTAGTCGGTGAAGTGCTGGAGCCAGCCCGGCATCGAGTTCGTCGGCGCGAAGATCGACGAGCCGAACTGGAGCGGGAAGAGCACCAGGAAGCCCATCGCCTGCACGGACTGCGCGTTCTTCAGGATCACGCCCAGGGTGAGGAACACCCACATGATCGAGGAGGCGAACACGGCGGACAGACCGACCGCCGCGAACAGACCGGCCCAGTGGTTGATGTCGAACCCGACCAGGAGGGCGACGATCATCAGCACGGTGGTCGCGAACAGCATCCGCAGCAGTTCCACGGAGATCTTCGCGAACAGCACCGAGCCGCGCCCGATGGGCAGCGACCGGAACCGGTCCATGACACCGGAGTTGAAGTCCTGGCTGAAGCCGGTGCCGACGCCCTGGGACAGGGTCATGCTCATCATCGCGATCATGCCCGGGATGACGTACTGGACGTATCCGTCCTGTCCGCCGCCCAGGGCCTGCCCGATCGAGCCGCCGAAGACGTAGACGAAGAGCAGGGTGAAGACGACCGGCATCAGGATCGCGTCGAACATCGACTCCGGGTCCTGGCGGATCCACAGCAGGTTGCGGCGGATGAGGGCGCCGGTGTGCCGCAGATGCCCGCGCAGGGGGATCCGGGCGTCGGCGTCGACGATGGTGGCGGTTGCGGCGCTCATGCGGCGACCTCCTCGCGGGTCTCGGTGGGGACGGTGTCCTGCGGGGCACTGGCGCGGTGGCCGGTGAGGGACAGGAACACCTCGTCCAGGCTGGGCAGTTCGGTGGTGATGGAGGAGAGGGTGACGCCACGCGCGGTGACCGCGCCGACCACGGCGGTCAGCTGCTCGTCGCTGAGGATCGGGACGACGAGGGTGCCGCTCTCGGTGTCCACGGTGGAGGTCGCGAGCCCGGTGATGCCGAGCTCGTCGATCCACCCGGCGAGCGGCTGCAGCTGCAGCGGATCCAGGGGCCGTACCCGCAGCGAGCGTCCGCCGACCTTCGCCTTGAGCTCTTCGATGGCCCCGGCGGCGATGACCTTGCCGTGGTCCACGACGGTCAGCTCGGAGGCGAGCTGCTCGGCCTCCTCCATGTACTGGGTGGTCAGCAGGACGGTCACGCCGTCCCCGACCATCCGCTTGACCTCGTCCCACACCTCGTTGCGGGTGCGCGGGTCGAGACCGGTGGTGGGCTCGTCGAGGAAGAGCACCTGGGGGCGCCCGATCATCGAGGCGGCGAGGTCGAGCCGCCGCCGCATACCGCCGGAGTAGGTGCTCGCCGGCCGCTTCGCCGCGTCCGTGAGCGAGAACCGCTCCAGCAGCTCGTCGGCCCGGGTGCGGGCCTCCTTGCGGGGCAGGTCGAGCAGTCGCCCGATCATGTACAGGTTCTCCCAGCCCGGCAGCTTCTCGTCCACCGAGGCGTACTGCCCGGTGAGCCCGATCACCCGCCGCAGCTGACGGGGCTGGCGCACGGCGTCGTAACCGGCGACGGTGGCCTGCCCCGCGTCCGGGGTGATGAGGGTGGACAGGATGCGTACGAGGGTGGTCTTCCCGGCGCCGTTCGGCCCGAGCACACCCATCACGGTGCCCTCGCGCACGTCCAGGTCGACGCCGTCCAGCGCCTTGGTCTCGCCGTAGTGCTTGACCAGCCCCCGCACGGAAACGGCGGAGTCCCCGCTCTGGGGGTTCTTGTCGATTCGCGTCATACCGAGGACAGTGCCAGCCCCCACCGACAAACCACCGACAGGTCACCGACAGGGACCTGCACGCCACCGACAGCCCCGGCACGGCCCGCGCGCGTGGGACGATGACCCGCATGTCGGGCCAGGTCTGGGTGTCTCTCATCTCGCTGGGCGGCGTCGCTCTGGGCGGCGTGCTCTCCTACCTCGTCCAGCACCGGACCCAGCAGTCGGCGGACCGCGCCGAGCGGCAGCGCCGGCAGCTCGCCGTGTCGGAGGCCCGGCGCGCGGAACGCCTGGCCCTGCTGGAACGCTTCATCGAGGTCGGTGCCGAGGCGGAACGCGCGGCCTTCTCCCGCCCCACCGACCACGACCGCACCGACCCCTGGTACCTCACGACCAGCGACGCCATGAACCGCCTCTGGGTGGCCGAACGCCTCATCCGTGTCCAGTTCCCCCTCCCCGTCCACGAAGCGGCCCGCGCCTACTTCCTCGACCTCAACCGGACGGTGTGGGAGGGCCTGCCGGAGGGCGAGAGCGTGCGGGACTACCTGGAGGCCAACCGCCTGGCGTTCCTGGACGCCGCCCGGGGGGCCATGGGGTAGCCGGCACCGGGCACAGGAAGGGGCGCCCGGTGACCACCGGGCGCCCCTTCCGTCGTACGACTGCTCAGTACCGTACGGTCTCGACCTGCTCCGGCAGATGGGTCGCGACCACACGCTCCCGGCCGGACGGCACGCCCGCGCGCCGCCGGTCCACGACCGTGGCCACCGCGGCGACCCCGAGGCCGAGCACGGCCAGGGCGGCGCCCGTCAGGGCCGGGGACGTCGCGCCGAGGCCCGCGGCCAGGGCGAGGCCGCCGATCCAGGCGCCGCCGGCGTTGGCCAGGTTGAAGGCGGCCTGGTTGGCGGAGGAGGCCAGGGAGGGGGCGGCCGACGCCTTCTCCATGACCATCAGCTGGAGCGGGGAGCCGGTGACGAAGGCCGCCGTGCCCAGCAGCACGACCGCCACCGCCGCGCTCCACTGCGTCGACATCAGCACCGGGAACAGGGCCAGGACCACGACCAGCGAGGTCAGGCCGCCGAACAGGGTGCCGCGCAGCGAGTGGTCGGCGAGCCGCCCGCCGACCAGGTTGCCCGCCGTGGCGCCCACGCCGAACAGGGCGAGGAGAAGCGTCACGCTGGAGTCGGCGTAGCCGGCCGCGTCCGTGAGCATCGGCGTGATGTAGCTGTACGCGGCGAACAGCGCGCCGAAGCCGGCGACCGTCGTGCCGAGCGCCAGCCAGACGGGGAGGGACCGCAGGGCGGCCATCTCGCCGCGGAGGCCCACCCGGGGCGCGTGCGCGTGGTCGTGCGGGATGAGGAGTGCCAGGGAGGCTATCGCCGCCAGGCCGATCGCGCTGACGCCGAGGAAGGTCGCGCGCCAGCCCAGGTGCTGGCCCATGAGGGTGGCGACGGGCACGCCCGCGATGTTGGCGAGGGTCAGGCCGAGGAACATCAGGGAGACCGAGCGGGCCTTGCGTTCCGGCGCCACCATGCCCGTGGCGACGACCGCGCCCACCCCGAAGAAGGCACCGTGCGGCAGCCCGCTCAGGAAGCGGGCCGCGAGCAGCCAGTGCTCGCCGGGGGCGAGGGCGGAGAGCGCGTTGCCGGCCACGAACAGTCCCATCAGGCCGATGAGGACCGTGCGGCGGGACATCCGGGCCGTGACCGCGGCGAGCAGCGGGGCGCCGATCACCACGCCCAGCGCGTACGCCGAGACCAGGTGGCCTGCGGTGGGGATCGAGATGCCCAGGTCGTCGGCGACGTCGGGCAGCAGGCCCATCATCACGAATTCGGTGGTGCCGAGACCGAAAGCGCCGACGGCCAGTGCGAGCAGGGCCAGAGGCATAAAGAGGTCGAGCCTTTCAGGGGAGAGCGGAGTTCCGTACCTAGCTTATGTTCAGTTACGGAACAAAGACCGCATCCCCAGGCTTCCCAAGGGTTACGACGAGGTGGCGAGGTTCACACGGGCCGCCACCGGCAGATGGTCGCTCCCGGTGGCGGGCAGCGTCCACGAGCTCAACGGCTCCACGCCCTGCACCATGATCTGGTCGATCCGCGCCATCGGGAACGACGCCGGCCAGCTGAACCCGAACCCGCTGCCCGCCGCGCCCTGCGTGGACCGCATCTGGGAGGTGACCGCGTTGAGCGCCCGGTCGTTCATCGTGCCGTTGAGATCGCCGAGCAGGATCTTGCGGGGGAGCCTCTCGTCGGCGATGGCCTCGCCCAGCGCGTCGGCGCTCTTGTCGCGCTGCCGGGCGGTGAACCCGGCCTCCATCTTCACCCGTACGGACGGCAGGTGGGCGACGTACACCGCGACCTGACCGTCCGGCGCGGTCACCGCGGCGCGCATGGCCCGGGTCCAGCCCAGCTTGATGTCGACGGCCCGCACACCGGTCAGCGGGTACTTGCTCCACAGCCCCACGGTGCCCTCGACCGCGTGGTACCGGTACGCCGACGCCAGCGCCTTCTCGTACACCGGCACCGCCGAGGCGGTCAGCTCCTCCAGGGCCACCACGTCCGCGCCGGAGGCGGCCACGTCCCGGGCGGTGCCGGACGGGTCGGCGTTGTCGGCGTTGACGTTGTGGGTGGCCACCGTGAGGTCGCCGCCGGTGCCGGACTTGTCGGAGAGCAGCCCGCCGAAGAGGTTCAGCCACACGACCGCCGGGAGCAGCACCGCGATCAGCGCGATCGCCGACCTGCGCAGGAAACCGAGCACGAGCAGCACCGGGACGAACACGCCCAGCCAGGGCAGGAAGGTCTCGGTGAGACTGCCGAGGTTGCCCACCGCGTTCGGGATCTGCGCGTGCAGCAGCATCACCAGGGCGACGATCACCGCGAGGGCGGTCAGGACGAGCCCGCGGCGCCAGATCCGGCGGTCACCGCGCCAGCCGGAGAGGGGGCGGCCGAGCAGGCGCCGGAACCGGTCTCTGCGGCGCTCGGGTCCCGAGCCGCCGTCCGCCGTCTCCGTCACGTATGCCTGCTGCGCCATACCGTCGCCTCACTACCTGCCGTGCACACCGTTCGCCCCGCTGTCGTGGGGCGTCAGACACCCCGTACGACCCTAGGGGATGATCGGCTTCCGTCTCGTCGTCCCATGACGACCGTACGGGGGCGATGACGTACAAGTCGCCTTACGGAGTTCCCCGTCCGCGCGGGGAAAGCGCCCTCTGTGACGAAACGCGCACACGCGGGCCGCGGGGCCCGGACGGGCTCTAGGAACTGACGGGGCGTAGGCCTTCGAGGACGGTGTCGACGATCTGTTCGGAGAGGCCCTCCGGCAGGGCGGCGTTGGGCTGCATGATGGTGCGAAAGAGCATGGGGCCGGTGAAAAGGTCGTTGACCAGCTCGACGTCGATGTCCGTGCGCAGCTCGCCGTTGGCCTGCCCCCGGCGCAGGATGGCGACCTGCCTGCGGCGCCGGGGCGCGATGACGCTGGTGTGGTAGGCGTCCCAGACCTTCGGGCTGCTCTTCATCTGGGCGAAGACACTGTGCAGCAGCGCCGAGGAACGGGTCATCAGCCCGCGCTGCCTCAACTGCTCCAGCAGCGCCACGAGATCGTCGCGCATCGAGGTGCCGGGCAGTTCGGCGTCCGGGGGCTCGGCGGTGCGCACGACGTCGACGAAGAGCTCCTCCTTGCCGTTCCAGCGGCGGTAGATGGTGGCCTTGCCGACGCCCGCGGTACGTGCGATGCGCTCGATGGACAGCTCGGCGAGCGGCACGCCGTCCTCCAGCAGTTTGATGACGGCCTCGATGATGGACCGCTCCACGGCCTCACTGCGGGGCCGCCCCCGCCCGGCCCCCGTCTGCCTGGGCTCACTCTCGGCGAGGCCGCTCACGTCGCTTGGTCCTCTCTGTGGGATGAGGTGATTCTCCCTGGTCCACGGCGTCGCGGGAGGGGCGGGGTGATGTTCGGCCCCCGTCCTCGGCGGGATCGGCCCGCCGCCCGCTCCGGTCCGGTGACCTCCTCAACTCCTGGTCGTAGCCGGTCGATCCATCTGGCCGGGCCGTGCCCAGGCCGGCCGGAATCCCTTCGGTGCCGCTGCTGCCTGCCGCCGGCTTCCGCCTGCTGCCGCGGGCTCCCGGTCTCCGGCCCGGGTGCGGTCCCCGGCATCAGGGTTCCCGGCTGTTCTGCCAGTTGGGGCACAGTCCCTGCCGGTGCCGGTGCCGGTGCCGGTGCCGCTGCTGCCGGCTTGCTGCCGTCGGGCTCCCGGTCTCCGGCCCGGGTACCGCCCCCGGTATCGGGGCTCCCGGCTGTTCTGCCCGGTGGGCACCGTCCCTGTCGGTGCTCCACCGGGCGGGTTCACTCGCCGGCGGCGGGCACCAACTCCTGCTCCTCCTCGCCCGGCTGACGCTCCGCCGGGCGGCCCGGCAGGTACAGGGCCACCACCAGGGCGCCGACCAGGGCCACGCCCGCTCCCCACAGCGCGGTGACGTGCATCGCGTGCAGGAAGGCGTCGTTGGCCGGGCCGACCAGGGCGTCGCCCCGGGGGCCGAGCTTCGCGGCGACGCCGAGCGTGGCCTCGATGGACTCGCCCGCGGTGTGCCGTACGCCTGCCGGAACCGCTCCGAGATGGGACTCGATGCCGTTGCGGTAGGCCGTGGAGAGCACCGAGCCGAGGACGGCGATGCCGAGCGCGCCGCCGACCTGCCGGAAGGTGTTGCTGAGCGCGGACGCGGAGCCGGCCTTCTCGCGCGGCAGGGCCTGCATGATGACGACGCTGGTCGGGGTCATGATGTGCGCCATGCCGGTGCCCATGAGGAAGAAGATCACCTCGAGGAGCCAGATCGGCGTGTCCGCCTCCAGTCCGGCGAACGCGACCAGCATCGCGGCGATCAGCAGCATGCCCCCGGTCGTCGTCGCCCGGTTGCCGAAGCGGTCGACGACCAGCCGGGCGCGCGGCGCGAAGATCAGCTGCGCGGCGGCCAGCGGCAGCATCAGCAGACCGGTCTGCAGCGGCGAGTAGCCCCGCACGCTCTGGGTGTAGAAGACCGAGAAGAAGGTCACGCCCATCAGCGCGAAGAACACCAGCCCTATGGCGCCGATCGCGGCCGAGAAGACCTTGTTCTTGAAGTAGGTGACATCGATCGACGGGTGGTCGCTGCGCTTCTCGAACACCACGAACGCGACGAGCACGGCGAGACCGGCACCGATGGTGGCCAGTACGGTCGCGTCCGTGAAGTCGGCGAGCTGGCCGCCCTTGATGATGCCGTAGACGAGCAGGACCAGTCCGATGACCGACAGCACGACACCGACGGGGTCGATCCGGCCAGGGTTGGGGTCACGGGAGTCGGGCACCAGCCACATCATCAGCCCGAGGGCGAGCACCACGATCGGCACGTTGATGAGGAAGACGGAACCCCACCAGAAGTGGTCGAGGAGCACACCGCCGGTGATCGGCCCGATGGCGATGGCGAGTCCGACGCCACCCGCCCAGATGCCGATGGCCTTGGGCTGCTCCTCGCGCTCGAAGACGTTCATCAGCACGGCGAGCGTGGCCGGCATGACGAACGCCGCGCCGAGGCCCATCAGCGCGCGGAAGGCGATCAGCTGGACCGGCGAGCCGGAGAAGGCGGCGAGCGCGGAACCGGCGCCGAACACGACCAGGCCGCCCAGCAGCACCTTCTTGCGGCCGAGCCGGTCGCCGAGCAGGCCCGCGGTGAACAGGAGGCCGGCGAAGACCAGGGTGTAGGCGTTGATCGCCCACTCCAGCTCGCTCTGGGTGGCGCCCAGGCCGGTCGGGGCCGGAGTCGAGATCGTCTTGATCGCGACGTTCAGGATCGAGTTGTCGAGCACCACGATCAGCAGGCTCAGCATCAGTACGCCGAGGATCGCCCAGCGGCGCCGGTGCACCGCCTCCGATACCCGGGAGTCAGGGACTGCGGTAGTCATGCGTCCGAGAGTAACCCCATTACGATACGGAACCGTCTCGTATCGTAAGTCTTTACCGAGACCTTACGTGCCTGAACGGTCACACCTACCACCTCTGGCCCTGACTGGCACGAGGTGCCACCATGGAGTTGATCCGGGGACGCCGTGAGGGCGCCTCGAGATGACGTAAGGAGCCGTTGCAATGACGCAGCTTTCGGCTGCCCACGACAAGCCCTCCGACGGCAGCAAGGCGCTGTACGGGGGCAAGGGCACGCGCCGCATCACTGTCCGGGACATCGCCCTCGCCAAGGAACGCGGCGAGAAGTGGCCCATGCTCACCGCCTACGACGCGATGACCGCGTCCGTCTTCGACGAGGCCGGCATCCCGGTCATGCTCGTCGGCGACTCGGCGGGCAACTGCCATCTCGGCTACGAGACCACCGTGCCCGTCACGATGGACCAGATGACCATGCTGTCGGCGGCCGT
The DNA here is from genome assembly GCF_040606035.1 of Streptomyces sp. NPDC005483. Classification (NCBI taxonomy): domain Bacteria; kingdom Bacillati; phylum Actinomycetota; class Actinomycetes; order Kitasatosporales; family Streptomycetaceae; genus Streptomyces; species Streptomyces sp. NPDC005483. The sequence continues at coordinate 357,036 of NZ_JBEXEA010000004.1, forward strand.
CGTACGGGGCACCTCGCGCGCCCTGATCGTCGGCGACCTGCCCTTCGGCTCGTACCAGGAGGGCCCGGTGCAGGCGCTGCGCTCGGCGACCCGGCTGGTCAAGGAGGCGGGCGTCGGCGCCGTGAAGCTGGAGGGCGGCGAGCGCTCCCACGAGCAGATCCGGCTGCTGGTGGAGTCCGGCGTCCCGGTCATGGCCCACATCGGCCTGACCCCCCAGTCCGTCAACGCCATGGGCTACCGCGTCCAGGGCCGTGGCGAGGAGGCGGCCCAGCAGCTGCTGCGTGACGCGAAGGCCGTCCAGGACGCGGGCGCGTTCGCCGTCGTCCTGGAGCTGGTCCCGGCGGAGCTCGCGGCCGAGGTCACCCGGGTCCTGCACATCCCGACCGTCGGCATCGGCGCGGGACCGGAGACCGACGCACAGGTCCTCGTCTGGACCGACATGCTCGGCCTCACCGGCGGGCGGGTCCCGAAGTTCGTCAAGCAGTACGCCAACCTGCGCGAGGTGATGTCCGGCGCGGTCAAGGCCTTCGCGGAGGACGTCGTCGGCGGCACGTTCCCGCTGGAGGAGCACTCCGTCCACTAGGGCCCACGGCCCCCCGGAACCACAGTGGCACCAAGCGCCCCGCCGATCTTCCCCCGTCGGCGGGGCGCCCTCTGTTCCAGGACACGTGTTCCAGGACAGGAACTGGCCTGATGGCCGCCTGACGTCGTCGGCATCCGAAACAAAAGCTCCCGGACGGCTGGACCGCCGAACCGACGGGCGGCGCACGAGTGCGTACCCTCGGCCCCGGGCAGAGCGTCCCCGTCACCTGGACCGTCACCCCCGGTGTCGACACCACTTGGGGTCGCCTACCCGTTCGGGGTTCGCACCTCCTACCACCAGAACGGCCGACTGCGGACCGACGCCGACGAGGTGGACGCCCGGTCACCCCCGTCCTCTCCGACGTGCGGGCCGGCGAAGGGCAGGGTGGGAACCGAGTCCGGTGCGATCGGGCATGGCGAGATCCGGATCGGAGACACGGTCGTCCTGGCCTTCGACCGGGCCCCCGGCCGGCCGGTCATGCCGAGCCTGCTGCGGGTCTTCGGCGCGGGCGCGGACGCCACGTTCTCCCGGGCGGTGGCGGCCGGCGCCCGTGTCGTCACCTCACTGGCGGACAGCGCCTTCGGTCAGCGCGGCGGCCGCGTCAAGGACCCCTTCGGCAACATCTGGTGGGTGTTCACCCACGTCGAGGACGGCCCCGAGGACCAGATGCGGAAGCGGCTCCGGGAGCCCGCGTACGCGGAGGCGATGCGGGTGGCCCAGGAGACCTTCGACGCGGAGATGACGGGGCGCCGAGAAGGCCGGGGGAGCCCACCGGTCAGGCCGGGGCCTGAATCCGGCGCGGGGTCCACCGGTCCGTACCGGGCTCGCCGCGCCGGAGAATCCCTCCGTACCGGGCCCGCCGGTCTTCGCGAGACGAGGTGGTCTTGCACCGGCTCGGTCGGCCCCGGGCCGGACCGGCAGGTCCCGCGCCGGGCCTGCGGGTTCGGCGTCGGGCCAGTGGGTCCGTGAACGGGCCTACGGATTCCGGGCCACTAGGTCCGTTTCGGGCCAGCGGCTCTGGTCGGTCCCGTCGACCCCGCGCCGGCTTGTCAGTCCGGCCCCACACCGGCGGGTTCGCCTCGGCCCGGTCGAACCGCACGGCCCGGTTGAGGCGCGTCGGTTCGGTCGAACCGCACGGCCCGGTTGAGGCGCGTCGGTTCGGTCGAACCGCACGGCCCGGTTGAGGCACGCCGGTCCGGTCGAACCGCACGGCCCGGTTGAGGCACGTCGGCCCGGTCGAACCGCACGGCCCGGTCGAGGCACGCCGGCCCGGTCGAACCGCACGGCCCGGTCGAGGCACGTCGGTCCGGTCGAACCGCACGGCCCGGTCGTACCACGCGGGTCCATTCGAACCCCACGGCCTGGTCGAGCCACGCCGGTCCATTCGACCCGCACCGGTCACGGCCATCCGCGCAGCCCGGTCAAACCGTGCCGGCCTCGTCGAACCGTTCCAGATCCCGCAGCCACGCCCCCGCCGAGCTGTCCGACGGGGCCCGCCAGTCTCCGCGGGGGGACAGGGAACCGCCCGCCGAGACCTTGGGGCCGTTCGGCATGGCCGAGCGCTTGAACTGGGCGAAGGCGAAGAAGCGCTTGCAGAACACCTCCAGCCACCGGCGGATCTCCGGCAGGTCGTACGTCCCGCGCTTGGCCTCGGGGAAACCGGGGGGCCACTCGCCCGCGTCGACGTCGTGCCAGGCGTGCCAGGCCAGGAAGGCGATCTTCGAGGGCCGGAAGCCGTAGCGCAGGACGTGGAAGAGCGTGAAGTCGTGCAGCGCGTACGGGCCGATCTTGGACTCGGTGGACTGCATCTCCTCGCCCGGCACCAGCTCCGGGCTGATCTCGGTGTCGAGGATCGCGGCGAGGATGTCGCCGGTCTCCTCGTCGAACTGCCCGCTGCTGATCACCCAGCGGATCAGATGCTGCATCAGCGTCTTCGGCACGCCCGAGTTGACGTTGTAGTGGCTCATCTGGTCGCCCACACCGTACGTGGACCAGCCGAGCGCCAGCTCGGAGAGGTCACCGGTGCCGAGCACGATGCCGCCGCGCTGGTTGGCCAGCCGGAACAGGTAGTCGGTGCGCAGTCCCGCCTGGACGTTCTCGAAGGTGACGTCGTACACCGGCTCGCCGGAGGCGAAGGGATGGTCCATCTCCTGGAGCATCAGCCGCGCGGTCGGCGTGATGTCCAGCTCGGCCGCGGTGACGCCGAGGGCCCGCATCAGCTTGTGGGCGTTGTCCTTGGTGTGGTCGCTGGTGGCGAAGCCGGGCAGCGTCCAGGCGAGGATGTCGCTGCGCGGCCGCCCTGCCCGGTCCATCGCGCGGGCGGCGACGATCAGCGCGTGCGTGGAGTCCAGGCCCCCGGAGACGCCGATGACCACCTTCGGGCCGCCGATCGCCGCGAGCCGCTGCTGGAGCCCGGCGACCTGGATGTTGTAGGCCTCGTAGCAGTCCTGGGCGAGCCGCTCGGCGTCGGCAGGCACGAACGGGTAGCGCTCCAGACGGCGCTTGAGACCCAGGTCGCCCGATGGCGGGTCGAGTTCGAACGACACCGTACGGAAGTCACCGGTGCGCGCCTGATGCGTACGCCGGTTCTCGTCGAACGTGCCCATCCGCATCCGCTCCTGCCGCAGCAGGTCCAGGTCCACGTCGGCCACCGCGTACTCGTCGCCCTGCGGGAACCGCTCCGTCTCGGCCAGCAGGACGCCGTTCTCGTAGACCATGGCCTGTCCGTCCCAGGACAGGTCGGTGGTCGACTCGCCGAGTCCGGCCGCCGCGTAGACGTACGCGGCGAGACAGCGGGACGACGCCGAGCGGCACAGCAGCTTGCGGTCCTCGGCCCGCCCGACCGTGATCGGGCTGCCGGACAGGTTGACCAGGACGGTCGCACCGGCGAGGGCGGCCTCCGCGCTGGGCGGCACCGGCACCCACATGTCCTCGCAGATCTCCGCGTGCAGGACGAGACCAGGGACGTCGGCCGCCTCGAACAGCAGGTCCACGCCGAACGGCACGCTCGCGCCGCCGACCCGGATCGACCCACCGCGCTCGTCGGCGCCGTCGCCGATCTGCCGACGCTCGTAGAACTCGCGGTAGTTGGGCGGGTACGACTTCGGTACGACTCCCAGCACTCGGCCGCGGTGCACGATCACCGCGCAGTTGTAGACCCGGTTGCGGTGGCGCAGCGGGGCCCCGACGACCAGCACCGGGAGCAGCTCGGCCGACCCGGCGACCACCTCCCCGAGGGCCGTCTCCACCTCGTCGAGCAGCGCGTCCTGGAGGAGCAGGTCCTCGATGGAGTAGCCGCACAGCCCCAGCTCCGGGAAGACGGCGACGGCGACCCCTTCCGCGGCGCACCGGCGCGCGTGGCGCAGTACCGCTTCGGCGTTGGCGGGCGGGTCCGCGATGACGGTGTGACCCGTACACGCTGCGACGCGTGCGAACCCGTGCTGATAGATGGACCAGAAGTTCGAGGCAGGCACGGGATCAGTGTAATCGTCAGAGCGACGCGATAGGGGAGGGGGCCCCGCGGTGCGGGACGGTCTGCCCGAGGCCATGTCTGCGTGATGGTCCGGCAATGACTCCCTGACGTCCCTTGCTGGATTGTCATGACCTTGCCTTAATGAGCGGCATGACCGGCATGAGCACTACGCGAGACGGCACCCCCGGCCGTACGGCGGGATGGGGCTGGTTCCTGGCCTGGCTCCTCGTGGGAGCGTGCGGCGGCATCGGCCTCGCGGCGATCCTCACGGTGGGCGCGGCCTTCCTCGTACTCGCCGCGGTGGCCGCGGTGTTGCTGCTCCGCAGGGGTCCTGGACGCGCTGTCGTGGGCGGTGTCTCGGGGATGGCCCTGCCCCTGTTCTACCTCGCGTACCTGAACCGGGACGGTCCGGGCGAGGTGTGCCACGCGGTGTCGGGCGGACAGTCCTGCACCGACGAGTACACGCCGGTTCCGTTCCTCGCCGTCGGGGCCGTCCTGCTGCTCGCGGGTGTCGTGATCCACGTGCTGAACGGCCGTCGCGAGCGGGCGGACCGTACGCCCGGACGGTAGCCAGGAGGCACACGCGCCGGGGCCCGGCCCCGAAGGTTCTCGCCTTCGGGACCGGGCCCCTGTGGATGCGCGCCGTGGACGCGCGTCCGGTCAGTGCCGGCCGAACGACTGCACGTAACCGTTCGCGGGCGTACCCACGCCGGTCACGTCGTCGTAGCCCTTCACCGCGGACAGCGAGCTGTCCTTGCCGAGGCTGCGGACCGAGGTGCTCAACCCACCGCTGGCGTCAGAGCCGTTGATGAAGTCGACACGCGCCACCGCGAGTCCGGAGCCCGTGGGGTTGTCCGTGACGTCGTGGTACACGCGGGAGCCGAACTTGGAGTAGATCGACGGGTTGGCGAAGCCGAGCGCCTTGCCGCCGGCCGCCTGCTGCGCCAGCGCCTGCACGGCCGCGATCACCGGGGAGGCCAGCGAGGTGCCGCCGATGCGGTACTCGCTGTACTGCTGCGAGCCGTCAGGGAAGGTCTGCGTCTGCCCCACCAGGAAACCGGTGTTCGGGTCGGCGATCGCGGAGATGTCCGGGACGACACGGTTGCCGGCGGCGTTGTTGGCCGTGGCGAGCGCGTCCGGGACGACACCCTTCTGGTAGGAGGGCTCGGCGACCGTCTTGCTGGTGCCACCGCCCGCACCCGAGGTGAACGCGCCGGGGAAGTTGGTCCAGCTCTTGCCGTCCGCGGACAGCGCGGCCTTCTCGGTGCCCCAGCCGGTCTCCCACAGGTACTTGTCGCCCTTGCCGACGGCCAGCGAGGTACCGCCGACCGCCGTCACCCACGCCGAGTTGGCCGGGGTGTCGACCTGCTTCGTACCGGTGTTGGCGACCTCGTCGCCGTTGTCACCGGAGGAGAAGTAGAAGCCGATCCCCTCGACCGCGCCGAACTGGAAGACCTGGTCGTAGGCGGCCGCGAGGTCCGGCGTCTGGTTGGCCTCGATGTCGCCCCAGGAATTGGAGACGATGTCGGCCAGGTGGTTGTCGACGACCTTGCTGAGCGAGTCGAGCAGATCGTCGTCGTAGCAGGACGCGGCACCCACGTACGTGATGTTCGCGTCCGGCGCCACCGCGTGCACGGCCTCGACGTCGAGGGTCTCCTCGCCGTACCAGCCGGCCGCCCCGCACTCCTCGGTCTTCGTGTAGTTCTTCGGCAGGACCTGCTTCAGCTGGCCGGTGTTGTAGGCCGCGTCACCGTTCTTCTTCGCGTAGGTGGCCGCGTCGAAGGCGATGGTCGGCGAGGCGTAGGCGTCGGTGATGGCGACGCGCACTCCCTTGCCGGTGTACTTGCCCGCGCCGTAGGCGGCGCGCAGCTGCTTGCCCTTGTAGCCCTTGATCGCGTACGGGATCTTCGAGCCGTAGGCCTCGGGCAGCGTGCTCGCGATCTTCGAGCCGTAGTACGAGGAGAACGGCCCGGAGTTCTTGAACACGGCGTCCGGCGGCGGCAGTTGTTCCTTGCTGCTCGCCTTGTGCGGCGCGTTGTCCAGACCGGTGACGGTCAGGACGGCACCGTCCAGAGCGGCTGGCGCGGAGGCGGTCTTGGCCGGGGCGCGGTAGGTCTTCGAGCCCTTGGTGTAGTTGTGCAGCTGGGTACCGAAGGCCTTCTCGGCGGCGGCCACGTCACCGGTGACGGAGACGTAGTGCTGCGAGACCCCGGTGACCTTCAGGCCCGCCGACTCCAGCCAGGACTTCACCGCGGCGACCTGCGCCTTGGTGGCGCCGAAGCGGGCCTGCGCCTGCTTCGCGCTCAGGTACTTGCCGTACGACGCCGAGGCCGGGTCGGACACCGACTTCGCGTAGGCGGCGAGGCCGGCGGCGTTCTTGCCGGCGAGGTAGACCCGGGCGGAGACCTGGGCACTGTCCGAGGCGGCGCCCTTGTCGGCCTTGGCGGTGGCCCACGCGGGCTTGGTCCCGGCCAGCGTGTCACGGTTCGGGCTGTCCGCGGCGTGAGCCGCGGGTATACCGAGCGCCAGCGCGCCCGCGAGCATCGGCAGTGTCGCCGCCATGCTCACCCCGGCGCGGAATGTGGCGCGGTTGGATCTCATGGAACCCCCTGGATGCGGTTCGTCGCGAGTGATCACTCGACGGTGTGGCCACTCTTGCGACGAACGGTTCATGCCTGGGGAATGGGCATGCCAAGAAGAGCCCAATTAACCTAATGAAAAAGGCTCGTTCGAGGGTTAACCCTCTATCATCGCGGCTTCGCGCCCCGCTCCTTCAGCATCCCGGCCATCAGGTCGATCTCCGACTGCTGCGCGGCGACCATCCCCTGCGCGAGCCGCTTCTCCACACCGACCGTGCACTTCTGCACACAGCCCTTCGCCATGTGGATGCCGCCTTGGTGATGGTCCGTCATCAACTGCAGGTAGAAGATCTCGGCCTGCTTGCCGTTCAGCGTGCCCAGCTTCTTCATCTCGCTGTCGGTCGCCATGCCCGGCATCAGCGAGCCCTCACCGGCCGACGGCATGTCACCCATGCCCATCCACGTCATCGGCGGATCCGCAGACACCTTGGGCAGCTCCCACAGATCCAGCCAACCCAGCAGCATGCCGCGCTGGTTGGCCTGCGTCTGCGCGATGTCGTAGGCGAGCCGCCGCACCTCGACGTCCTTGGTGCGGTCACGCACGATGTACGACATCTCGACGGCCTGCTGGTGGTGTACGGCCATGTCGCGGGCGAAACCGGCGTCCGCGGACTCCGCGGACGGGGTGTCGCCCGAGGCGCCGTCCTCGGCCACGGCGTAGGTGATCGCGCCCGCCGCGACGAGTACGCCCGCCACGGCGACGGCCACCCCCGCGAACCTCACTGCGACAGACCGTTCGTGCACGCCGCGCCGGGCTCAGGCGTCTGCGCGCCCTGCACGAACTTCGCGAAGAACTTGTCCACGTTCGGGTCGCTCGCGCCCGTCACCGTCCGCTGGTGACCCCACGCCGACAGCATGATCGGGTCCTTCTGCCTGTCGTCCGGGCTCATCAGCGTGTACGGCGTCTTCTTCACCTTCGCCGCGAGCGCGTCCACGTCCGCCTTCTTCGCCTTGCTGGTGTACGTCACCCAGACCGCCCCGTGCTCCAGCGAGTGCACGGCGTTCATGTTGTTGAGCGCCTTGGCGTACACGTCGCCGTTGCAGTTCATCCAGACCTGGTTGTGGTCGCCGCCGACCGGGGGCTCCATCGGGTAGCTCACGGTCTTGGCGACGTGGTTGCGGCCCAGCGTGCCCTTCCAGGTCCTCACCCCGTCCGAGCCCGTGACGAAGTGCCCCTTCCCCTTGCCGTCGGCCGCCGTGCTGTCGTCGGACTGCGACTGCACCAGCACGACGGTGCCGGCGACCAGACCGGCGACCACGACCGCGCTGGCGGCGATGGTGAGGATGCGGTTGCGGCGCTCCCTGGACTGCTCGGCGCGCCGCATCTCCTCTATGCGCGCCTTGCGTGCCGTGGCGGTGCTCTTCTTGGCGGAACCCATGAGGTGTGTCCTTCTGGGGGAAAGGGGCGGGACGGATGGTGACGACCGGTCCGCTGATCGTAGTGGGGCGGGGGTGGCTTCCCGCAGGGAGCCCACAGGAAACCAGGACGCGTGGTGAGACGGGGCGGGCCGGGCATTACGTATGTCAGTCCGAGCAGGCAAGATGGGCAGCGGAGCAGTACATCCACCGGACGTGAGGCGTTCACTCCCGGGTCGCCGGGACGATCAAGGTCGGCAACGCGCACGAAATGCTGTTGTGGTGTGATGCTCAGGTGCCCGACCGCCTCCTGCGGGACACGGAGACAGGCGGCCTGACCAGCAAGGATGGGGAAGCGGAAGATGGACAAGCAGCAGGAGTTCGTGCTCCGGACCTTGGAGGAGCGCGACATCCGGTTCGTACGCCTGTGGTTCACGGACGTGCTGGGCTTCCTCAAGTCCGTGGCCGTGGCCCCGGCGGAGCTGGAACAGGCCTTCGACGAGGGCATCGGCTTCGACGGCTCCGCGATCGAGGGATTCGCTCGTGTATACGAATCCGACATGATCGCCAAGCCGGACCCGTCGACGTTCCAGATCCTGCCCTGGCGCGCCGAGGCCCCCGGCACGGCCCGGATGTTCTGCGACATCCTCATGCCGGACGGCAGCCCGTCCTTCGCGGACCCGCGCTATGTCCTCAAGCGCGCCCTGGCCCGCACCTCCGACCTGGGCTTCACGTTCTACACCCACCCGGAGATCGAGTTCTTCCTCCTGAAGGACCGCCCGCTGGATGGCTCGCGCCCGACCCCGGCCGACAACTCCGGCTATTTCGACCACACCCCGCAGAACATCGGCATGGACTTCCGCCGCCAGGCGATCACCATGCTGGAGTCGATGGGCATCTCGGTCGAGTTCTCCCACCACGAGGGAGCGCCGGGCCAGCAGGAGATCGACCTCCGTTACGCGGACGCCCTCTCCACCGCGGACAACATCATGACGTTCCGCCTGGTCATGAAGCAGGTGGCGCTGGAGCAGGGCGTCCAGGCGACGTTCATGCCGAAGCCGTTCTCGGAGCACCCCGGCTCGGGCATGCACACCCACCTCTCCCTCTTCGAGGGCGACCGGAACGCGTTCTACGAGTCCGGCTCGGAGTACCAGCTCTCCAAGGTCGGCCGCTCCTTCATCGCAGGCCTGCTGAAGCACGCCGCGGAGATCTCCGCGGTCACCAACCAGTGGGTCAACTCCTACAAGCGCATCTGGGGCGGCACCGAGCGCACCGCCGGCGCCGGCGGCGAGGCACCCTCCTACATCTGCTGGGGCCACAACAACCGCTCGGCCCTGGTCCGCGTCCCGATGTACAAGCCCGGCAAGACCGGCTCGGCCCGTATCGAGGTCCGTTCCCTCGACTCCGGCGCCAACCCGTACCTGGCGTACGCCCTGCTCCTGGCCGCCGGCCTCAAGGGCGTCGAGGAGGGCTACGAGCTCCCGCCGGGCGCCGAGGACGACGTCTGGGCCCTGTCCAACTCCGAGCGCCGCGCCATGGGCATCGAGCCCCTGCCCCAGAACCTGGGCGAGGCCCTCACCCTGATGGAGCGCAGCGACCTGGTCGCCGAGACCCTGGGCGAGCACGTCTTCGACTTCTTCCTCCGCAACAAGAAGAGCGAGTGGGAGGAGTACCGCAGCGAGGTCACGGCCTTCGAGCTGCGGAAGAACCTGCCGGTGCTGTAAGGGCAGGTCAGAGCAGGTTTGCTGTTGTTTCGACGAATGAGGCTGGGGGTCGCAGATCCCCAGCCTCATCTCGTCTCACGTGCCCTGGGCCGTCCCTGGGCCGTTGAAAGGGCTGGCGGTGCTCGACGGATGGGGGGGGCGCCGTACGCGGCCGCGGGCCCGAAGTGGCGTGCGCGGCGAGCTCCCATCCCGTCCATCATCGACCCAGGCAGAGCCGAGCAGACGCAGCCCATGGCGTCCGGGTCGTTCGTACAGTGGCGCGCTCCACCTGGACGCCATGAACCACGCCCGCTCCACGGTGTGCGGGTCGACGGCGGACGGGATGGGGGCTGGGGAGAGTGGTGGGTTGAGGTAGTGGTGCCGTGGCGCATATCTGGATGTCTTCGCGCTGATGACCGCACTTGGCACATCCTGCGCCGTACAGCACCGGAGTACAGCAACCATACGGACCGGCGTTGACCGTCGGTAATGGCAAACCTCAGCGACCAGCCTGCCCGTAGTTCGCATCGAGGGGCCGAAGGGCCTCCGTCGGTTTTGACTGACGGAGGCCCTTAGAACTCGCGCAGATAGGTTCGATGGGCACCTCGGAAGCAAAAGAGGAACAGGCCCTGGCGACCATGGAGTTGCGACTCTCTGTGATCACCGGGAGACCTGTGCCTGCCTTGCCATCATGGCTGACCGAACCCCTGTGACCATCTTCGACAAGCTGCTGCAACTCTCCTTTGCCAGTCCTGGAACTCAGGCAGTGCACGGAGTCGCTGCGGGGCGTCGCCCTGCGGTGAACGCGGCGGGCGGGACACCCATGAAGCGGCGGAACTCGGCCGTCATGTGGGACTGGTCGTAGTAACCCGCCGTCGCGGCGATGTCCGACCACCGGCCGGCTTCGGCCGCGAGCACGGTGCGAACGCGGTCGATGCGTGCGAAGTGCTTGGGGGACAATCCGGTGCCGGCGGTGAACAAGGTGTGCAGGCGGCGCTCACTGATGTGCAACCGTGCCGCGGTCGTGGCGACAGTGCCACTGACCAGAAGGTGTGCCGCCTCTTCGAGCCGCTCCGGCGGCTCCGGCCGATCGGCCATTGCTTCTTCGAGAGCGGCGACCGGATCGGCGGCGAGCCGGTCGACGTCCAGGCCCGGTAGTTCGCGGAGCGGCAGGGCCCGGTCGGCGAGATCACGCAGCGGGCGGCCGAGCAGGGCTTGGGCACGCCCCGGCCGCATGCGAACCCGCACGCACGAATGCCCGGGCGCGTCGGCGTGATAGGCGGCCTGGGTGCGGGGACCCAGGGCGATCAGCTCACGCTTGTCGATGCGCAGGACAAGTGTGGTGGCGTGATCGGGCACATCGACCGCCGCCGAAGCACCCGCCGTAGCGACATCGATCCCGGACACCCAACGCAGAAGGGCAGGCGGCACGACGAGAGAGCTCACGCAGCTCACGATAGTGCCGAAACTTCCTATCACGCGGCGTGAGAGCGATGCGATCGTCGGGACATGATCCTTGTTACCGGTGCCACCGGCACCATCGGTAGTCACGTCGTCCGTCTGCTCACCGAACGGGGCGTGCCGTTCCGGGCGATGTCCCGCCGCGAGCGACCCGGCGGGGTGCGGGCCGACTTCGACGACCCGGCGTCTCTGACGCGCGCGGTGGCCGACGTCGACACGGTCTTCCTCGTAACCGTGCCCCCCGTGCCGACCGCGGACCATGACATCGCCCTGGTCACGGCCGCTCGGGCGGCGGGCCTCCGTAAGATCGTCAAGCTGTCCGCCATCGGCAGCGGCGAGCGGTTCGACGGGGCGACCGTCGGCGCGTGGCACCTCGCCGCGGAGAAGGCGATCGAGGCCAGCGGGCTCATGTGGACGATGCTCCGCCCGCCGAGCTTCGCCTCCAACTTCTTGTGGTACCGGGCGCTGATCCAGTCCGGAGAGCCGATCCCGAACCTCGTCGGCGACTCCCGGCAGGCCATCGTGGACCCGAGGGACGTGGCAGCGGTCGCCGTCGCCGCCATGACCAGCGATGCGCACGACGGACAGCGGTACGACCTGACCGGGCCAGAGCTGCTGACATTCGCAGACCAGGCGGCGATCCTGGAGCGCGTGCTGGAACGGCCGGTCAAGATCACCGAGACGAATGCGCTCGACCAGTTGCCGCCCGGGATGAGCACTGGCATCGGCTGGGCGCGCGCTGGCGGTGCGGCCTACGTCACCGACCACGTGCCGCAGGTGCTCGGCCGACCGGCGCGCACGTTCGAGCAGTGGGCCCGAGACCATCGGGAGAAATTCGCGGCAATGCCGTAACCCACCGCCGCCGACGGCCGCCAGGCTCTCGGGCAAGAGGTCCTCATAGTTCGAGGGACAGAGCCCGTTCTCTTTTGGTGCTTCCCTGGAGCTGGTGAGAACAGCCCAGAACGCCAGACTCTGGTCCGTGCCGGCGTGAGCGGCTTCGTCTCTGGAGGCGTACGAGCGATAGCGTTGGCTGATCGACTGGCTCCAGCCCTGACGGAGGGTTGCGGTGCCGCCGGGCCGTCTGTGGGCCGTCCAAGGGGGCCCACAGTGACCATCAACGACCAATGACAACCGTTCGACCGCTGATCCGTGCCGCGCCAACGTCGATCGGATGAGGTCGCTCAGGGCCGACGCCACTTCCTCCGCAACAAGCGCCAGGAGTGGGAGGAGTACCGCAGCGAGGTCACCGCGTTCGAGCTGCGGAAGAACCTGGCGGTGCTGTAGGGCTCCGCCGTAGGGGCGTGGGGTTGTCGCGACGGTTGGCGCCCGGTGGGGGGCTTGTCGCGCAGTTCCCCGCGCCCCTACAGGTGAGCTACTGAGCCGCCTGCTGTGCCAGGACCCGGTGCAGCGGCTCCGTCTCCCGGCGCTTGTACTCCTGGATCGCCCAGCCGTTGCCGTCCGGGTCCTTGAAGTACATGAAGGTGGCGCCGTCCTGCGGGGCGAACTGGACCGGCTCGCTGACGTCCAGGCCGCGGGAGGTGAGTTCCTCGTACGCCGCCTTCGCGTCCGTCACGCACAGTTGCATGCCGTGGTACGTGCCGGGCTGCGGAGCTCCCGTCGGGACCTGGAGGCCGTCGACCAGGGCGATGGAACAGCCGGAGCCGGGCGGGGTCAGCTGGCAGATGCGGACGCCCTCCATCACCTCGCCGTCCAGATCCACGTGGAAACCGACCTTGTCGCGGTAGAACTCCTTGGCGCGGTCGACGTCCGTGACCGGCAGCATGATCACTTCGAGGCTCATGTCCATGGCGTGACTCCCTTGTCGACGTCAGTACAGAGGGCCGTTCTCAGAAGCGCCACCGCGTCTGGCTGAACGGCTGTCCCTTACCGAAGCCGAAAACCGTGCGCGGCGCCACCGCATAGACGACGGCGTGTCCTGGTCCGTGATGGAAGTAGCCGTCCCGCACCTCGAAGCGCCAGAAGTCCCCGTACTTGGCCTCCCACGCCGCGGCCAGCTCGCGCAGCCTCGTGTCGTCGGAGACCCGCACCGCCTCGCCCTCCACCACGAGGTCGTAGCCCTTGTCCCAGATGTTGGTGCCGGTCGTCAGCGTCACGTGCGCGTTGTGCGCGAGGTTCTTCGCCTTGCGCTCCTCGGGGCCGGTGCAGAAGTGCAGTGCGTCGTGCGCCCACACGCCCGGCAGCGGCGTGACGTGCGGCCGCCCGTCCGGCCGTACCGTGGAGATCCAGAAAAGTTCGGCGGAGGCCAGCAGCGACTTCGCGTCGGCCCAGGAGTGTGCCGTGGCGTCGGGGTCGCTGTAGCGCGGGTCGAGGCGGGTCTCGGGTTCCTTCTCGGTCATCACAGGGCCTCCGGCTCGGGGACACCCGGGCCACCGCGGCGGTCCGGCTCGACACTTCCAGTCTGCCCAAGGGGTACCCCGGATGCGGGGAGGACGACGATCTGCCCGACGGCGGGACCACGCCCCGGCCCGAGCCCCCGCGACCCCGCACGAGATCCGGGCCGCCGTCGCTCGGTCGGTCGGGGCGTGGGTGTACCCGCGCCACCGTCGGTCCGGCCGGCCGCCCGCGCTCCACTCGGTGCCCGGGCGCCCGTACGGGGTCTCGGCTAACGTTCCTCGGCCCTCGGGGGCGCGCGTGTATCAACGTCACCGGCACCTCGGTCGGCGCCCGCGCCCCGCACGGCCCCGGCCGCCGCTTCTCGGTCCGTCGGGGCGGCAGGTGTGGCAACGGCATCCACAGCCCGGCGCTCATCACCGGCTCTCCGGTTAGGCTCAGTCGATACGACCTTGATCGGACGGGAGGCCGGGATGACGGCGGCGCCGGGACGCAGGAGCAGTACCTTCACGCGGCTGCTGCGGCACGGTTTCACCGATCCCTCGGCTGCCGAGCGGCTGCTGGAGAGCGCGGAGCTGAGCGGCGTACGCAACGACCCGGTGCTGCTGGAGGCGCTCGGCGCGACCGCCGACCCCGATCTCGCCCTGCACGGCCTCGTAAGGCTCCTGGAGGCGCAGCCCGACCGGGAGCTGCTCGACACCGTGATAGCGGCGAAGCCGTTCCGCGACCGGCTGCTCGGGGTGCTCGGCGCGTCCGAGGCGCTCGCCGAGCACCTGGCCCGGCACCCCGGCGACTGGCACGCCCTCGTCACCTACGAGCCGCGGGACCTGCACCCCGGCGTCGAGGAGTTCGAACGCGGGCTCGCCGAGGCCACCGACCCCGTCGCCCTGCGCGTCGCCTACCGGCGCTGTCTGCTGTCGATCGCCGCCCGTGACGTGTGCGGTACCACCGACCTCGCCGAGACCGCCGCCGAACTCGCCGACCTCGCCACCGCCACCCTGCGCGCTGCGCTGGCCATAGCGCGGGCGGCCACGCCCGAGGACGCGGCACTGTGCCGGCTCGCGGTGATCGCGATGGGCAAGTGCGGCGGCCACGAACTCAACTACGTCTCCGACGTCGACGTGATCTTCGTGGGCGAGGCGATCGACGGGGCCGACGAGGGCAAGGCCCTGCGCGCCGCCACCAAGCTCGCCTCGCACATGATGCGCGTCTGCTCCGAGACCACCGTCGAGGGGTCCATCTGGCCCGTCGACGCCAATCTGCGGCCCGAGGGCAGGAACGGCCCGCTGGTGCGCACCCTCTCCAGCCACCTCGCCTACTACCAGCGCTGGGCCAAGACCTGGGAGTTCCAGGCCCTGCTCAAGGCCCGCCCGGTCGCCGGCGACCTGGAGCTGGGCGAGGAGTACGTCGCGGCCCTCGAACCCCTCGTCTGGAAGGCCGCCGAGCGCGAGAACTTCGTCGCCGACGTGCAGAAGATGCGGCGGAGGGTGGTCGAGAACATCCCCGTCGCCGAGCTCGACCGGCAGCTGAAGCTCGGTCCCGGCGGCCTGAGGGACGTCGAATTCGCCGTGCAGCTCCTGCAGTTGGTGCACGGCCGCGAGGACGGCTCGCTGCGCAGCGGCACCACCCTCAACGCCCTGCACGCCCTCGCCGCCGGCGGCTACGTCGGCCGGGCCGACGCCGCCCAGCTCGACGACGCCTACCGCTTCCTGCGCTCCATGGAGCACCGCATCCAGCTCTACCGGTTGCGCCGCACCCACCTCGTCCCCGAGGACGAGGCCGACCTGCGGCGCCTCGGCCGCTCCCTGGGCCTGCGCGCCGACCCGGTGACCGACCTGAACCGCGAGTGGAAGCGGCACGCCTCCGTCGTACGACGCCTGCACGAGAAGCTGTTCTACCGGCCGCTGCTGGACGCCGTGGCCCAACTCGGGCCCGGCGAGATCAGGTTGAGCGCCGGGGCGGCACGGGAGCGGCTGGTCGCGCTCGGGTACGCCGATCCCGCCTCCGCCCTGCGCCATCTGGAGGCCCTCGCCTCCGGCGTCACCCGCAAGGCGGCCATCCAGCGCACCCTCCTTCCCGTACTGCTGGGTTGGTTCGCCGAGTCCGCCGACCCGGACGCCGGACTGCTCAACTTCCGCAAGGTGTCGGACGCGTTGGGCAAGACCCCCTGGTATCTGCGCCTCCTCCGCGACGAGGGTGCCGCCGCCGAGAACCTCGCGCGTGTGCTGTCCGCCGGCCGTCTCGCCCCCGACCTGCTGATGCGCGCCCCCGAGGCCGTGGCGCTCCTCGGGGACGGCGACGGCGGCGGGCTCGCTCCGCGCGGGCGCGCCGGCCTCGAACAGGAGATCCTCGCCGCGGTCGGTCGCGCCGACGGCGCCGTCCAGGGTGTCACGGCCGCCCGCGGAGTCCGCCGCCGGGAACTCTTCCGTACGGCCGCCGCGGACATCGTCGGCTCCTACGGCACCGAGACCCAGCCCGCCGAACCGGACCAGGGCGCCCTGGTGGACCGCGTCGGCGCCGCCGTGTCCGAGCTGACCGCCGCGACGCTGGCCGGCACCCTGCGCGCGGTCGTGCGGGACGGCTGGGGGGACACCCTGCCGACCCGGTTCGCCGTCATCGGCATGGGCCGCTTCGGCGGTCACGAACTCGGCTACGGCTCCGACGCGGACGTCCTGTTCGTGCACGAACCGCGCGACGGCGTCGACGAGCGGGAGGCCTCCCAGGCTGCCAACAAGGTCGTCTCCGAGATGCGCCGCCTGCTCCAGATCCCCAGCGCCGACCCGCCGCTGCTGATCGACGCCGACCTGCGTCCGGAGGGCAAGTCCGGGCCGCTGGTGCGCACGCTGACGTCGTACGCGGCCTACTACCGCCGCTGGTCGCTCGTCTGGGAGTCACAGGCGCTGCTGCGGGCCGAACCGGTCGCCGGGGACGAGGAGCTGGGCCGCCGCTTCATCGAGCTCATCGACCCCCTGCGCCATCCGGCGGACGGCCTCGGCGACGACGCCGTACGCGAGATCCGGCGGCTCAAGGCACGCATGGAGTCCGAGCGGATGCCGCGCGGCGCCGACCCGAAACTGCACACCAAGCTCGGGCCCGGCGGGCTGTCGGATGTCGAGTGGACGGTCCAGCTGCTCCAGATGCGGCACGGATCGCAGGTGCCGGGGCTGCGCACGACCCGTACCCGCGCCGCCCTCACCGCCGCGCGGGACGCCAGGTTCCTCTCCGCGGACGAGACCCAGGTCCTCGACGAGGCGTGGGTGCTGGCGACCCGGGTGCGCAACGCGGTGATGCTGGTGCGGGGACGGGCCGGGGACACCTTTCCGACCGAGGCACGTGAGCTCGCCGCCGTCGGGCGGTACCTGGGGTACGGGCCGGGCCATGCGGGGGACATGCTGGACGACTACCGGCGGACCGCGCGGCGGGCCCGGGGCGTGGTGGAGGAGTTGTTCTACGGGGCGTAGACCTTCCGGTCCCGGGCCCTCCTGTCCCGCGCCCCCCTGTCCGGGACCGCCTTGGGCAGCGCGTACGGCAGCGCCCCGTACCAGAGCCGTGCCACCGTGTAGCCGAACAGCAGGCACAGGATGCCGCCGACCGCGTCGAGCCAGAAGTGGTTGGCCGTGGCGACGATGACCACGAGCGTCGCCGCCGGGTAGACGAGGCCCAGGACACGCACCCAGGGCACCGACGCCAGCGCGAAGATCGTCAGGCCGCACCACAGGGACCAGCCGATGTGCATGGACGGCATCGCGGCGTACTGGTTGGACATGTGCTTCAGGTCGCCCGAGGCCATCGAGCCCCAGGTCTGGTGGACCATGACCGTGTCGACGAAGTCGCCGCGGGTCATCAACCGCGGGGGAGCGAGCGGATACAGGTAGTAACCGACCAGGGCCACACCTGTCGTCGCGAAGAGCACCAGACGTGTCGCCGCGTAGCGGCCGGGATGGCTGCGGTAGAGCCAGACCAGGACGCTCAGCGTCACGACGAAGTGCAGCGTCGCGTAGTAGTAGTTCATGCCGACGACGAGCCAAGTCACCGAGTTCACCGCGTGGTTGACGGACTCCTCGACCGCGATGCCCAGATGGTGCTCCATCCGCCAGATCCAGTCGGCGTTGCGCAGTGCCTCCGTCTTCTGCTCCGGCACCGCATTGCGGATCTGAGAATACGTCCAGTAACTCACCGCGATCAGCAGGATCTCGAACCACAGCCGCGGCCGGCTCGGGGTGCGCAGCCGGCGAAGGAGACCCGGCCGGTCCGCGGCCGTGAGGGAGTCAGGAGCGGCCGCGTCCTCGCGGTCTTCCAGACTGGTCACCGTCGAGTCACCCATAGACACAAAGTCTGCCAGAAGCGCCTTACCCCACCGATCATCCCGCGGTCGGGTTCGGGTCGCATGTCCTACGACGAGAAGACTGTCCCGTTCTCCTACCGGCGCACGGGGGAAGGCATGGTTTCTCCGCCCTACGGACGAGAGCGCTCCCCAGGGGCCGAAGCCGTCGAACCGCGTACCACCAGCTCAGGCATGAACACGAACTCGCTGTGCGGCGCGGGCGTTCCGCCGATCTCCTCCAGCAGGGTCCGTACCGCCGCCTGTCCCATGGCCGGCACCGGCTTGCGGACCGTCGTCAGCGGCGGGTCGGTGAAGGCGATCAGCGGGGAGTCGTCGAAACCCACGACCGACACGTCCCGGGGGACCTCGAGGCCCCGCTGCCGGGCCGCCCGTATCGCGCCCAGCGCCATCATGTCGCTCGCGCACACGACCGCCGTGCAGTCACGTTCGATGAGGGCAGTCGCGGCCGCCTGCCCACCCTCCAGGGTGTACAGCGAGTGCTGGACGAGGTCCGCCTCGACGGTCGCCGCGGCGAGCCCGAGCTGGTCCTGCATGGTACGCACGAAGCCCTCGATCTTGCGCTGGACCGGCACGAAACGCTTGGGGCCGAGGGCGAGACCGATCTTCGTGTGGCCCAGCGACACCAGGTGCGTCACCGCCAGTGCCATCGCCGCGCGGTCGTCGGGGGAGATGAACGGCGCCTGCACCTTCGGCGAGAAGCCGTCCACGAGCACGAACGGCACACCCTGCGCCCGCAGCTGCTCGTAGCGCTGCATGTCCGCCGAGGTGTCCGCGTGCAGCCCGGAGACGAAGATGATGCCCGCCACGCCCCGGTCGACGAGCATCTCGGTCAGCTCGTCCTCCGTGGAGCCGCCCGGCGTCTGGGTGGCGAGGACCGGGGTGTAGCCCTGCCGGGTCAGCGCCTGGCCGATCACCTGGGCCAGGGCCGGGAATATCGGGTTCTCCAGCTCGGGGGTGATCAGGCCCACCAGGCCCTCGCTGCGCTGCCGCAGCCGCACCGGGCGTTCGTAGCCGAGCACGTCGAGTGCGGCGAGAACGGACTGGCGGGTGGTGGCGGCGACACCCGGCTTCCCGTTGAGGACGCGGCTGACGGTCGCTTCGCTCACCCCCGCCTGAGCAGCGATGTCGGCTAGCCGTGTGGTCACGGCACCGGACTGTACCGGCCGTATCGTCATCGCGGTCCCTCTGTTCTGGTCGGTGCCCCTTGTCCCGCAAGGGGATGATTCCTGTCCGGGACGCGGATGGCAAGAGCTTGCAGAGTCTTGCACAACCTGTAGTCGCCCCGCTCAGCCCCGTAAAACAAGGGTCTCGTGGCGGTCGACGAGGGGTCACAAGGGGGTAACTTCCACCGTCTCTTGCACTTTTTTTCTGCAAGGTCTTTCGCAAGTCTTGCATCGCTGTTACGTTCCCACTCGCCCGGCGGCCGCAAAGGCGCAGTCGGTAGACGGAGAGGGCAGACGGGGCCTCTCTCCGCAGCACACGGGCTTTTCACCCTCAAGGAGAACTCATGCGGCGTGGCATAGCGGCCACCGCGCTGGTGGCGTCTTTCGCCCTCGCGGCGACGGCCTGCGGCGGAAGCGACAGCGGCGACAAGGCCGACGGTCCGGTCACCATCACCTGGTGGGACACCTCCAACGCCACCAATGAGGCGCCGACGTACAAGGCCCTGATCAAGGAGTTCGAGGCCGCCAACAAGGACGTCAAGGTCAAGTACGTCAACGTCCCGTTCGACCAGGCGCAGAACAAGTTCGACACCGCGGCCGGCGCGAGCGGCGCCCCGGACGTGCTGCGTTCCGACGTCGGCTGGACCCCCGCCTTCGCCAAGAAGGGCTACTTCCTGCCCCTCGACGGCACCGAGGCCCTGGCGGACGAGGCCAAGTTCAAGCCGAACCTGATCGAGCAGGCCCAGTACGACGGCAAGACCTACGGCGTCCCCTTCGTCACCGACACCCTCGCCCTGGTCTACAACAAGCAGCTCTTCGCGAAGGCCGGCGTCGAGGCCCCCAAGACCTGGGACGACCTGAAGACCGCGGCCGCCACGATCAAGTCGAAGACCGGCGTCGACGGCTACTGGGGCTCCACCCAGGCCTACTACGCCCAGACCTTCCTCTTCGGCGAGGGCACCGACACCGTCGACGTCTCCGCCAAGAAGATCACGGTGAACTCGGACGCCGCCCAGAAGGGCTACGGCACCTGGCTGAGCCTCTTCTCCGGCAAGGGCCTGCACAAGGCCGACACCACCGCCGACGCCTACGCCCACATCCAGGACGCGTTCGTCAACGGCAAGGTCGCCGCGATCATCCAGGGCCCCTGGGAGATCACCAACTTCTACAAGGGCTCGGCCTTCACGGACAAGGCCAACCTCGGCATCGCCACCGTCCCGGCCGGCTCCACCGGCAAGGCGGGCGCCCCGACCGGCGGCCACAACCTCTCCGTCTACGCCGGCTCGGACTCCGCCCACCAGAAGGCGGCAGAGAAGTTCGTGGGCTTCATGACCTCCGCGAAGTCGCAGACCGAGATCGCGCTGAAGAACTCCACGCTGCCCACCCGCGACGACGCCTACACCGCCGAGGTCAAGGCCGACCCGGGCATCGCCGGCTACCAGACGGTCCTCGCCAGCGCCCAGCCGCGCCCGGCCCTGCCGGAGTACAGCTCCCTGCTGACCCCGCTCGACACCGAGCTGAACAGCATCGCGGGCGGCAAGGAGTCCCTGGACAAGGGCCTGGGCAACGCCGAGGTCGCCATCGCGAAGCTGGTGCCGGACTTCAGCAAGTGAGCCCGCGTGGCCGCCGGATCTCCCGGTCATGGGGGAGGGATCCGGCGGCCACCGGCTTGTGCGCAGCCACTTCTCAGAGCCGTAGAACTTCCAGAAGGTGTCGTACATGACAGTCGCCATCGACCGCGCCACCGGCAAGCGCCACGGTGACCCCGCGCCGCGGCCCGGGCTGGGCCAACGCCTGAAGCACAGCTACCAGAAACACTGGTACGCCTACGCGATGATCACCCCGGTGGCCGTCGTCCTCGGCGTCCTCGTGCTCTACCCCCTGGTCTACGGCGTCTACCTCACACTCACCGACGCCAACAGCCTGAACACGGCCCGCACTATCGGCGTCAACCACATCGACGCCACCTACAAGTTCATCGGCCTGGACAACTACGCCGACATCCTGTGGGGCGACACGGCCTACGACCGCTTCTGGTCGCACTTCATCTGGACGATCGTCTGGACGGCCCTGTGCGTGACCCTGCACTACTGCATCGGCCTCGGCCTCGCCCTGCTGCTCAACCAGAAGCTGCGCGGACGCACGTTCTACCGGCTGATCCTGGTGCTGCCCTGGGCCGTGCCCACCTTCGTCACCGTCTTCGGCTGGCGGTTCATGCTCGCCGACGGCGGCGTCATCAACACCGCCCTGGACGCACTCCACCTGCCGAGCCCCGCATGGCTGGAGGACACCTTCTGGCAGCGGTTCGCCGCGATCATGGTCAACACCTGGTGCGGAGTGCCGTTCATGATGGTCTCGCTGCTCGGCGGGCTCCAGTCCATCGACGCCTCGCTGTACGAGGCCGCCGAGATGGACGGCGCGACCGCCTGGCAGCGGTTCCGGTACGTCACCCTCCCCGGACTCCGAAGCGTCAGCTCCACCGTCGTGCTGCTCGGCATCATCTGGACATTCAACCAGTTCGCCGTGATCTTCCTGCTGTTCGGCAACACCGCGCCCGACGCGCAGATCCTCGTCACCTGGGCCTACTACCTGGGCTTCGGGCAGCAGCCGCGTGACTTCGCGCAGTCGGCCGCGTACGGCATCCTGCTGCTGGCCATCCTGATCGTCTTCACCTCCTTCTACCGCCGCTGGCTGAACCGCAATGACCAACAGCTCGCGATCTGAGGCAGGAGCTCCCATGAGTACGACCACAGTCGAGACCTCCGCCACGGTGTCGGAGGCCGGCCCCGCACAGGCACCCGGCCGGATCCGCCGCCGCGGAGAGCAGAGCCTGGCCGGCTCCCTCGCCTCTCACGGCATCCTGATCGTCGCGAGCCTGATCGCGCTGTTCCCGATCGCCTGGCTGGTGTTCCTGTCGCTCGGCCCGGACAAGGACGACTACCTCCACCCGGGCGGCATCTGGAAGAAGATGACGTTCGACAACTACTCGTTCGTCCTCCAGCACACCGAGTTCTTCAGCTGGCTCAAGAGCTCCCTGATCGTCTCGCTCGGCACGACCGTGATCGGTGTGCTGATCGCCGCGACCACCGGGTACGCCGTGTCCCGGATGCGCTTTCCGGGCTACCGGAAGTTCATGTGGGTGCTCCTGGTCACCCAGATGTTCCCGGTGGCGGTACTCATGGTGCC
Organism: Streptomyces sp. NPDC005483; assembly: GCF_040606035.1. Classification (NCBI taxonomy): domain Bacteria; kingdom Bacillati; phylum Actinomycetota; class Actinomycetes; order Kitasatosporales; family Streptomycetaceae; genus Streptomyces; species Streptomyces sp. NPDC005483. The sequence continues at coordinate 379,296 of NZ_JBEXEA010000004.1, forward strand.
GATGTACCAGATGCTCTCGGACCTTCAGCTCATCGACAGCTATCTTGGACTCATCCTCGTGTACTGCACGACCGCGGTGCCGTACTGCGCCTGGCTGCTCAAGGGCTATTTCGACACCATCCCGTTCGAGATCGACGAGGCCGGACGCGTCGACGGGCTGACCCCCTTCGGCACGTTCGCGCGGCTGATCCTGCCGCTCGCCAAGCCGGGGCTCGCGGTCGCCGCGTTCTACAGCTTCCTCACGGCCTTCGGTGAGGTCGCGTTCGCCTCGACGTTCATGCTGTCCGACACGAAGTACACCTTCGCGGTGGGACTGCAGAGCTTCGTGAGCGAGCACGACGCCCAGCGGAACCTGATGGCGGCGACGGCGGTGCTGATCGCGATACCGGTGTCGGCGTTCTTCTACCTGGTGCAGAAGAACCTGGTCACCGGGCTTACTGCCGGCGGCACGAAGGGGTAGGTGCCGGTTGTCTTTCGGCCGCGGCGCCGTCGTGGCTGATCGCGCCCACGCGGCGGAGCCGCATATCGATGCAGCCCCGCGCCCCCAAGGACCCGAGGCGGTCGTGGTCTCCATCCGACCCCGCTGTGACTGCGGCCGCCTCGCCATCTCCCTACCTTTGACCTGATGAACCCGTTACACATCAAGGACGCCATGAGCCAGCAGCACTCCGCCCTCGCCCCGGCCCCCCACTCCGCCGAAGCCAAGCGCAGCGACTGGTGGCGGGACGCGGTGATCTACCAGGTCTACCCGCGCAGCTTCGCCGACAGCAACGGCGACGGCATGGGCGACCTGGAGGGCATCCGCACCCGACTGCCGTACCTGCGCGACCTCGGCGTGGACGCCGTGTGGCTCAGCCCCTTCTACGCCTCCCCGCAGGCCGACGCCGGCTACGACGTCGCCGACTACCGGGCCGTGGACCCCATGTTCGGCAACCTCCTGGACGCCGACGCGCTGATCCGGGACGCCCGCGCACTGGGGCTCAGGACCATCGTCGACCTGGTGCCCAACCACTCCTCCGACCAGCACGAGTGGTTCAAGCGGGCGGTCGCCGAGGGCCCGGGATCTCCGCTCCGGGACCGCTACCACTTCCGGCCCGGCAAGGGCGAGAACGGCGAACTCCCGCCCAACGACTGGGAGTCGATCTTCGGCGGCCCCGCCTGGACGCGCGTCGCGGACGGGGAGTGGTACCTCCACCTCTTCGCCCCCGAGCAGCCCGACTTCAACTGGGAGCACCCGGCCGTCGGCGACGAGTTCCGCTCGATCCTGCGCTTCTGGCTGGACATGGGCGTGGACGGTTTCCGCATCGACGTGGCACACGGCCTGGTGAAGGCGGAGGGGCTGCCCGACCTTGGATCCCACGACCAGGTCAAGCTTCTGGGCAACGATGTCATGCCGTTCTTCGACCAGGACGGCGTGCACGAGATCTACCGCCAGTGGCGGCTGATCCTCGACGAGTACAGCGGAAACAAGAAGGGGCCCGGAGGGCCTTCCTCAGAAGGGCGGGGGCGGGAGACGGGTGGGCGGATCTTCGTCGCCGAGGCATGGACCCCGACCATCGAGCGCACCGCGAACTACGTCCGCCCCGACGAGCTGCACCAGGCCTTCAACTTCCAGTACCTGAGCACCGCCTGGGACGCCGAGGAGCTGCGCGAGGTCATCGACCGCACGCTGGAGGCGATGCGCCCGGTCGGCGCCCCGGCCACCTGGGTGCTCTCCAACCACGACGTCACCCGCCACACCACCCGCTTCGCCAACCCGCCCGGCCTCGGCACCCAGATCCGCACGGCGGGGGACCGGGAGCTGGGGCTGCGCCGCGCCCGCGCCGCCACGCTGCTCATGCTGGCGCTGCCCGGATCGGCGTACATCTACCAGGGCGAGGAGCTCGGCCTCCCGGACGTCGTCGACCTCTCCGACGAGGTCCGGCAGGACCCGGCGTACTTCCGCGGCGCGGGCCAGGACGGCTTCCGCGACGGCTGCCGGGTGCCGATCCCGTGGACGCGCGAGGGATCGTCGTACGGCTTCGGCGCGGGCGGCAGCTGGCTGCCCCAGCCGCCGGAGTGGGCGGAGCTGAGCGTGGAGGCGCAGACCGGCGACCCCGACTCCACCCTGGAGCTGTACCGCACTGCCCTCGCCGTCCGCCGCGCCCAGCCCGACCTGGGCGCCGGCGACGCGGTCGAATGGCTCCGGGCACCCGAGGGCGTCCTCGCCTTCCGGCGCGGCGAGTTCGTCTGCGTCGCCAACACCGGCGGTGAGTCAGTGACGACTCCGGCGTACGGCCGTCTGCTGCTCGCCAGCGGGGAGGTCGCCGAGGTCGACGGGGACGCGAAGGTGCCGGCCGACACGACCGTGTGGTGGACGACCGCCTGAGCGCATACGGGGATCACCGGGCTCCCTCGGGGGCCCGGTGATTTTTCTGCCGGGCGTGTCGATCGGCGTGACGCGCGATCGACGCTTGGGTGGAAGGGCGAACAGCGCCCGACGCCTCAAGGAGAGAACCATGCAGATCCGCGCCCGCCTGAGCATGAGTGCCGACGGCTATGTGACCACCCCGAACGGCTGGCCCGCGCTGACCGCCGACCCCGCCTTCGTCTCCGGCCAAAGCCATGGGATCCGGGAGTTCCTGGCCGGCTGCGAGGCCGCGCTCATGGGCCGTACGACCTTCGAGCCCGCGCTGACCAACAGCCGCTGGCCGTGGCCCGACCTCGACGTGTTCGTGCTCGGCTCGCACCGCCCGGCGGGCACCCCGGACCACGTCACCACCGACAGCGACCCGGTGCGCCTGCTGGAGAAGCTCCGCGCGGCCAACCGGGGCGGCGACGTCCACCTCATCGGCGGCCCGCGCACGATCGGCACCTTCCACGCCCTCGGCGCGCTCGACCGCCTCGAACTGGTCGTCCTGCCCATGCTTTTCGGCGGCGGCATGCAGCTGACCCCCGCCCTCAGCCCCGAGACCGGCCTGACCTTCGTCAGCCAGCGGGCCCTGCCCGAGGGGGCGGTGGAGATCGTCTACTCCTGCGGGGAGAAGCGCGAGGACCTTCCGGTCAAGCCGGCCAGCCAGCGCTGAGCCGCCCGTCGAAGAGAGGTCGTGAAAGTTCTTGCCCTTGCTTTCACGCCTCTTGCTGTAAACATTTCAACAGCGGTACGTTCTCGCCGGCGCCGGGCAAAGACGCCCGGCCGTCACGTAAGGAGAACCCCCACGTGATACCGAGAAGGTCCGCAAGGGCAACCACGACCGCCGCGGCGACCGTGCTCGCCGCCACGGTCGCCGTCCTCACCCCCACCGCCGCCCAGGCCTCCCCGCCGGGCGCCAAGGACGTCACCGCAGTCCTCTTCGAGTGGAACTACACCTCCGTCGCCAAGGAGTGCACCCGCACCCTCGGCCCCGCCGGATACGGCTATGTCCAGGTCTCCCCGCCCGCCGAGCACATCCAGGGCTCGCAGTGGTGGACCTCGTACCAGCCGGTCAGCTACAAGATCGCGGGGCGCCTGGGCGACGCCGGCGCGTTCCAGAACATGGTCAGCACCTGCCACGCGGCCGGGGTGAAGGTCGTCGTCGACACGGTCGTCAACCACATGGCCGCGGGCAGCGGCACCGGTACCGGCGGCTCGTCGTACTCGAAGTACAACTACCCGGGCCTGTACTCCTCCTTCGACATGGACGACTGCACGTCCACGATCAGCGACTACACCAACCGCGCCAACGTCCAGAACTGCGAACTCGTCGGCCTCGCCGACCTGGACACCGGCGAGGAGTACGTCCGCGCCACCATCGCCGGATACATGAACTCCCTCCTGGGTTACGGCGTCGACGGCTTCCGCATCGACGCGGCCAAGCACATCCCCGCCACCGACCTCGCCAACATCAAGTCCCGGCTGAGCAATCCGTCGGTGTACTGGAAGCAGGAGGTCATCTACGGCAGCGGGGAGGCCGTCCAGCCCACCGAGTACACGGGCAACGGGGACGTCCAGGAGTTCCGCTACGCCTACGACCTCAAGCGCGTCTTCAACAACGAGAACCTCGCCTATCTGAAGAACTACGGCGAGGGCTGGGGCTATATGAGCAGCTCGGTGGCCGGCGTATTCGTCGACAACCATGACACCGAGCGCAACGGCTCCACGCTCAGCTACAAGGACAACGCCGGCTACACCCTCGCCAACGTCTTCATGCTCGCCTACCCGTACGGCGCCCCGGACATCAACTCCGGTTACGAGTGGTCGGACAAGGATGCGGGCCCGCCCGACAACGGCTCCGTGAACGCCTGTTGGCAGGACGGCTGGAAGTGCCAGCACGCCTGGCCGGAGATCCTGCGCATGGTCGCCTTCCGCAACGCCGTGCGCGGTGAGTCGGTCACCAACTGGTGGGACAACGGCGGCGACGCGATCGCCTTCGGGCGGGGCGCCAAGGGGTACGTCGCCATCAACCACGAGTCGAGCAGCCTGAGCCGGACCTACCAGACCTCGCTGCCCGCCGGGACGTACTGCAACGTGCAGAACAACACGAGCGTGACGGTCGGCTCCAACGGCCAGTTCACCGCCACCCTCGGCGCCGACACGGCGCTGGCGATCTACGCGGGCAAGTCGAGCTGCTGAGCCGCTACACCTCTGGCTGCCGCCCCTGTTCCCGCTGTTGGTTCCGGCGCAGGGGCGGCCGTCCGAGTATCTCGACGTACATGATCCGGCCGTCCACGACGTCGAGGATCAGCTCGCCCGACGAGGGCAGGAGCGGCACGCAGCGATGGCCGGGACCGAACGGCTGCCCCCGCGGATGGTCCGCCGTGCGGATGCTCTGGCAGAAGTCGTCCCCGCAGCCGCACTCGCCGACCAGCCGGACATCGCGGACGCAGACGGCCAGGTCGCGTTCCCCCTCCGCTTCGAGCAGAGCGGCCAGTTCATCCACCAGGTCCGGGAAGACCTCGCGCACCAGGGGCGGTTCCTGATCCATGCGGGGAACGTAGTCGTCCGGCCGCGGGTGGGGCGACCGATTATGGGCGGTACAGGAGGGGTTGACGGGGCAGGAAGGCGGTCTTACGGTCCGCGATGACATGGGAGCGCTCCCACGATTGGGTGGATCATGATACGTACGCTCAGAACCTGGACGGTGACCTCGGCGGCGGCACTGCTCGCCGTCGTCGGTGTCACCGCGGCCGACCTGCCGAAGGCGTCCACCACCGCCACCATCGACGGCTCCACCGCCTACCAGCCCATCGACGGCTTCGGCTTCTCCGAGCACTTCGGCCGGGCCGCCGTCATGAACGGCTCCGAGGGCCTGTCGGCCCAGCATCAGCGCGAGTTACTCGATCTGCTGCTCAGCCGCACCACCGGCGCCGGCCTCAGCATCCTGCGCCTGGGCATCGACTCCGGCATCCAGCCCACCGACCCCGGCGGCCCGAACGCCACCCCCCGGTACACCTGGGACGGCTACGACAAGGGCCAGGTGTGGCTCGCCAAGGAGGCGAAGGCGTACGGCGTCAAGCGCTTCTACGCCGACGCCTGGACCGCGCCCGGCTACATGAAGACCAACGGGACGGATGCCAACGGCGGCACCCTGTGCGGCCTTTCGGGAGCCGGCTGCGCGAGCGGGGACTGGCGTAAGGCGTACGCCGACTTCCTTGTGCAGTGGGCCAGGTTCTACGGCCAGGAGGGCGTCGGCATCACCGACATCGGCTTCACCAACGAACCCGACTGGACGGCGACGTACGACTCGATGCGCCTCACGCCCGCCCAGGCGACGGAGTACGTGAAGTTCTTCGGTCCCCTCGCGAAGGCGGCCGGATACCAGGTCGCCTGCTGCGACTCCTTCGGCTGGACCCAGCAGAAGGCTTACACGAGCGCGATCGAGGCCGACGCCATCGCCCGCGGTTACGTGAGCACCCACACCGGCCACAACTACGCCAGCGCGGTCGACAGTCCGCTGCCGACATCCAGGCGCACCTGGATGTCGGAGTGGTCGCCCAACGGCACCACCTGGAACGAGAACTGGGACGACGGCAGCGGCTACGACGGCTTCACGGTCGCCTCCGCCATCCACGACGCCCTCACCAAGGGGAACGTCAGCGGGTACGTCTACTGGTACGGCGCCTCCCTCGGCGCGACCCGGGGTCTGATCCAGATGGACGGCGACAGCTACCACGTCTCCAAGCGGCTGTGGGCGATGGCCAACTACAGCCGTTTCGTCCGCCCCGGCGCCACCCGGGTCGGCGCCACGACGACCGACAGCGCCCTGAAGCTCTCGGCGTTCCGCAACACCGACGGCACGGTCACGGTCGTCGCGCTGAACACCGCCACCGAGGCGAACCAGGTCGGATTCAGCCTCCGCAACACCGGGATCACCAGCGGGACCGCGACCCCGTACCTCACCAACGGCTCGAACAGCACCGCCCGCCAGGCGCCGGTCCCGGTCACCGGGGGCTCGCTGACGGCCACCGTCCCGGCCCGTTCGCTCGTCACCTACACCATCCGGCGCTGAAAGTTCTTTCCGGCTGTTTCAGGACTCTTGCTGTAATCCTTACGGCGGCGATACGGTCACGCGGGGTCGGACCCGCAGAGCCGTACATCGCAAGGAGTCCACGTCTGTGATACCCAGATGGCCGGTGCCGTCCAGGCGCCGCACCACGCATGCCGGACGGGTCGCCGCGGTCACCGTGACCGCGTTGGCCGCAGCGCTCGTCCAGCCGCTGTCCGCCCGGGCGGACACCCCGCCGCCACCGCCCTCCGACGCGAAGCTCGCCGCGCAGCCGGCCCGGCACGACGACACCCGTGAGCAGTTCTACTTCGTCCTGCCGGACCGTTTCGCCAACGGTGACACCTCGAACGACCGGGGCGGGCTCACCGGTTCCCGGCTGAGCACCGGCTACGACCCCACCGACAAGGGCTTCTACCAGGGCGGCGACCTCAAGGGCCTGACCAAGAAGCTCGACTACATCAAGGGGCTCGGCACCACCTCCATCTGGATGGCCCCGATCTTCAAAAACCGGCCCGTGCAGGGGACGGGGAGCAACGCCTCCGCCGGCTATCACGGGTACTGGATCACGGACTTCACCCAGGTCGACTCCCACTTCGGCACCAACAAGGATCTGGAGACCCTGATCTCCAAGGCCCACGCCAAGGGCATGAAGGTCTTCTTCGACGTCATCACCAACCACACGGCCGACGTCGTCGACTACGAGGAGAAGTCCTACGACTACCTGTCCAAGGGCGCCTTCCCTTATCTGACGAAGGACGGGGAGCCGTTCGACGACGCCGACTACGCGTCCGGCGCCCGCAAGTTCCCGGCGGTGGACGCCGACTCCTTCCCGCGCACACCGACGGTCACCGGCACGGGCGCCAAGGTCCCCTCCTGGCTCAACGACCCGGCGATGTACCACAACCGCGGCGACTCGACCTACGCCGGTGAGTCCACGACCTACGGTGACTTCTCCGGCCTCGACGACCTGTGGACCGAGCGCCCCGAGGTCGTCTCCGGCATGGAGCGGATCTACCAGCGCTGGGTCAGGGACTTCGGCATCGACGGCTTCCGGATCGACACCGTGAAGCACGTGAACATGGAGTTCTGGACCCAGTGGGCCACGGCCCTCGACGCCTACGCGGCAAAGCAGGGCCGGAAGAACTTCTTCATGTTCGGCGAGGTCTACTCCGCCGACACGTCGATCACCTCGCCGTACGTCACCCAGGGCCGTCTCGACGCCACGCTCGACTTCCCCTTCCAGGAGGCCGCCCGGCAGTACGCCTCCCAGGGCGGCAGCGCACAGTCCCTCGCGAAGGTCTTCGGAGACGACTACAAGTACACGACCGACAAGGCCAACGCCTACGAGCAGGTCACCTTCCTCGGCAACCACGACATGGGCCGCATCGGGTACTTCCTGAACCAGGACAACCCGAAGGCCACCGACGCCGAACTGCTCGCCAAGGACCGGCTCGCCAACGAGCTGATGTTCCTCAGCCGCGGCAACCCGGTCGTCTACTACGGCGACGAACAGGGCTTCACCGGCGCCGGCGGTGACAAGGACGCCCGCCAGACGATGTTCGCGTCCAAGACGGCCGACTACCTCGACGACGACGAGATCGGCACCGACCGCACGCACACGAGCGACGCGTACGACACGAGCGCGCCGCTGTACCGGCAGATCGCGGAACTGGCGAAGCTCCGCAAAACCGACCCGGCGCTGGCGGACGGCGTCCAGGAGGAGCGGTACGCGGCGGACGGGGCGGGGGTGTACGCCTTCTCGCGCACCGACGCGAAGACCGGCACCGAGTACGTCGTCGCCTTCAACAACGCGGGCGAGGCCAAGTCGGCCACCTTCGCGACCGGTTCGGCGGACATGGCCTTCAAGGGTGTCTACGGCGGTGCCCCGAGCGTCACCTCCGACGCCGACAAGAAGATCACCGTCACCGTCCCCGCCGGTTCCGCGATCGTCCTCAAGGCGGCCGGCAAGCCCGCCGAGCCCGCCACCGAGCCGACGCTCGCCCTCAAGGCCCCGGCCGCCGGAGCCACCGGAACCGTCGAGCTCACCGCCGACGTGGCCGGCGGACGCCTCGACCGGGTCGTCTTCGCGGCGCAGGTCGGCAACGGCGAGTGGCGGACGCTGGGCTCCGCCGACCACGCGCCCTACAAGGTCACGCAGGTCATCGACAAGGCCGTACCGGCCGCGACCGCCCTGCGCTACAAGGCGGTCGTGATCGACTCGGCCGGGCGCACGGCCAGTGCCACCGCCTCCTCGGAGACCGGCACCCCGCCCGTCGAGGAGACCCCGACCGCCTCCTCCCGCGACTACGCGGTCGTCCACTACAAGCGCACCGACGGCGACTACGCCGACTGGGGTCTGTACGCCTGGGGCGACCTGGCCGACGGCGAGTCCACCACCTGGCCCGACAGCCACCCCTTCGTCGGCAGGGACGCGTACGGCGCCTTCGCCTACGTCAAGCTGAAGCCCGGCGCCTCGAACGTCGGCTTCCTCGTCATCGACAAGGACGGCGACAAGGACGTCTCCGCCGACCGCACGATCGACGTCACGAAGACCGGCGAGGTGTGGATCGAGCAGGGCAAGGACGCCGTACGGACCGAGCGGCCCGACTACCCGGCGCAGGACAAGAGCAAGGCGGTCGTCCACTACCACCGCGCCGACGGGAACTACGACGGCTGGGGTCTGCACGTCTGGACGGGCGCCGCGAACCCCACCGACTGGTCGAAGCCGCTGGAGCCGGTGCGGACCGACGCCTACGGCGCGGTCTACGAGGTGCCCCTCAACGACGGTGCCACGAGCCTCAGTTACATCATCCACAAGGGCGACGCGAAGGACCTGCCCACCGACCAGTCCCTGGATCTCACGGCGAACGGTCACGAGGTGTGGCTGTTGAACGGCCAGGACAAGTACCTGCTCCCGCAGCCCGCCGGGTCCGCCGCAGCGCTCGACCTCACCACGTCCAAGGCGGTCTGGCTCGACCGGAACACGGTCGCCTGGAACGGTTCCGAGGCGGCGGCCTCCACACAGCTGCTGTACTCCCACGACGGCTCGATCGCCGTCCAGGGCGGAGCCCTGACCAGCGACGACGAGCGGTGGCTGCGACTCACCAGGACCGCCCTCACGGACGCGCAGAAGGCGAAGTTCCCGCATCTGAAGGACTACACGGCCTGGTCCGTCGACCCGCGTGACCGCGATCGCGTGAAGGAAGCCCTCAGCGGTCAGCTCGTCGCCTCCCAACGGGCCGCCAACGGAGCCGTGCTGGCGGTGACGGGAGTCCAGATCGCCGGCGTGCTCGACGACCTGTACCCGAAGGCGACGGCCGCGGACCTCGGGCCGACGTTCAGCAAGGGGCGCCCGACGCTCGCGGTCTGGGCGCCGACCGCGCAGTCGGTGAAGCTCGAACTCGGCGGTTCCACGGTCGCCATGAGACGCGACTCCGCCACCGGCGTCTGGTCCGTCACCGGCCCGGCGTCCTGGAAGGGCAAGCCCTACCGGTACGTCGTGAAGGTATGGGCGCCCAGCGTCGGGAAGGTCGTCACCAACAAGGTGACCGACCCCTACTCGGTGGCCCTCACCACCGACTCCGAGCGCAGCCTCGTCGTCGACCTGGACGACAGGTCCCTCGCGCCGGGCGGCTGGGCGACGTACACCAAGCCGAAGGCCGTGCCCCTCAAGGACGCCGAGATCCAGGAGCTGCACATCCGGGACTTCTCGGTGGCGGACGGGACCGTGCCCGCGAAGGACCGGGGCACCTATCTCGCCTTCACCGACAAGGGCGGCGACGGCTCGAAGCACCTGCGAGAGCTCGCGAAGTCGGGGACGAGCTACGTGCACCTGTTGCCCGCCTTCGACATCGCCACCATTCCCGAACGCCGGGAGGACCAGGCCACCCCCGACTGCGACCTCGCCTCCTACCCGGCCGACTCCGACCGGCAGCAGGAGTGCGTGGCCAAGGCCGCCGCGAAGGACGCCTACAACTGGGGCTACGACCCGTACCACTACACCGTCCCGGAGGGTTCGTACGCGACCGACCCGGACGGCACCGGCCGTACGGTCGAGTTCCGCAAGATGGTCAAGTCCCTGAACGACGACGGCCTCAGGGTCGTCATGGACGTCGTCTACAACCACACCGCGGCGAGCGGGCAGGCCGCGACGAGCGTGCTCGACCGGATCGTCCCCGGTTACTACCAGCGGCTCCTCGCCGACGGCTCGGTCGCCAACAGCACTTGCTGCGCCAACACGGCCACCGAGAACGCCATGATGGGCAAGCTGGTCGTCGACTCGGTCGTCACCTGGGCCAGGGAGTACAAGGTCGACGGCTTCCGCTTCGACCTCATGGGCCACCACCCCAAGGCCAACATCCTCGCCGTACGCAGGGCCCTGGACGCGCTGACCCCCAAGAAGGACGGCGTCGACGGAAAGAAGATCATCCTCTACGGGGAGGGCTGGAACTTCGGTGAGGTCGCCGACGACGCCCGCTTCGTGCAGGCCACGCAGAAGAACATGGCCGGGACCGGGATCGCGACCTTCTCCGACCGCGCCCGTGACGCCGTACGCGGCGGCGGCCCCTTCGACGAGGACCCCGGCGTCCAGGGCTTCGCGTCCGGGCTGTACACCGACCCCAACGCGTCCACCGCGAACGGGACGTCGCAGGAACAGAAGGCGCGCCTGCTCCACTACCAGGACCTCATCAAGGTGGGTCTGTCCGGCAACCTCGCGACATACCGCTTCACCGACAGCGACGGCAAGGAGGTCACCGGCGCCCAGGTCGACTACAACGGGCAGCCCGCCGGATACGCGCAGGCGCCCGGTGACGCCCTCGCCTACGCCGACGCGCACGACAACGAGTCCCTGTTCGACGCGCTGACGTACAAACTGCCCGCCGGCACCAGCGCCTCCGACCGGGCCCGGATGCAGGTCCTCGCCCTGGCCACGGCGGCCCTCTCGCAGGGCCCGGCGCTCTCCCAGGCCGGTACCGACCTGCTGCGGTCCAAGTCCCTGGACCGCAACTCCTTCGACAGCGGCGACTGGTTCAACGCGATCCACTGGAACTGCCAGGACGGCAACGGCTTCGGCCGCGGACTGCCCCCGGCGGCCGACAACGCGTCCAAGTGGCCGTACGCCAGGCCGCTGCTGGGCTCGGTGAAGGTCGGCTGCGCGCAGATCGAGGGGGCGTCGGCCGCGTACCGGGATTTGCTGAGGATCCGTACGACGGAGCAGGCGTTCTCGCTCGGCACGGCGGACCAGGTGCAGTCGCGGCTGTCCTTCCCGCTGTCCGGAGAGGAGGAGACACCCGGTGTGATCACGATGGAGCTCGGCGACCTGGTCGTCGTCTTCAACGCGACGCCGAAGGCACAGGGACAGCGGGTCGACGCCCTTGCCGGAAGCACCTACCGGCTGCACCCCGTGCAGGCGGCGGGGGCGGACTCTACCGTCAAGGAGGCGTCCTACGAGAAGAAATCGGGCACGTTCGCCGTTCCGGCACGAACCGTGGCCATTTTCGTCCGCCATCCCTAGCTGAAGGCATTACCTTGGTGGAGCAGGCCCCGAACCCCGGTCTGCTCCACCGGTGTTGCCCGAGGGGTGACAGATGGACGCACAAGGCAAGCTGACCGGCACGACCGTGCTGGTCGTGGACGACGTGGAGGCCAGCCGGTACGCCGTGGGCACCGTGCTGAGCCGTGCCGGACACCGGGTCGTACCGGTCGCCACCGGCGGCGAGGCCCTCGCCGAACTCGAGACACGGCTGCTCAAGGGCACCCTGCCGGACGTGGCGCTGGTCGACGTGGGGCTGCCCGACATGAGCGGCTTCGACCTGTGCCGGCTGTTCAAGGAACGCCCGCACACGGCCGGGATGCCCGTCGTGCACTTCTCGGCCTCCGCCGTGCCCCCCGCCGTGCACTGCGCGGGCATGGACACCGGCGTCGAGGCCTATCTGAAGGTGCCCGCCGAGCCCCTGGAGATCGAGGCCGTCGTCCGGGCCGCCGTACGCAACGCGCAACTGCGGGCCGGCGACCGGGCACTGGTACGACGGCTCACCCTGCTGTCCGAGACGATCGTCACCATCCAGTCGGCGCGCACCCTCCAGGAACTGTCCGACGCGGCCGCCGAGGGCGTCTCGCGGCTCACCGGCACCCCCGCCGCCGTCTTCGTCCTCGACCAGGACGACATGCTCTACCGCGGCCTGTCCCGCGACCGCATCCCCGTCGCGCTGCCCGACGACGACGCCGACCGGGCCGTGGCCACCCTGCTGCGCCGGCTCACCCGGGGGCAGGCCGGAGTGCAGCTCACCACCGTGCCGGCGCCGCTGTGGCCCGCCGGGTTCTTCCGGCCCGGCGTCGAGCACGACGCCCGCCTCGCGCTCGTCGTCACCCAGGACGGCCGGGCCCCGGTGTGCCTGGCCGCGCCTGCGCGCGGGATGCGCAGGGTGGGCCTGGAGGGCGAGGCCCTGCTGGCCCAGCTCGCTCAGGCCACCGCGCTGGCCGCCGAGCCGCTGCTCATGTACAAGGTCGAGCGGCATGTCGCCCTCACCCTCCAGCACAGCTTCCTGCCCCAGCCGCACAAGCTGCCCGAGCTGCCCGGCATGGACGTAGTGGTCCGGTACGTCCCCGCCTCCCGGCAGACCGAGATCGGCGGCGACTTCTACGCCGCGCTGCGCGTCGACGAGGGCGTGCTCACCGCGGTCGGCGACGTCGTCGGGCACTCGCTGGACGCGGCGACCGTCATGGTCGAGCTCCGGCACGCGCTGCGCGCCTACGCCGTCGACGAGAGCGACCCGGCCGTGCTCGCCGAGCGCCTCGACCGGACACTGCGGCGCTACCACCCCGACACCACGGCCACCGTCTGTCTGGCCCTGATCGACCCGGACACCGGGCGCACCCGGATCGCCAACGCCGGTCACATCCCGCCGCTGATCGTCCGCGACAACGGCACCGCCGACTACGCCGAGGCGTCGGGCCCGCTGCTCGGGGTCGGCCTGCCCCATCCGCCGGCCACCGAGCTGTTCCTCGAACCCACCGACCGGCTCCTCATGGTCACCGACGGTCTCATCGAGACCCGGGGCACCGACCTCACGGCCTCCCTGGAACAGCTGCGCGCGGCCTCCTCGGGCGCCCTGCCCGGACTGGACGCGCTGTGCGACACCCTCCTGGACACCTTCGGTCACGACCGGGAGGACGACATCGCGATGCTGGCGCTGCGGCTAGGGTGACCTGTGTCGCCGTAGAACAGGAGTGCCCATGCCGCAGATCACCGTCGAACGCTCCCCGCATCTCGACCATGTCGACTGGGAGGAGTTCGCTTTGGCGCTGCACCCGGTCGTGGTGGAGACGGCGGCCGCGAAGCTCGAGGCGTGCAAGACCCGGGTGCTGCGCAGCGAGGACGAGGCGGTCGGCGGTGAGAAGGAGAACCACGCGATCGTGAACGTCACGCTGGCCCTGCTCGCAGGACGGTCCGAGGAGACCAAGGCGAAGCTCACCGAGGCCGTCGTGGAACTGCTGCGCAAGCATGTCGGGCCCGTGGACGGCCTCACCGTGCACCTCTCCGCCGAGGTGCGCGACCTGGACGCCTCCTACACCAAGGCCGTGCTCTAGGAGGCCAGGGAGATCAGCCGGGCGGCGAGGTCGGTGAACGGGCCGTCGTTCGGCTCGTCCTTGAGCATGTGGCGCAGCAGCGCGGTCATCTCCTCGTCGAAGGCCGCGCTCACCGCGGCCAGCGCCGCGAAGTCGTGCACGAGCTTCAACTCCAGCTCGGCGCGCGGGATGCGTCGGCCGTCCAGCCAGAGCAGGGCCGTCGACTCGACGAGCGAGATCCAGGAGCGGACGACCAGTTCCAGTCGCGCGGGCGGATCGTCCACGCGCAGATGCGACAGGATCTGTTCGTAGGCGACCTGCCGTACGGAGTCGATGAGCGCGTTCGTCGCCGACGAGCCCACGGCGGGCCCACCGCGCATCAACGCCGAGAAACCCGGCCCGTGTTCGTCCACGAAGTCGAAGAACCGGCGCATCACCCGCAGCAGCCGGCCGCCCAGCGAACCCTCGTGCGGCTCCTCGAACCGGCTCGCCAGATCCTGCGCGGCCCGCTTCAACGCCGCCTCGTACAGGCTGAGTTTGCCGGGGAAGTAGTGGTAGACCAGTGGCCGCGAGATACCGGCCGCCGACGCTATCTCGTCGATGGAGACCTCGTCGGGCGAGCGACGGGCGAACAGTTCGAGGGCGACGCCGATCAACTGCTGACGCCGTTCCTCGACTCCCATTCTTCGACGGACCCCGGTTGTCATGCGAACACCTTACCGATCGGATCCGGCCTCGAACGGGCCGGATCTGCCAGCGGTGTTCACATGTCCGGCACCAGTCGATCACATGGGGACGACGCCCTACCGCAGTCCGCTGACCGCCCGCCCGTCCTCCAGGATCCCCTTCAGCTCGGCCTGGCCGCCCTGCTGCGCCCGCACCGCCAGCAGGTTGCCCCGGGCGGAACCCGTGACCCCGCCCGTCGCGCTGATCGACGACGTCCCCCGGCTCCCCGCCGCCAGCAGGTACCAGGATCCGGCCCCCGACTTCCACAGCACCCCGGCCAGCACCTGCGGATCCTTCGCCCCGCACGCCGGCACGTTCGCGGCCTTCGCCGCGACCGCCCCGTAGGTCGAGCCCGGGGTGTGGAACTGGGCCAGCACCCGCTCCCCGCCGCCCTGCCAGGTCTCGGCCCGGGTGCACACCCAGTCGGCCGTCCCGCTCGCGTCGGGCAGCGGCTGCGCGGCGTAGGCCCAGGCGTTCACACTGCGCACGCCCGAGGAGCGCATCGCACCGAGCGAGCAGGCGTACGGCGCCCAGGCGCGCAGGCCCCCGGCTCCGGAGGCGTCCTTCACGGACCCGGGGCGGCCGGTGGTGAGGCGGGCCGGGACGAGTTCGCCGAGGTCGGTCAGCAGCCGGGTGCCGGACGCGTCCGTCAGCTGGAGCACGTTCCAGGAGGTGCAGGCGCCGCTCTGCGCGGGGCCGGCCATCGGCGCGGTGGCGCCGCCGGTCAGCGGGAGGTCCATGGCGCCGGAGCCCGGCTTCAGCAGGTCCCGCTCGGCCGCCTTCGTCACCCAAGGGGCCGTCAGATAGCGGATGTTGCCGTCGGCCCGGCCCAGGACGACCGCGCCCGCCCCGGCCCGGTCCGCGCTGTCGACCCGGGCGAAGTCGAGGGCGGCTCCCTTGGTGTCGTCCCGCGGCTCGGCGTAGCGGACGATGCGCAGACCGTCGTACAGGAGCACCACGCGCGCGTTGTCGACGGTGCCCGCGTACAGGAGCTGCGGCGGGCCGGAGGGGCCGCCCGACGGGGTGCCGGGGGTCGCGGAGACCTGGACACTCTCGCCGGGACGGGCCCAGACGGCGAGGGCGCGGCGCAGCAGGGCACTGTCGCCGGTGAGGTCACCGCGCGCGGGCCACACCGAGAAGTCGGTGCGCGCCGAGGACTCCCACGCGGCGGCCGGGACCTTGAGCAGCAGGGCCGGGTTCAGGGCGGCCCGGGCGGCGGGGTTCTGCGCGTAGGGGGGCGCGGCGGCGCCGTCGGGACCCCAGCCGTCGCCGGGCATGCCGAGCAGCGCCCCGCACACGGCCACGGCCGCCGCGGCGGCGAGCGCGGCCTTCATGTGCTGCCTGCGCCGCATCAGGTCGGTGGGGCGGGCCTGGAGCGAACAGGGGTCGAACTCGGGGGAGTCGAGGAGGGCGTACCGGTCCTCGGCACCGGCGGCCTCGTCGAGCGCCGCGCCCACGTCGGCCACGCCGGCCGCCGTCAGCAGCTCCCGTACGTCGCCGTCGGCGAGCTTCTCCAGGCCGCGCAGGACATAGGCGGCGCGGGCCGGACCCGACATGGCCGACAGGCGCTGGTCCAGGGCGAGTTCGTCGGCGCCGCCGGAGCGCGGGAAGAACCTCAGGCCCCACACCTGGGGGAGCAGCGGCGGGAGTTGGGAGCGCTTGGGCCACGCCCTGCGCCTGAGCGGCAGGCCGGCCTCCAGGGCCGTACGCACCACCTGGAGGCGGACGAAGGCGTAGCCGGGGTCGCCCTCGCGGCCGCCCGACTGGGCCGGGATCACGGGCGTCGCGGTCCGGCCCCGCGGCAGGGCACGCTGGGTGAGGGCGTGCGCGGTCAGGACCCGCCGGCCCCGGCCGAGGCCCGGCGGCAGTACCAGATAGGCGAGCCGGACCAGCCGGGGGTAGTGCTCGACCAGTGCGGCCTCGGCCTGCTCGACATCGACGACGGGGTCGGCGGCGGAGCCGGAGGCGGGTGCGGGGCGCGGGGCGACATCCTGTGACTGCACGTTCAGCAGAACGAGCGAATCGTCGGTTGGTCACCGCCGCCCGGGTGGATCAGCTTTCCGGTTCGACCAGGGCGCGCGCGTAGTTGGCCATCGACCGCTGGTAGCGCGGCAGATGGGGGGCGAGCGCGCCCAGGACCAGCGACAGCCCCTCGCGGTCGCGGCCGAGGCTGGACAGACACAGGGCGAGCGTGGCCCGTACGGCATCGTCCAACTCGTCGGACGGGCCGTCCAGTTCGGGCGTGAGCAGCTTGACGCCCTCCTCCGCCTGCCCGATGTTCCGCAGGGAACTCGACAGTTGGATCTTGGCGCGCCGCCCCTTGTACCCGCGCAGCCCCTTCGCGAGCGCCTCCCGGTACAGCGGGGCCGCCATGTCCGAGTGCCCCGTCGAGTCCCAGGCGCAGGCCCGTTCGAACGGACCGTCCGGGCTGTCGTCCGGCAGCTCGGCCACGAGCGCGTCGATCACGACCCGGAACTCGGCCGCACGCTCCTCGGGAAAGTCGTCGAAGGTGTCCCACGCGGCGGTCACTCGCTTTTCCCAGTCCTCGTTCACCGGCACACTTTCGCACAGCCGTACCCGCGACGACACCAGGATTTGAGCGTCCCGCGCCCCACAGCCGTATGGGAGGAGACGGACCCCCGCCGGGGCCCGTCCGAGCTGACCCCGTGACCGGAGGAACAGATGAGGTTGACCCGACCGATGCTCGCGCTGACCGGCGCGGCCGCGGTGCTGGCGCTGGCGGGCTGCGGATCCGGCGGTGACGCGAAGGCCGCCGCCGCGGTGCCGTCGGCGGCCACCGGCAGCCTGGAGCACCTGGCCGCCGAGGTGAAGTGCACGCCCAACATCCAGATCGACGCCGACGAACTGCGCCAGGCCGTGTGCAAGAAGGCCAAGGACGCCGACGGCAAGTTCATCCTCGCCACCTTCGCCACCGACCGCGGCCAGCGCGAGTGGATCAACGGCGCCAAGGACTACGGCGGTCACTTCCTGGTCGGCCGCAAGTGGGTCGCCGTCGGTGACACCACCAAGACGGTGACGGTGCTGCGCAAGACGCTCGGCGGGGACATCGAGGAGGGCACGGACCACTCGAAGATGGGCGCCACGCACTCGGCCCACTGAGGACGCGGACACGCGAAAGCCGGCGGTGAGAGATTCTCACCGCCGGCTTTCTCAGTGCGTCACTGGCACTTCTTGCCGGTGTTGATGCAGTTGACCATCTGGTTCATCGTGTTCTGGGAGAAGAAGTTGATGAAGTCGTTGTGGTCGGTGATCGGCTTGTGCAGGTTCTCCGGGAAGGTGTCCACCGCGTACGGGTTGACGACCGTGCCGTTCTGGAGCTTCGGGGCCGGGACGTTGTAGACGAGCCGGACCTGGAGCTGCGGGATCGCCTTGAAGCCGTTGGCGCAGCTGCCGTCCGCCGCGGCGAACGCCACGTGGGTGCGGTGGTTGGCGCTGTCGATGTTCTGACCGTCCCAGCAGCTCTGGAAGTCGGTCGTGCGTACCACCTGGCTGCCCTGCGGGCAGATCGGGTACTTGTCGTGCAGCTGCACCTTGTTCTCGAAGCCGGTGCAGGACCAGTTCACGTTGGCGTTGGCGTTGCCGTTGACGAAGGCCTTGGCGTCACCGGTGATGATGCGCAGGGCGGTCGGCATCGCGACGACGTTGCCCTTCTTGTTGCCGACGAACTTGATCTGCGCCTGGGAGGCCTGCAGGATCTTGCCGACGTTGCCTTCCTTGCCACCGCCGTCGGCGTTCTGGTCGAAGTCCTGCGTGCCGTTCTGCAGTCGCAGCACCGGCCAGAAGTACGAGGACTTGTCGCCCTGGTTCTGGCAGGTGGTCTGGGCCGCCGCCAGTTCCTGGTCGCTCGCGAAAGCGTCGTTGCTCTGGTTGCCGACGTAGTCGTGCAGGTGGTGGGCGCCGTTGGCGACACCGGGAGCCACGATCACGTTGTCCGTGTTGTGGTTCTTGTTCGCGTTGGTGCCGCACTTGGTGGTGAAGCTGCCCCGCGAGCCCGAGTTGCCGTTGGCGGGCAGGCCGTTCGCGCCCACACCGATCTGGGCGCTGCCGCCCTGGACCTTGGTGATGTCCACGAAGTCGGCCGCGACCGGGCCGTTGCCGCCCTGTCCGCCGTTGCCCTGCTGGCCACCCTGCTGCTGGCCGCCGTTCTGCTGGCCACCCTGCTGCTGGCCGCCCTGCTGCTGACCGCCGTTCTGCTGCTGGCCGCCCTGCTGCTGACCGCCGTTCTGCTGCTGGCCACCGGCCTGGCCGGCGTTCGTCTGAGCGTTCTGCGTGGTGCAGGCCGCCAACTGGCTGAGCGAGCTGTTGAACTGGCCCCCGACCCGCTGGATGTCGATGCGGATCCGGTCGATCGTGGCCGCCCGCTTCTCCTTCAGGGGGCCGACGATGGCGTTCTGGACGAAGCCCGAGTCACCCGCCTGGGCCTGTCGCGTCGAGGCGAGCCTGGCGTAGGCCTCGGTGATCTGCTTGTCCAGGTTGGCCAGTTCGGTGGCCACCCCCTGACGCGCGTTCTGAGGCACGTTCGTCAGCTTCTGACCGACGTCGGGGCACGAGATGGTCGCCACCTGCGCGGCGGCGGCCTTGGTCTGGTTCTGCGACCAGCCGTTGCTGTTGGACTCGTGCGCCGAAGCGTAGAAGTTCGCCCAGATCAGCCCGCCCCCACCGAGCGCTAGGGCCGCCGACGCGGCTATGGCCTTGTTGGCCATCGACGAGCGGCGTTTACGTGTATTGCGTCCCATGGAACTCCTCTGACTTCCTTTTTCGGGGCTATCGAGGCGCCCGACAGGAGTGAAGCGGCGCCCTCCCATACGCAGGGCGTCCCATGGGTGTTCAGCCGTCCCACAAACAAATCAGAGGTTTGCCGGGCCTTCGGGTGGCAATAGCCCCCTGAGCAGCAGGAGTTACAGAGAATGAAGGTCTGCTCACCGGCCCCGGTCCAGGAACGCGAGCACCGCCAGAACGCGGCGATTGTCGTCGTCCGACACCTCAAGGCCCAGTTTGGCGAAGATGTTGGCGGTGTGCTTGGCGATGGCCCGTTCTGTGACGACGAGCTTGCCGGCGATCGCCGCGTTCGACCGCCCCTGCGCCATCAGTTCGAGCACCTCGCGCTCACGGGGCGTGATCCGGGCGAGCGGTTGGTCGTCCGCCGCCCGCCGGCTCAGCAACTGCTGGATCACCTGCGGGTCCATCGCCGTACCGCCCGCCGCGACCCGCCGTACGGCGTCCACGAACTGCTCGGCGTCGAACACCCGGTCCTTGAGCAGATACCCCACCCCGCCGGTGCCGTCGGCCAGCAGCTCGCGCGCGTACAGCTGCTCCACATGCTGGGAGAGCACCAGCACCGGCAGTCCGGGTCTGTCCCGCCGGGCGTTCAGCGCGCACTGCAGGCCCTCGTCGGTGTGCGTGGGCGGCAGGCGCACGTCGACCACGGCGACGTCCGGTGCCAGCTCGGCCAGCGCGCGGGTCAGCTCGGGCCCGCTCTCGACGGCCGCGGCGATCTCGAAGCCGTGGGCCTCCAGGAGCCGGACGAGGCCGTCGCGCAGCAGGAAGAGGTCTTCGGCCAGGACTACGCGCAAGGGATCTCCATGGTCACCATGGTGGGGCCGCCCGCGGGTGAGCTGACGGCCAGGACGCCGTCGAATGTACCCAGCCGCCGCTCGACTCCGGCCAGGCCGGAACCGGTCGCGACGACCGCGCCGCCCCGGCCGTTGTCGGTGACGCTGATGCGCAGCATCCCCGCTCCTTCTTCCACGTGATGCAGGTCGATCCAGATCCGGTCGGCGCCCGAGTGCTTGACCGCGTTGGTGAGCACCTCACTGACGGCGAAGTAGGCGGCCGACTCCACGGGTGCCTCCGCGCGGCCCGGAAGGTCCACGCCCACCTCCGTCGGGACCGGCATCCTGAGCGCCAACGCCCTTACCGCGTCGCCCAGTCCACGCTCCGCCAGTACCGGCGGATGGATGCCGCGCACCAGGTCGCGCAGTTCGGCGAGGGCGTCCACGGAGGACTGCCGGGCCTGCGCGAGGAGCCGCTTCGCCTGCGCGGGGTCCTTGTCGAGGAGCATCTCGATGGTGCCGAGATCCATGCCCATGGCGACCAGGCGGGCCTGCGCCCCGTCGTGCAGGTCCCGCTCGATGCGCCGCAGTTCGGCCGCGGAGGTGTCGACGGCGTCCCGCCGGGTCTCGGTGAGGATGCGGACGCGTTCGGCCAGCTCGCCCTGCCCGGCGCCGAGTACGGCCCGGGTGAGCCGGAAGTGGACGGTCAGCAGGCGGGGCGCGAGGGAGGCGAGGGCCAGCAGGGCGATGCCGAGGGCGCCCGCGGCGAGCGCCGAGGCCTGGTCGGTGACGTGTACGAAGCCGTACCAGTAGCCGCCCAGCTCCGCGAACGGCCGCCACAGCCCGGCCGCGACCGCGAGCCCCTCCAGCGGATAGAACACGAGCACCGCCGGCAGCAGTGCCGTCACGAACCCGGCCGTCATGTCCACCTGGAGCCACCGCAGATCCCGCCAGGTCGCCGGGTCGCGCAGCATCGCGTAGGTGCGTGCCCAGGTGTTGGCGTCCTTGGGTATCGGCCGGTACGCCGACGGGATCCGCACCCCGCTCCACTCGGCCGCGAGCACCCGCCGCCAGTCCGCGAAGGCGCGCACGCCCGTCAGCACCCAGGGGGTCGTGAAGGCCCCGATCCCCACCGGGACGAGGGCGATGGACACCAGGCTGAGCGTGAACCCGAGGACCGCCCCCGGCAGCGACACCAGCGCCAGCGCGAACCCCCGTACAGCCGCCAGCCCCGTGTCCCGCACCCTCGAACCCCAGCTGCCGTTCCGCGTCTCCATGGTCATACGGCCAGTCTGGTCGAGCGGGCGACGCGGGTCACTGGGCCTGGCCGCAGGGTCGGGGGGTGGTGCCAGGTACACCCCACTGCCGCGCGCGTATGCCCTCCTCGCCGCGCTCACACAGTGAATCGCGCCACAGCACCACCAGGTAACACGGGGTTCACATTCGAGCAATGACCGGGAAATCGCCTGTTGACAGGCTCGCGGGCACCGAGAGGCGGCGTTTCAGTGCCGCAGCGCCGCAGCACCCGCAGTGCGTAGACACATCCCCGAAGGAAGTGGCCCGTGACCTTCAAGGCTGAGTACATCTGGATCGACGGCACCCAGCCGACGGCCAAGCTCCGTTCCAAGACGAAGATCCTGGCGGACGACGCCAAGGGTGCCGAGCTGCCGATCTGGGGTTTCGACGGGTCCTCCACGAACCAGGCCGAAGGCCACTCCTCGGACCGTGTCCTCAAGCCGGTCTTCTCCTGCCCCGACCCGATCCGCGGCGGCGACGACATCCTCGTGATGTGCGAGGTCCTCAACATCGACATGACGCCGCACGAGTCCAACACCCGTGCCGCGCTCACCGAGGTCGCCGAGAAGTTCGCCGCCCAGGAGCCGATCTTCGGCATCGAGCAGGAGTACACGTTCTTCAAGGACGGCTACCCGCTCGGCTTCCCCAAGGGCGGCTTCCCGGCCCCGCAGGGCGGCTACTACTGCGGTGTCGGCGCGGACGAGATCTTCGGCCGTGACGTCGTCGAGGCGCACCTCGACAACTGCCTCAAGGCGGGCCTCGCGATCTCCGGCATCAACGCCGAGGTCATGCCCGGCCAGTGGGAGTTCCAGGTCGGCCCCGTCTCCCCGCTGGAGGTCTCCGACCACCTGTGGGTGGCCCGCTGGCTGCTCTACCGCACCGCCGAGGACTTCGGCATCGCCGCGACCCTGGACCCGAAGCCGGTGAAGGGCGACTGGAACGGCGCGGGCGCGCACACCAACTTCTCCACCAAGGCGATGCGCGAGACCTACGAGGCGATCATCACCGCCGCCGAGTCGCTGGGCGAGGGCTCCAAGCCGCTCGACCACGTCAAGAACTACGGCGCCGGCATCGACGACCGCCTGACCGGCCTGCACGAGACCGCCCCGTGGAACGAGTACTCCTACGGCGTCTCCAACCGCGGCGCCTCGGTCCGTATCCCGTGGCAGGTCGAGAAGGACGGCAAGGGCTACATCGAGGACCGCCGCCCGAACGCCAACGTCGACCCGTACGTCGTGACGCGTCTGATCGTCGACACCTGCTGCTCCGCGCTGGAGAAGGCCGGCCAGGTCTGATCCCCACCGCTCTCCCGAGGGGCGTCCACCGGCCACGGTGGGCGCCCCTCGGCGCGTTACCGGCGGTGAGCAGGCGCTGCGGGAGGCGGGTCACGCACATTTCACGCCAAGGAAGTGTCCGAGCAGTGAGAGGAGGCTCCTCTTGGCGGCCGACGTCTGCTTCAATGACCTCATGGCCAGCTACCGGAAGTGCATCGCGACGGGTCGCCATGACCTTGAGCCCTTCTGGCCTTCCCGTCAGCACCACGACTTCGACCGGGTGTGTTGCCGCGCGATGAACGCGCCGGCCCTCTAAAGCCGTACATCCCGGCCTTCGGCCAGCGCGCAGACGTACGTCCTCCGACGACCCTCTCGCGCGAAAGAGCTGACCTCATGGCAACCCCTCGTTCCCTCTCCACCGCCACCCTTCCCACCCCGTCCGAGAACGGCACACGGCACCGGCTCCGAGCCGTCGGCCCGGACGAGGTCCCGTACATGGCGGAGTTCCTCCCCCCGGGCGCCACCTGGCTGCCCGCGCCCCAGCACACCCTGCCCACCCTGCCGGGCCAGCCTCCGATGATCGGCTACCTGGTGCTCGTCCCGGCCGACCAGCACCCGCCCTTCCCGCAGGAACCCGAGGTCACGGACACCGACGCCCCGCTCGTGCGGATCGACACCGTGCAGCGCACCGCCGAGGTGAACGGCCGCGAACTCGACCTCACCTACCTGGAGTTCGAGCTCCTCGCCCACCTCGTCCAGCACCCCCACCGGGTGCACACCCGCGACCAGCTGGTCACCACCGTCTGGGGCTACGGCCACGTGGGCGACGGCCGTACCGTCGACGTCCACATCGCCCGGCTGCGCCGCAAGCTGGGCGCGGACTTCCGGGGCGCGATCCAGACCGTGCGGCGGGTCGGCTACAAGTACACCCCGCCGACCGGCGGTTGACCGTCTGCCCTCGGCAGATCAGGGTTCCCCCGAGCCGCCCGGGCGGGCACAGTCACCGGCATGAGACTTCTTCTGCTGGGCGGTACGGAGTTCGTCGGCCGGGCCGTCGCCGAGGCGGCCCTGGCACACGGCTGGGACGTGACCGTCTTCCACCGGGGACGGCACGCGCCCGTGGCCGGGGTGCGGTCGCTGCCCGGCGACCGCACCGCGCCCGGCGGGCTCACGGCCCTGGCCGAAGGGGGCCCCTGGGACCTGGTCGTGGACACCTGGTCGGCGGCGCCCCGTGCGGTCCGGGACGCGGCACGGCTGCTGCGGGACCGCGCCGACCGGTACGCGTACGTGTCGAGTTGCTCGGTGTACACGTGGCCCCAGCCGGCCGGGTACACCGAGGCCGCCCCCGTGGTGGAGGGAGCCTCCGCCGACGCGGACCAGACCGACTACGCGCGGGACAAGCGGGGCGGTGAACTCGCCGCGCTCGACGCCTTCGGCCCGGACCGTTCCCTGTTCGTACGGGCCGGTCTGATCCTCGGCCCGTACGAGAACATCGGCCGGCTGCCTTGGTGGCTGGGCCGGATCGCCCGCGGCGGCCCGGTCCTCGCGCCCGGCCCACGGGACCTTCCCCTCCAGTACGTCGACGTCCGGGACCTGGCGGAGTGGGTGCTGGAGGCCGCAGGGACCGGGAGGAGCGGCCCGTACAACGTCGTCAGTCCCCGGGGCCACACCACCATGGGCGAACTCCTCGACGCCTGCGTGGCCGTGACCGGCTCGGACGCCGAACTGCGCTGGACCGACCCGGACATCGTCCTCGGCGCGGGCATCGCCCCGTGGACCGATCTGCCGGTGTGGGTCCCGCCGGACACCGACCTGCACACCACCCTCCACGAGGGGGACACCTCCCGCGCCGCCGCGGCGGGCCTGCGCTGCCGTCCGGTCACCGAGACGGTGGCGGACACCTGGCGCTGGCTGCGGGAGATCGGCGGGACGGCGCCGCAGCGCCCGGACCGGCCGGCGGTGGGCGTGGCCCCCGAGACGGAGGCGAAGGTACTGGCGGCCGGAGCGCACGGCTGAGAAGCAGGGGCCGGTTCGCGCGCGGGGGTCCGGGGTGGGGGTCAGGCACCCTCGGCCGCCGCGTCCCGCACCCCCGCCAAGAACCCCCGGATCGCCGCCCGTTCGGCCTCGTCGTACCCCTGGAGCAGCTCCACCGCCCGCCCGATCAGCGGCCCGAAGAAGGCCTGCCCCAGCTTCACCGCCCGTTCGTCCACCTCGACGACCACCCTGCGCCGGTCCTGTCGCCCCCGTACCCGCCGCACATGACCGGCCCGCTCCAGCCGGTCGATCAGCGAGGTCGTCCCGGCCGAGTTGAGCCCGAGCTCCGCGCCGAGCCGCCCCGCCGTCATCTCCTCGCCCGCCCGGGAGGCGTCCATGAGGGCGATCAGGGCGCGTACGTCCGTCGGGTGCATGGCGTTGCGCTGCGCGAACCGGGCGCTGTGCAGACCGAGTTCGACGGTCACCGCGCGCAGGAGATGGACGATCTCCATATCGGGTCCCTGGGACGGCATGTGCACCCTCCGACTATCATCTCGCTCATCGAGTATCTCGCTGAACGAGATAATATCGGAGGGGCCGATGGGCAGATACGACGGCGACGCGTTCAAGGCCGCCTACGACAAGGTGATGGCCAAGTGGCCCGCCGACCGGGAGGCGCTGCGCGTGCCCACCCCGTTCGGCACGACCCACGTCAACGCGTGCGGCCCGGCCGACGCGCCCCCGCTCGTCCTGCTGCCGGGCGGCGGGGGAGCGACCTCCGCGTCCTGGTACGCCCAGGCCGCCCACCTCGCCCGCACCCGCCGGGTCCTCGCCGTCGACCTCATCGGCGCCCCGGGCCGCAGCGCACCGGCCGCCGACCGTCACCCCCGTACGGTCGCCGACCTGAGCGCCTGGCTGGACGCCCTCCTCGACGGACTCGGCGTCACCCGGGCCGACTTCGGCGGGCACTCCTACGGCGCCTGGATCGCCCTGCACCAGGCCCTGCGTGCCCCCGAGCGGATGCGCCGCCTGTTCCTCCTGGACCCGACCCAGTGCTTCGCCGGGTTCAAGGCGGCGTATCTGCTGCACGCCCTGCCGATGCTGCTGCGCCCCACGCCGGCCCGGGTCCGCGCCTTCCTGGACTGGGAGACCGGGGGAGCGGACGCCCTGGACCCCGACTGGCTCCGCCTCCAGGAGGCCGCCGCCGGCTTCCCCGCCGCCAGACCGGTCACCGGTCCACGCCCCGCCCCCGACGCGCTGCGCGCCCTGAAAACGCCGGTCCTGCTGCTCGTGGCCGCGAACAGCAGGACCCATGACGCGTACAAGGTGACGGCCCAGGCCGGCGAACTGCTGCCGCGGGCGGAGATCGACGTGGTCCCCGGCGCCTCCCACCATGCGCTGCCGCAGTCCGCACCTCCCGAACTGGCCCGCCGCCTCAGCGAGTTCCTAGGGGAGGGACGCGAATAGCCTCACCCCACCTTCTCGATCAGGGCCCGGCGGATGAGGAACTTGCCGGGTTCCCGCACCTGTTCGAAGGCCGCATTGTTGAGCAGGGCACAGCTGCCGGAGACCGAAGTGACCTCCACCGTCGTGGACTTGTTGTTGTCCAGGTTGGTGACCTTCAGCTTCGTACCGGCCGGGAACTGGTTGCTGGACGCGGCGGGCGCGCCGGCCTCGCCGGACAGCGTGACGGTCGAGCCGTTGCACACCTGCTGCCCGGAGGCCGCGTTCCCCGCGGGCGGGGCCTGGGAGGCGGGCGGTGCCTGGGAAGCGGCGGGCGCCGACGGGGACGCGGCCTGCGGGGGCTGCGAGGGCTGCCCCGCGGCGGCCTGGGAGTCCTGAGCCGACTCCCCGACCGCGCAACCGGACGCCTTCTGCTGCACCTTGATCTGTGCGATCACCGCTTCCCGGTTGGCGATCCGGGCCGCCGACTGCGCGTCGGGCGTGGCCCGTTGCCCCTCGATGAACCGCTGGTTGTTGCCGAGCGCGGTGGCGAGACCCTGACAGACCGTCGACTCCGCCGCCGTCTGCGGAGTCGCGGCGTTCGAGGTGCTGGCCATCGCGAAGGCCCCACCACCCGCCACCGCCGCCGCGCTCACCAGCAGCGCGACCTTCTTCTTCGTACCGAGCGTTCTCCTGCGCGACATCCGCGCCTCCTGAGAGTTGGGGGAGCGTACGCCGCTATGTACGAGATACCGAACGAGGTTACTCAGTGGTCGCAGGAGTCAAGTCACGTAACCTGCGTCACACCCGGCTACTTCCTGGACAGAGCATCCTGTACGGCGTCATCGGTGCGGGCGACCAGCGCCGAGCCGTCGTCCGCCGTGATGATCGGGCGCTGGATGAGCTTGGGGTGTGCGGCGAGCGCGGCGATCCAGCGGTCGCGTGCACTGTCGTCCCGAGCCCACTCCTTGAGGCCGAGCTCCTTGGCGGCGGCCTCCTGGGTGCGGGTGATGTCCCACGGTTCGAGGCCGAGCCGCTCGAGCACCTCGCGGATCTCGTCCTCGCTCGGGACGTCCTCCAGGTAGCGGCGGACGGTGTACTCGGCACCCTCCGCGTCGAGCAGGCTGATGGCGCTGCGGCACTTCGAACAGGCCGGATTGATCCAGATCTCCATGGCGCCCACGGTACGCGAAAACCCGTCTTCCACCTGCGTCACAGCACCCCCGAAAGCCTTGTGGCCAGGGGCTTTTGTCAGTGGCGGACGGTAGAATAAAACCAGTGTTCGAGGGCGTCGCCGGGTCCCCGGTGACCGTCCTTACCGCGACAGGAGGATGCCTGTGCCCGCTGCCGCACTGAAGCCGAAGCCGTTCCCGACCCAGTCCACCGCGAAGCACCCCGTGCTGCTCGACCTGCCGTACACCCCCGTGGAGAAGCGCCCGTTGCCGCCGGGCCGTCCCCGCGAGTGGTATGTCACCCACAACCGCCGCCTCAAGGCGATGCGGCTCGCGATCGCCCTGCTCGACTCCGGTGTCTACATGCCGAACCAGGCCCGCAACGAGACGATCCGGGACGCGGCGGAGCTGATCGGCGTCCACCCGCCGTCGGACACCACGTGCCACATGGTGCGGGCGCTGATGCGGTACTCGCGCTGAACCGGGCTGCCGGGGGCCCCAGTTCATGGAGGCACCCGGCAGCACGCCCGACGGGCGTCCCTCGTCGGTCGGTGCGCGGCTGTTTCTGCGTGACCCGTCTGCCGGTGCCATGGCCGACCGGCATGGCGCGTCAGCCGACGCCGTGGCCGACCGGGGCTCTCGTCAGTCGGCGCCGTGGCTGGATCTGCGCCGGCGTCCGCCGTACCGCGGGCGATACGCGTCACGACCGGTCCGTGTCATTGCCGAGCGGGTCCTCTGCTAGCCGCGCCATGGCCGGATCCGTGTCATGGCCGCCCCGGATCCCCCGCCAGCCGCCTCACGACCGACCGCGCCAGGGCCGACCGGGCCTCCGCCAGGCCGCGCCATGGCCGATCCGCGTCGGCGTCGACCAGTGTTCCGGTCAGTCGGCGGCTTCCGCCAACTCCTTCTCCAGTGGCGTCCGGAACCGGGGCCGTACCCGTGTCGCCCCCACCCAGTCCCGCAACCGGGCGGCCTCCGCCGCGATGGCCGCCTCCGCCTCGCGTCCCACTCCCTCCGTGTCCAGCAACCGCCAGACGATCTCCCCGTCGGGCCGCTGCGCCCAACCGCCCACCACCCGCCCGTTCCACCACACCGTCGGCCCCACGTTGCCGCTGCGGTCGAACAGGGCGGGACGCAGAGCTGGTGCCAGATACCAGTCCCGTTGCTGCCAGCCCATCGCCGTCGGATCGAGTCCGGGCAGCAACGCGGCCCAGGGCTCCACGGGTTCCGCGACCGGACCGGCGTCACCGTCCACGACGTGGGCCGGGCCCTCGTCGACGGTCACCTGCACCGCGCGGATCGCCGTGAGAGCGCGGCGTACGTCGGTCACCTTCCAGCCCGTCCACCACTTCAGGTCCGTCTCCGTGGCCGGTCCGCACACGGCGAGCCAGCGCCGCAGCAACTCCGCCTGGGCCCCGGCTACATCCAGCTCGGGATGCGGTGGCGCCACCGCCCAGCGGAACTGCGAGGACATCCAGGTGCCGAGCGGCCGGCCGCGGACCACCTTGCCCTCCACACCGAGCACCCTCAGCAGGCGGCTCGCGACGGTGTGGACGCCCTCGTAGCTCTTCCCGGCCGCGTACGCGAACTGCTCCCGCAGCCGCGGCTCGTCCTCGGAGAGCTCCGTCGCCGTCGCCTGCCCGCGCCGGGCGAGCGCGGCCAGCGCCGACTCCTCGACCTCCTTGAGCCAGGCCGCGTCCGGGGCGCCGGCCTTCGCCATGTCCTTGAGCAGCCCGGCCCGTTCGCGGGCGGCCACGGTGATACCGGTCGAGGCGTGCACGACCGCGGTGAGTTCGGTCGGAAACGCGAACACGGTGTGCCGCATGCCGTGCATCCGCACCAGGGTCCGGTCCTCGTACAACGCCCGCTCGGTTTCGGCGACGGTCCGCGCGGGATCCGTGAGCCGCGCGCCGATGGCCAGATACACGGTCGCGGGGTCTGACCCGTGCAGCGCGACCAGAGCGTCGGCCACCTCCTCCGGACTCCCCACGCGAGCCGTCCCGGCCAGCTGCTGCCGCACCGCCAGCCGAGCCCGCCGCTCGCCCACCCCGATATACCGCTCCCCAGCACCCATGGGCCCATCTTGACGCAGGCCACTGACAACCCGCCCCATCAGCGGGGAAGGGCGCGACCAGCCACGACGGCGCCGCAGACGAACGACGACATACCGCCGCACTTCCGGCGGAGCGCATGTCACCCGATCGCCGTACCCGGCATGCGCACCATCCCTCTCGGGCCCTTCACTGCGATCAGGAGGTGATCTGCACACCGGCGACCAGGAGGCTGGCGTGACCCAGAGGCACGGCACATGAACACCCCCGGCACCGGCACCCCCGCCGCCCGCGCGGAGCGCGGCCGCGCCGCCCGCGAACGCGTCCGCCGTTCCGCCCACGCCCTCTGGATCCCCTCCGCCGACCGCCCCGACCCCGTCGCCGTACTGGAGAGACAGGGCCGCGACCGCCTCTCGGAGCTGCTGCCGATCCGGTACGGCAGGATGTCGGCCTCCCCGTTCGCCTTCCTGCGCGGCGCGACGGCCGTGATGGCGGCCGATCTCGCCGCCCAGCCCCACACCGGCCTCACCGTGCAGCTCTGCGGCGACGCCCACCTGCTCAACTTCGGTCTGTACGCCTCCCCGGAACGCTCCCTCCTCTTCGACCTCAACGACTTCGACGAGACCTTCCCCGGGCCCTTCGAGTGGGACGTCAAACGGCTCGCCGCGAGCGTCGCCGTGGCCTCCCGCGAGAACGGGCACAGCGAGGCCAGAGCCCACCGGGCGGCGGGAGAGGCGGTCACCGCGTACCGCACGGCCATGCGCCGGCTGGCCCGCATGGGTGAGCTGGAGGTCTGGTACGCGGGCCTCGGCGCCGACAGCCTGCCGCCCTTCGTCCGCTCCACTTGGCACCGCCGGCAGGTGGAGTCCAGCCTCGCCCGGGCCCGCCGCCGCACCAGCCTCCAGGCCCTCGACAAGCTCACCGAGGTCGTCGACGGCCGCCGCCGCATCGTCCACGACCCGCCGCTCCTCGAACCGGCCGGCGGCCCCGACATGGCCGGCCTGCGCAAGATCTTCAGCGACTACCGTTCCACGCTCTCCGAGGAACGACGGGTGCTCCTGGACCGCTACCGCTTCGTCGACGCGGCCCGCAAGGTCGTCGGCGTCGGCAGCGTTGGCATGCGCTGCTTCATCGTGCTGCTGGCCGGGCGGGACGCCAACGACCCGCTGTTCCTGCAGCTCAAGGAGGCGCGGACGTCCGTACTGGAGGAACATCTGCCGCACGGCCCGTACGTCCATCCCGGCCACCGGGTGGTCGTGGGCCAGCGGCTGCTCCAGGCGGCCGGCGACATCTTCCTGGGCTGGATGAGCGGACCGCAGGGACGGTCCTACTACTGGCGCCAACTGCGCGATACGCAGGGGCCCGCGGACGTCGCCGCCATGCCCCCGGCCGACCTCAGGGCCTACGCCCGCCTCTGCGGCACCACCCTGGCACGCGCCCACGCCCGCTCCGGCGACCGCATCGCCATCGCCGCGTATCTGGGCGGCTCCGACACCTTCGACCAGGCGATCGCCGACTTCGCGCTCGCCTACGCCGCCCGCACCACGTCCGACCACGCGATGCTGTGCGCCGCCATCGCGGCAGGCGTCATCAGCGCGGCCCCGGGAGAGTGAGCCCCGCCCCCGACCCACCGCTCACCCGTACCGCTCCACCAACTCCCGTACGTAGGACTCCAGCCGCCCACTCAACACCTCCGGCGCCAGCTCGCTCCGTCCGAGCTCACGCCACGGTCCGGCGAGCTTGGCCGCGTCGGGACAGTAGGCGAGGGCATGCTGAACCCGACCAGCACCAGCGGCCCGTCCCCCGGAACACGCGCGTCGATCACGGCGACCGCCTGCTCGAACCGGCGCCGCAGACTCAACTCGGCCGGCTCGCCCGAGCTTTCGCCGTGTCCCGAGAAGTCGAAGGCGAGCGCGCGGCAGCCCTGAGCCTCGAACTCGTCGAGCAGCGGCAGAAGTCGCTCCTTGCTGCCGAGGCCCGCCCCGTGCAGCAGTACGGCAGTGGCCGGTCCACCGCCACCGCCGCGGACGCCACAGAGGCGCTCGCCTGCGTGTTCCTGCGTAAAGGGCTCGGGCATGCCGTCAACTCCGGAGGGTGGGGAAAGAGCTTCGCGCAGGGCAGGCACCAGCCCGCTCTTCCGGCGCTAGTCTTCTACACCACACCCACGCACACGGAGGCCCGTCATGGGCACCATCGTCATTTCCGGGACCGTCGTCCTGGTCGTCCTGGGCTTCGGGAACCACACCTGGTGGCTCGTCGCCGTCGCCCTGCTCTTCGTGTACATGCAGTACGGCCGGGGCGGTGCCTCGGCGTCCTCGTCGGGCGGTTCGTCCGCCGGCGGAGGTTCGGGCGCCGTGCCCGGCAGCTACCGGGCGTACCGCGACCGCCGGGACAAGCAGGCCAAGTGGGACCGCCGTTACCGGCGCGAGCGTCCCGTGGAGTCCCGTCGGCAGTCGCGCGAGAGAAAGGGCTAGGGGCTCAGAGGCCGGGGGCGCCCCACAACGGGAACCACCGGTTCAGGTCCTGCTCGATCCGCAGATCGTTCGTGAGCGCGGCCTTCACCCGCAGCTCCAGCGGGTTGTCACGCCGCTGTCCCGCACCGGGGAGCGGCGCGAAGGGGTAGAAGGTGCCGCGCTTGTAGAGGTAGACCAGCGCGAGGGAACGGCTCTCGGTGTCCTGGAACCCGGCGAGCGAGCACAGCAGTTGCGGCCCGAAGCCGTTGACCTCCATCGAGCTGTTCACCGCGTGCAGGTCGTTGACCAGCTGCGGCAGCTGCTCCGGCACGCGCTCGGAGACCAGCCAGGAGTAGCCGAACTCGTCCCTGGCGAGCCGCACCGGGGGGCCGTCCCGGTCGGCGTCCGCGTCCAGCAGGGCCTGGACCTCCCGGTGCGTCTGCTCGAAGGCCGCGCCCTCGACCGTGGCGAAGCACACCGCTCCGCGCCCGGTCGGCGTGAAGGAGGCGGCCGCCTCCAGCGTGACGGCCGCCGACGGCAGCGCGAAGAGCTGGTCGAGATCGGGCGCGACGGGCTTCGTGCGCCCGAGCAGGATGTCCAGCAGCCCCATACTCAGTCCGCCCTGCCGTGTTCCGGCGTCGCCGCCTCACCCAACTCCGTGGAGATCCGCCCCAGTTGCTCCAGCCGCTGCTCCAGGGACGGGTGGGTCGAGAAGATGCGCTCGATGCCGGGCTCCTTGCCGGTGGCCGGGGTGAAGTAGAAGGCGTTGAAGGCCTGGGCGGTGCGCAGGTCCTTGGTGGGGATGCGGGCCAGCTCTCCGGAGACCTTGGTGAGCGCGGAGGCGAGTGCCGAGGGCCGGCCGGTGAGGTGGGCCGCCGCCCGGTCCGCAGCCAGTTCCCGGTACCGGGACAGTGCCCTGATCAGCAGGAAGCTGAGCGCGTACACGGCCGCCGAGACACCCATCACGGCGGCGAAGATCACGGCGGTGTTCTGGTCCTTCCGCCCGCCGAAGATCTGGCTGTAGAAGGCGAACCGCACGATCAGCCCGGCGATCACGCCCAGGAACGAGGCGATGGTGATCACGGCGACGTCCTTGTGGGCCACGTGCGACAGCTCGTGCGCGAGGACGCCCTCCAGCTCGGCGGGCTCAAGGCGCCGCAGCAGCCCGGTGGTCACACACACCACGGCGTTGTCGGGATTGCGCCCGGTGGCGAACGCGTTGGGCATGTCCATCGCGGACACCGCGATCACGGGCTTGGGCATGTCCGCGATGGCACACAGCCGGTCGACCACGGCGTGCAGTTCGGGATACTCCTCCCGCCCCACGACCCGCCCGCGCATCGCGAACATCGCGATCTTGTCGGAGAACCAGAACTGGGCCACGAACATCACGGCGATCAGGCCCACGACCAGCAGCCACGACTTCAGCAACACGATCAGCACGGCGACGAAGGCCACGTACAGCAGCCCGAGCAGGAACATAGTGACCGTCATCCGCACGGTCAGCCGCCGGTCGCTCCGGAAACGACTCCGCATCTGCACCACCCCGCAGTCAGGCACTCGTCCCACCCTTCAGTGTGCACCCGGCCCCGCCCATGAAGCGGTCGCGATCAGCCCTGGGGTCGGCAAAGGCTCAGGCCTTGAGGCCGGCCTCCCACATACGCCTCTTCAGCACGTGGTCGCTGAACAGGTGCCGGGCCCGCCCCAGCAGCTCACCCACCTCGTCCGACCCGGGCGGCACCTCCGCCGTCGGATGCCAGCGCTGCACGGACTGCCTGGCCCAGTGCCGCAGCTTGTCGTCCCGATCGTCGACCAGCGCGACGGCGGCCCGCAGCCCCGCGAGCCCGCCGTGCGCCATGAGCAGCCGGAACGCGGAGACCCGGGTCTCCCGGGCCCGTTCCACCGCCAGCCGCTCCAGCAGCCATCCGCCGTCCAGCAGCCGTGCGGACGGCACGAGTGCCAGGGTCGCCTCCCGCACCACACCGGCCGCGGGATCGTCGAGCAGCGCCCGCAGCCGCCGTACGTCCAGCACGTCCAGCGCCCGCAGCCCACCCACGGCGCGCGTCCTGACCACCGGGTCCGGATGCGAGGTCAGCGCCCACAGCAGCTCGGCGTCACTCCGGCTCCCGCACTCCGCGAGCCCGCTCACCGCGCCCGCCGACAGCGCGGCGTCACCGGCGTCGGCACACCGCCGCCGGTACCACTCCAGGGGATCACCCCCGGACTGCCGTACGACATACCGCGCGCAGGCCCGCACCACCCCGGCCCGGTCACCGAGGAACGCGACCGCCCGCTCCCCTTGTCCGGCCCGTCGCAACGCGGTCACCCCGGCCGACCGCACCCGCGGATTGCGGGCGGCGAGCAGCGGTTCGAGTACGTCGTCGTCCGCGCCGCCCTCCGCCACGGCGGCCAGGGCGGCCTCCGCGCACAGGCCCTGCACGACCGTGTCGTCGTCCTGGGCGGCGGCGCGGGCCAGCTCGGCGGGGGAGAGGTACCCCTCCTCGACGGCGAGGCGGTAGACGTATCGCCTGGTCGCCCGGTCGCCGTCGGTGTACAGCGGGGCGAGCGTGTCCCGGGGTGCGGCGCGCAGCAGTCGGGTGGCCATGTCGGTGGCGAAGTCACCCCGGTCCCGGCGTCCGAGGCGCAGGATCAGCGGCATCAGCCGTACCGCGGACCCGGCATCGAGGACCTCCGCGAGCAGCCCCCGGGCGTCCTCACGCACCGGCGGTGCCCAGTCGGAACACCGCACGATCACCAGCGGCAGCAGTCCGGCATACGCGGCCGCCCGCGCCAGAGCCGCAGACCTGATCCTGCCGTCCCGGTGGCACAGACCGAGCGCGAGCCGCCCCTCGGTGAGGAGTCCAGCCGCCGTTCCGTCCTGCTCGCCGCGCAGGGCGTCCGTCAGCCGCCACGAGTCCTCGTAGTGGGTCCAGCCGCCCGCCCGGACCCCGGCGTCCAACGCGATCCAGGCGCCCGGATCGGCCGTGTCGACGGCCTCCCCGAGCGATGCCCCCTCCGCGAGGCGCACCGCCGCCGCTGTCCCGTCCCCGATGTTCCCGCGCACGCCCGCTCCCGGCCTCGATGTGTCCGCAGATGGTAGGCGGCAACAGCGCGGAAGGCCCCACGATTTACCTGCTCAGCCCCCCGCTGGGGTCAGTACGACGCCCGGAAGTTCGCGTACCCCAGCAGCAGGACGATCGCCGCCACACAGCCGAACACGATCACCGTCGAGCGCCAGGACGAACGCCGCGGCGCCCTCCACTCGGGGTCGGCGCGGAACGGTTGCGGCTTCGGCGGGTTCTCCTTCCAGCGGGCGGCCAGCATCCGGGCCCGCGCCGAGGGCTCCTTCAGCTCGGCCCCGTCGGCCCACTTGATGTCGAACTCCCGCTCCATGTCGTCCTGTTCGGGCATCCTCGTATCCCCCGTCGTCTCCCGTCGAACAGCTGTGCAGGAAACGATACGACGGCACCTCCGTCCCGAGGAACGGGAACGGGGGCGCCGTGGAACTTCTTCGGGTAGGGCCGGCCTGGCCGCCTCGTGGTCCTCCGCCTCGCTCACGCAGCTGCCCGGCGGGCCGAGGGTCTGCTGACGGCCGAGACGTACGGACGGCCAGGCTGCCGTCCTCGTCCTCCGGCGGCGGCGCCTGCCATGGTCAAGTGGTCGCGGTCTGCGGGCTGACGGCGGGTAGACCAGGGGCGGTTGAGCAGGCACGATGCCGCGGTGAGCATCGTCATCAAGTTCTTTGTGGCACCGGGTCACGACGCTGCGGCTGCGGTCGTGGACGGCGGCCCAGATGAGGCTTTCGAGCCGCTGTCGTACGGCAACTTCGATGCTGAAGAGGCCATGATCGAGTGGGAGAGCATCTTCACCGGTCGGAGCTTTGATGCGCTTGTCGCCGCTGGTGAGCCCGAAGCCGTCGCCGACCTCGACGACGGGGAGGGCCCTGTGGTCTTCGCCGCTTCCAGAGCCCTTCAGGGCGCACTTGCCGCTGTCGATCAGTCCCGACTTGTTGAAGTCAGCCAGTCGTGGGTCGAGGAGCGGGCGTCGGATGGAGAGGCCTTTGACCAGGACATCGCGACCAAGATCCTGAGCGATCTGGCCAGGCTGGCTCGCGGCATCGTCGGGCGCGATGACCGCTTGTACTGCTGGATGGCGTAGAAACGGAGACGGCGGTCCTCGGCCCGGGCGAAGCCGATGCGCCGACCTGAGCGGCGGCGAGTCGTGGCTCTCGACCGTCGGTCGCGGCGCGTAGCCCGAAAAAAGGCCGTCGGCCGTGCCCCTCCGGCGAGGAAGGACACGGCCGACGGCCCACACACGGCCCAGGCGAGCGGTAACCCGCTCTGACCTGGGGCGATATCACACGTCGAAGTAGAGCTCGAACTCGTGCGGGTGCGGACGCAGCTGCAGCGGGGCGATCTCGTTCGTCCGCTTGAAGTCGATCCACGTCTCGATCAGGTCCGGCGTGAAGACGTCGCCCTGGAGGAGGAACTCGTGGTCGGCCTCGAGGGAGTTGAGGACCGCCGGGAGGGAGGTCGGGACCTGGGCGACGTTCGCGTGCTCCTCGGGAGCGAGCTCGTACAGGTCCTTGTCGATCGGCTCGGCCGGCTCGATCTTGTTCTTGATGCCGTCCAGGCCCGCGAGGAGGAGGGCCGAGAAGGCGAGGTACGGGTTGCCGGAGGAGTCGGGCGCGCGGAACTCGACGCGCTTGGCCTTCGGGTTGGAGCCCGTGATCGGGATACGCATGGCCGCGGAGCGGTTGCGCTGCGAGTACACCAGGTTGATCGGCGCCTCGAAGCCCGGCACCAGACGGTGGTACGAGTTCACCGTCGGGTTGGTGAAGGCCAGCAGCGACGGGGCGTGCTTGAGGATGCCGCCGATGTAGTAGCGGGCGGTGTCCGACAGGCCCGCGTAACCGGCCTCGTCGTAGAAGAGCGGGGAGCCGCCGGCCCACAGGGACTGGTGGACGTGCATGCCCGAGCCGTTGTCACCGAAGATCGGCTTCGGCATGAAGGTCGCGGTCTTGCCGTTGCGCCAGGCCACGTTCTTCACGATGTACTTGAAGAGCTGGAGGTCGTCGGCCGCGGCGAGCAGCGTGTTGAACTTGTAGTTGATCTCGGCCTGGCCGGCGGTGCCCACCTCGTGGTGCTGGCGCTCGACCTGGAGGCCGGAGGCCGCCAGCTCCAGGGAGATCTCCGCGCGCAGGTCGGCGAAGTGGTCGACCGGCGGGGTCGGGAAGTACCCGCCCTTGTAGCGGACCTTGTAACCGCGGTTGTCCTCGAGGGCGCCGGTGTTCCAGGCGCCGGCCTCGGAGTCGATGTGGTAGAAGCTCTCGTTCGCCGAGGTGGCGAAGCGCACGGAGTCGAAGACGTAGAACTCCGCCTCGGGGCCGAAGTAGGCCGTGTCGGCGATGCCCGTCGACGCGAGGTAGGCCTCGGCCTTCTTCGCCACGTTCCGCGGGTCACGGCTGTACTGCTCGCCGGTGATCGGGTCGTGGATGAAGAAGTTGATGTTCAGCGTCTTGTCGCGGCGGAAGGGGTCCACCCGGGCGGTCGACAGGTCCGCGCGCAGCGCCATGTCGGACTCGTGGATGGCCTGGAAGCCGCGGATCGACGAGCCGTCGAACGCGAGCTCCTCGTCCGGGTCGAACGCCTCGACGGGCAGCGTGAAGTGCTGCATGACGCCCGGCAGGTCGCAGAAGCGGACGTCGACGAACTTGACGTCCTCGTCCGCGATGAACTTCTTGGCCTCGTCGGCGTTCTGGAACATCCAGCTCCTCCTACTCCCGACCGTTCCTGGACCGGGGTGGTAGTTCGTTCGTGCGGCCAGTGCGGTGGCACACGCTGTCCACGACCCTAGGGACGGGTGGTTTCTCGGGCGTGACCCATTTGTTTCGCACAAGTTAACCGGACATCGTCGGCCCCGCCCCACCTGTCCGTATCCCGAAACGCTGGCAGTACCGTGGACGCGTGGACAAGAGGGATGCAATCGGATCGTGGCTCTCCGGCCCCCGCGCGGCCGCCGAGGATGCCGGTGTCGACTTCGGATACCGCGGACAGCAGCTCGGCCTGCCGGAGGAGGGACCGGGGGCGATCGCCCGCCCCGGGCGACGGCTGGGCGCGCTCGCCGTGGACTGGGCGATGAGCGTCCTGATTGCATCCCGGTTGATCACTCAGAGCTACGCCGACCCGTCGACCTCGAACTGGTCGCTGCTGGTCTTCTTCGTGATGGGCGTCCTCACGGTCGGCACCATCGGCTTCACCCCGGGCAAGCGCCTCTTCGGCCTGCGCGTGGTCGCCCTCGACACCGGCCGCGTGAACCCGGCGCGCGCCCTCCTGCGCACGGTCCTGCTCTGCCTCGCCCTCCCGGCCCTGATCTGGGACCGCGACGGCCGGGGGCTGCACGACCGGCTGGCGAAGACCGTGGAAGTACGCATCTGACGTCCGACGAGGTCACCCTTCCCCCCGTCTTCGCGGTGTCCTGATAGCCGCTTTGTCGTGTCCTGACAGCCGCCGCGATGAACATGCGCGGCGGCTGACTATGGGTCGGTCGGTACGGCTCCTAGCGTCGAGCACCCAAGCAACCTCCCCCCGTTGCGAAGGGACGCGCCGGACCGATGAAGAGATCCGTCCTTGTCACCGCCCTCGCCGCCGCCCTGCTGGGCGGCGGTCTCGTCTGCGAAGCACCCCCGGCCCCCGCCGCGGCCGCCTGCACCGCCGCCGACGCGGACGTCTACGCACCCCCCGCCACCGTTCCCGCCACTCCGGGCACCGTGCTGGCCTGCCGTTCCGTCACGCTGAG
Source organism: Streptomyces sp. NPDC005483 (assembly GCF_040606035.1). Classification (NCBI taxonomy): domain Bacteria; kingdom Bacillati; phylum Actinomycetota; class Actinomycetes; order Kitasatosporales; family Streptomycetaceae; genus Streptomyces; species Streptomyces sp. NPDC005483. Next base: position 418,089 of record NZ_JBEXEA010000004.1, read on the forward strand.
CCAGGTGCCGGGCAACCTCGCCATGTCCGCGTGGAAGGTCCTCTACAGCTCCACCGACCACCAGGGCCGGCCCGTCGCGGTCTCCGGCACCCTCGCCGTCCCCACGGCGCCCTGGGCCGGCCCCGGCACCCGCCCCGTCGTCGCCTTCCACCCCGGCACCCTCGGTCTCGGCCCCCAGTGCGCGTTCTCCAAGCAGCTCGCCGGGGCCTTCCAGGACGAGTACGAGGGCGACAACATCGCGGCCCTGCTCAAGGCCGGGTACGCCGTCGCCGCGACCGACGGTCCCGGCTACCTCGACGGCCAGACGCACCGCTATGTCGCCGGCACCGACTCCGGGCACGCCCTGCTCGACATCGCCCGCGCCGCCCCCGCGGTACCGGGCAGCGGCCTGTCCCGGCAGGCCCGTATCGGCCTGTGGGGCTACTCCGAGGGCGGCGCGGCCAGTCTGTGGGCGGCCCAGCTGGCGGCGGGCTACGCACCCGAGCTCAACGTGGTCGGCGACGCCTCGGGCGGCATCCCCGGTGACCTGAGGGAGGTGGCGGCCGGGCTCGACGGCGGGGCCTTCTCCGGTTTCCTCGCCGACGCGGCCGTCGGCATCCAGGCCGCCTACCCGGCCCTGCCCCTCGACTCGCTCCTCAACGACCAGGGCAAGGAGGCCGTGAAGACCGCCAGGTCCGTCTGCGTGGCGGGCACCGTCACCGCCCTCGCGGGCAAGAGCATCAAGGACTTCACCACGGCCGGGCTCACCCTCGACCAGCTCTATCGGCAGCGCGGCAGCGACGGCCGCACCTGGGGCCAGGTCCTGGACGCCCAGAAACTCGGCGTGGACCTCGGGACCTACAAGATCGGCTTCCCCGTGCTCCAGTACCGCGGCGCCCTCGACGAGGTCATCCCCACCGCCACCGAGGACGCCGTCCGCACCGCCTACTGCGCGGCGGGCGTGAAGACCGGCTGGAAGATCTACGCTGGCGACCATCTGCTCGCCGACAACCAGGCCGTCGGCGACGTCGTCTCCTGGCTCGGCGACCGGTTCGCGGGCAGGTCCGCCCAGAGCGACTGCTGATCGGCCACGACGATGGGGGCGCCCGGTGTCACACCGGGCGCCCCCATCGTCGTACGAGAGAAGTCAGCGGGCCTTGCCGCCGCCCTTCGGCAGCTTCATGCCCTTCGGCATCGGGCCCTTCGGCAACGGCATGTTGCTCATCAGGTCGCCCAACGCGCGCAGCCGGTCGTTGGTGGCGGTCACCTGCGGGCCGGTCAGGACGCGCGGCAGCTTGAGCATGGCGGTCCGCACCTTCTTCAGGGGGACCTGGCCCTCGCCCGTGCCGACGACGATGTCGTGCACCGGCACGTCCGCGACGATACGGTTCATCTTCTTCTTCTCGGCGGCCAGCAGGCTCTTGACCCGGTTCGGGTTGCCCTCGGCGACCAGGACGATGCCGGCCTTGCCGACGGCCCGGTGCACCACGTCCTGGCTGCGGTTCATCGCCACCGCGGGGGTGGTCGTCCAGCCCCGGCCGATGTTGTCCAGTACGGCCGCGGCGGCACCCGGCTGGCCCTCCATCTGCCCGAACGCGGCCCGCTCGGCCCGGCGCCCGAAGATGACCGCCGTCCCGAGGAAGGCGAGCAGGAAGCCCAGGATGCCGAGGTAGACCGGGTGGCCGATCAGAAAACCGATGGCGAGAAAAACGCCGAGGATGAGGAGGAAGACACCCGCGAGTACCAGGCCGATCTTCTTGTCGGCCTTGCGGGTCATCTTGTACGTCAGGGCGATCTGCTTCAGTCGCCCGGGGTTCGCGGCATCCGCCGCACTGTCACTTCTCGCCATGCCCCGAAGTCTACGTGGCCCCGCAGACGCCGACGACGGCAGTGTCCGCCCCTCGAACGGGAGGCGTCAGGAGCTGATGGTGAACGTCTGGTCCAGGACGCGCTGCGCCTCGACCCGGTCCTTGGCGCGACGGCGGTCCTCCAGGACGGAGGTCCAGGCGTTGCGGCGGGCGGTGCGCTGACCGCTGCTCAGGAGCAGCGACTCGACGGCACGGAGTGCAGTGGAGAACGACGGGATGGCGGTGGCGCGAACCGGCGCGGCCTGCATGATGGAGGTCCCCTCGGGATGGCGGCTCTGGTGAGTGGTGCACGGGGTGTACAAACAGCGTCACTGAATGGTGTTACCAGCGCGTGACCGACCGGTCAAACGCGCATGAAGCCCCGATGCCCGCCCGAAAACACGGACGCGGCCCCGTTGACCCCCCTATCTGCGGGGATGTCCGGGACCGCGTCAATCGGCCACTACCGAGCGGTAGTTGCTTGTGCTCGGATTCACACGTTTGGAGTGGCACTCCGTGCCATCGGAAACTCTCAGACCGCCTGCGAGGCGACGTAGGAACCACGCTTCTCTACGGCCATCTGGTAGAGCCGGCCGGCCCGGTAGGAGGACCGGACGAGGGGGCCGGACATCACACCGGAGAAGCCGATCTGCTCGGCCTCCTCCTTCAGCTCCACGAACTCCTGCGGCTTGACCCAGCGCTCCACGGGGTGGTGGCGCACCGACGGGCGCAGGTACTGCGTGATGGTGATCAGCTCGCAGCCGGCGTCGTGCAGCTGCCGCAGCGCCTCGCTGACCTCCTCGCGGGTCTCGCCCATGCCGAGGATCAGGTTGGACTTGGTCACCAGGCCGAAGTCACGGGCGTCGGTGATGACCTTCAGGGAGCGCTCGTAGCGGAAGCCGGGGCGGATGCGCTTGAAGATCCGCGGGACCGTCTCGACGTTGTGCGCGAAGACCTCGGGGCGGGACTCGAAGACCTGCTGGAGCAGCTCCGGCACGGCGTTGAAGTCGGGGGCGAGCAGCTCGACCTTGGTGCGGCCGGCCTCGCGGCCCGCGGTCTGCTCGTGGATCTGCCGGACCGTCTCCGCGTACAGCCAGGCGCCGCCGTCCTCCAGGTCGTCGCGGGCGACGCCGGTGATGGTGGCGTAGTTCAGGTCCATGGTGACCACGGACTCGCCCACCCGGCGCGGCTCGTCACGGTCGAGGGCCTCGGGCTTGCCGGTGTCGATCTGGCAGAAGTCGCAACGCCGGGTGCACTGGTCGCCGCCGATGAGGAAGGTCGCCTCGCGGTCCTCCCAGCACTCGTAGATGTTGGGACAGCCGGCTTCCTGGCAGACCGTGTGCAGGCCCTCGCTCTTCACGAGCTTCTGCATGGCGGTGTACTCGGGGCCCATTTTCGCCCGGGTCTTGATCCACTCGGGCTTGCGCTCGATGGGGGTCTGAGCGTTGCGGACCTCCAGGCGCAGCATCTTGCGTCCGTCGGGTGCGACTGCGGACACGACCGGCTCCCTAGCGATTGATTCTTCGGCGTGCTCAAGGGTACGCCCGTGGATTTGAAAGTCCGCTGCCCGTCTCAGGCCGCAGGTGTCTTCTCGATCACCCTCGGCTTCAGCTCCGCGTTCTCCAGTACGTCCCTCAGGTGCCGCTCGACGACCGGCAGGACCTCGTCGATGGTCACGTCCCGGCCCAGCTCGTCCGCGAGGGAGGCCACGCCCGCGTCACGGATGCCGCACGGGATGATCCGGTCGAACCACTTGTTGTCCGGGTTCACGTTCAGCGAGAAGCCGTGCATGGTCACGCCCTTGGCCACGCGGATGCCGATCGCCGCGATCTTGCGGTCCTCGCGGCGCTGCCCGGCGTTGGACGGGGCGTACTCCGGGCCGTTCATCCGCGGGTCGAACTCGTCGTCCGTCAGCCGGGGATCGAAGTCCAGGGAGAGCCCGCCGAGCAACGGGCGCGTCCCGACCGGATCGCCGAGCACCCACACGCCACTGCGGCCCTCGACCCGGCTGGTCTCCAGGCCGAACTCCGCGCAGGTGCGGATCAGGGCCTCCTCCAGGCGCCGCACGTGCGCCACCACGTCCACGGGGCGCGGGAGCTTCTGGATCGGGTAGCCCACCAGCTGGCCCGGGCCGTGCCAGGTGATCTTGCCGCCGCGGTCGACGTCGATGACGGGGGTGCCGTCGAGGGGGCGCTCGCTGTCCGCGGTGCGCCGGCCCGCCGTGTAGACAGGGGGGTGTTCGAGCAGCAGGACCGTGTCGGGGATCTCGTCCTCGAACCGCGCCGCGTGCACCCGGCGCTGCTCGTCCCATGCCACCTGGTACTCGACCGCGTCCGCACCGAACCCCATGCGGACGAACCGCAACCCACTCACGGCAAGCGCCTCCCTAGAAGGTCGTAAGGCACGAACGGTGCCTACGCCACTGTACGTCCGCCCCGCGGACGTCAGCCTCGGGGGCAATCCTCACACGATCGGATGAACGAACGTCGAAGCGTGCGATCACCTGCTCACTCTCCGCTACATTCGCGCCGTTCGTAGAGGCCATAAGGGCTGCTCACAGGCAATCCGGGCACCACGTGACCACGTGACGGCCCGAAAGGCAGGAGACCGCACCGCAGATGACGGAACGACCCGCGCAGCGCACTCCCAACCGACAGCTCGCCGCGCTCATCGCAGAAGCGGGGTTCTCCAACGCGGGTCTCGCCCGACGCGTGGACCAGCTCGGTCTCGAACATGGGCTGGATCTCAGATACGACAAGACATCCGTGACCCGGTGGCTGCGCGGGCAGCAGCCCCGAGGCACCACACCCGCCCTCATCGCCGAGGTCTTCACCCGCAGGCTCGGCCGCCGGCTCTCCGCACAGGACCTGGGCCTCGACGCCTGCGCACCCGTCTACGCGGGGCTGGAGTTCGCCGCGGGCCCCGAGGAGGCCGTCGACATCGTCAGCGGGCTGTGGCGCAAGGACTCCGGCAGCCACGCCGAACTGCGCAAGATCGCCTTCACCCCGGCCGGCCTGGTCGTGCCGAGCCGTGACTGGCTGATCGGCCGCCCCGACGACCGGGTCGCCCGCGGCGAGCCCGCCCTCCGGATCCCTCCCCAGGGACGCCCGGTGGTGCCCCGGCAGCGCGGCCAGGCCGAGCGCGCACGCGGTCAGAAGGTCACCGGGGGCGACATCGCCGCGCTCGCCTCGGTCGGCGACCTCTTCCGCACCCTCGACGACCAGTACGGCGGCGGGCACGCCCGGCAGGCCCTGGTCCGTTACCTGGAGCACGAGTGCGAGCCGATGCTGCGCGGCACGTACGGCGAGACGACCGGGCGCAGGCTGTTCGCCGCCGCGGCCGACCTGACCCGGCTCGCGGGCTGGACGTCGTACGACATCGCGGCGCACGGGCTCGCGCAGCGGTACTTCGTGCAGGCCCTGCGGCTCGCGCAGGCCGCGGGGGACCGGGCGTACGGGGCGTATGTGCTGGTCACGATGAGCCGGCAGGCGGTGTACCTGGGGCACGGCCGGGAGGCGATCCAGCTGGCGCGGGTGGCCCAGCAGGGTGTCGGTACGACGGCCCCGCCGGTCGTCCAGGCACTGCTGCACTCGGCCGAGGCGCGCGGGCACGGGGTGCTGGGCGAGGTGCGGGCGTGCACGTCGTCACTGGTCCGCGCGGAACGGGCGCTGGAGGCGGCGCGTCCCGGTGACGAAGTCCCGCACTGGGCACGGTTCTTCGACGAGGCACAGCTGGCGGACGAGTTCGGGCACTGCCACCGGGATCTGCAGCAGTTCCGGGCGGCGGCGCAGCACGCCGAGCGCTCGCTTCAGCTGCGGGCGCCGGCGTATGCGCGGAGTCGGTTGTTCTGCCGGGTGGTGCTGGCCTCCGCGAGGCTGGGGCTGGGGGAGTTGGATCAGGCCTGTGCATTGGCTGTGGAGGCGGCGGGGCAGGCGGCGGAGATGCGGTCGGTTCGGGCGGTGGAGTATGTGCGGGACTTTGAACGGCGGTTGGAGCCCTATAAGGATGCGGCGCCGGTTCGGAGTTATCGGGACAAGGTTGCTGCGCTGGGGTAGGGCCTTCGCGCCGTAACTTCGCACCGTCGTGTGCCATGTGACGCTGCGTCGTGGCTGGGCGCGCCCACGCGGCGGAGCCGCAAATCGATACAGCCCCGCGCCCCTGACGGGGCGCGGGTGACCGTCAGGCCGCCTGAGCTGTTGGGGTGGGGTCTGCCCTGTGCATCGAGCCTGCTGCTCCCAGGTCCTTGAGGATTGCCGTAGTCGCCCGGTGGGCCGAATGCAGCGCTCCCTGGACCGTGCTCGTGTCGCGGTGGTCGCCGCAGACGTACAGGCCCGTCAGGAGGCGTACCGGGCGGCGGAGGTCGTGGGGGGCGGGCATGGCCGGGACCGCCTCCCGGGTGTGGTGGACCGCGAGGGTCTCCCAGCGGTGCGTGGGAGTGCCGTAGAGGCGGGCCAGGTGGCTGCGTACGGCCGTTTCCAGGTCCGAAGGGGGAGTCCCCAGGACCGTCGAGGAGATCAGGGCCCGGCCTGCAGGGGCCCGGCTCGGGTCGACCTCGCTGATCACCGCCGTGTGTGCCACCGGGCCGCCCCGGTCGGCGTCCAGCAGCAGGGCGGAACCCGTGTGGGGCGGCGGGTCGTCCGTCGTGTGGTGGACGACCGTCACCGGGTGGAAGTCCGGCACCCGCAGGCCGGGGAGCAGTTCGGCGGCCGTCCGCGCGTCCGTCGCCAGCAGCACCGCCCGGCACCGGATCTCGCCGTGCTCGGCCGTGGTCACCGAGGTCGTCGCGACGGACGTGACCCGCACCCCCGTGTGCACGGTCCCCGGCGGCAGGGTCTGCGCTAGCAGCTCCGGCAGCGCCTCCGCGCCCCCCTCCGGCACACACAGCCGGCCGCCCGCGAACGCCCGCAGCGCGAGGTCGGCGCACCGGCTGGACGTCGTCAGCGCGGGGTCGCACAGCAGCGCGGCGAGCAGCGGACGCAGGAAGCCGTCGATCGTGCGCGCGGGCAGCCCGCGGGCCGCGAGCGCCTGCCCGGCGGGCAGTTCGGGACGTGCGAGGAGGCGTTCGACGGGCACGCCGGCGAGGCGGGTGAGTGCGGCACCGAGCCTGGCCTGATCGACGGCACCGCCGAGCGGTGCGGCCCCGCGGGCGGCCCGGGGGACGGTCCCCTGACCGGCACCGGGCAGCACCCGGAACGCGGCCCTGCGGGACGCGGCCACCAGCCCCGGCCCCGGCGCCCCCCGAGGGGCGCTCGCCAGGGCGCGCACCGCGCGCAGTGCGCCCCTCGCGCTCCGGGCGCCCGCCGGAGCGTCCACCCGGTGGTGACGCCCGTCGCCGTGCAGCAGGACCCCCGGCGCGAACGGGCGCAGTACGAGCCCGTCGAGCCCCGGTGTCAGCCGCAGTTCGGGATACGCCGTGGACAGCAACTGTCCGATCCGGTCGAGCCGGAAGCCGTCGACCTTCTCCGTCGACATGCGGCCGCCCACACCGGGGGCGGCCTCCAACACCGCGACGGTCACTCCTTGGCTGGTCAGCCGATGCGCCGCGGAGAGTCCGGCGACCCCGGCTCCCACGATCACGACGTCCGCCTGGTACGCGGGCTCAAGCACGTGCCCCTCCTCGAGGTTGCGCGGCCGGTGGAGACGTCATGCCCCCAACAGGCTCCGGGGATACCCGAGTTCGGGTCGAGGGTAGGGCGGTGAACGGTCAGGAGCAGTCGCGCATCGACAGGGCACGGTCGCACGCCGGTCGCATGTCGTCACAGACGGCCACCGGACCTCTCACGCCGCGCGGATCGCCCCGTCGATGTCCGGGAACGCGAACGTGAACCCCGACTCCAGCAACCGCGTCGGCCGCACCCGTGCGCTGCCGAGTACGTCCCCGGCCATCTCGCCGAGCACGGCCCGCAGTACCGGCGCGGGGACCGGGAAGAGCGTCGGCCGGTGCAGCACCCGCCCCATCGCCTCGGTGATCTCACGGTTCGTCAGGGGCTCCGGGGCGGTGAGGTTGAACGGCCCGGACAGCCCGTCGGTCTCCAGGAGGTGGCGGATCGCGGCCACCTCGTCGTGCAGGGCGATGAACGACCAGTACTGCACCCCGTCGCCCATCCGCCCGCCGAGCCCCGCCTGGAACAGCGGGAACAGCTTGCCCCAGGCGCCGCCCCCGCGGCCCACCACCAGACCGGTGCGGGTGAACGCGGTCCGTACGCCCGCCTGTTGCGCGGGCGCGGCCGCCTCCTCCCACTCCACGCACAACTCGGGCAGGAAACCCCGGCCGGCGGGCGAGTTCTCGTCGACGACCCGGTCGCCAGTCTCGCCGTAGTAGCCCATCGCGCTGCCGTTCACGAAGACCCGCGGCGGCTCGTCCAGGGAGGCGACGGCTTTGGCGAGAGCGGTCGTGCCGTTGACCCGGCTGTCGTGGATGCGCTTCTTGTACGCCTCCGTCCAGCGCCGCGAACCGACGCCCGCCCCGGCGAGGTTGACCACGGCGTCGCACCCGGCGAGCCCGGCCGTGTCGACCCGCCCGGCCTCGGGATCCCAGCGGATCTCCGACTCGTCCCGGGGCTCCCGGCGCACCAGGCGCACCACCTCGTGCCCGTCCGCGGTGAGGGACCGCACCAGCGCCGAGCCGATCAGTCCGGACGCTCCGGCCACCGCGATTCTTGAAAGTTGCATGACCTCATCCTGCCTGGTGGGTGGGTAAAAGCGATGTCTGGTTCCGGTACCCCCGCCGTAGGCTGACGGTCATGTCCCAGCTGTCCATACGCCTCGCCCTCCCTGACGACGAAGAGGAGCTGGCCCGCCTCGACCGCGCCGAGTGGTCGCCCCTGCACGAGGTCCTGCCCGAACAGCGGCCGCCCTACCGGCCGTTCTTCGACGAACGTCACCTCCCCGGGGACTGCCTGGTCGCCGAGGCCGACCGACGCATCCTGGGGTACGTCCGTCTGGGTCTCCCGACCGGGCTCGACGCGAACGCCCATGTGCGCCAGATCCAGGGCTTCGTCGTCAGCGCCCGGGCCCGTGGACGCGGTGTCGGCCGGGCGCTGATCCGGGCGATCACCGAGGAGGCCCGCCGCCGGGGCGCCCGCCGCCTCACCCTGCGCGTCCTCGGCCACAACACCCCGGCCCGCAGCCTCTACGAGTCCGAGGGCTTCACGGTCGAGGGCGTGCTGCCCGAGGAGTTCCTGCTGGCGGGGGAGTACGTCGACGACGTGCTCATGGGGCGCCGTCTCTGAGGCGACGAGATCAGGAAGAACACGGGGGCCTCCGCGAGGACGAAAGGGACCGGCCCTCTCATCATCGGGGAGACCGTCGCGCTAGGACGTGACCAGTTCGCCCGTGTCCACCGCTGACGTGGCGTCCGCCGCCCTCTCGGCGGCGCCCGCGACCTCGTCGGCCGTCAGGACGTAGCCCGTCTCGTCGTCGGAGGTGGAGCGGGCGAAGACCACGCCGTAGACCTTGCCCGAGGTGGTCAGCAGCGGGCCGCCGGAGTTGCCGGGGCGGACGGTCGAGCGGATCGAGTAGATCTCGCGGGTGACGGTGGCATTGCCGTAGATGTTCTGGCCGGTCGCCTTCACCCGATTGGCCACCGTGGCCGCCTGGAGGTTCAGGTCGCCGTCCTGCGGATAGCCCGCGACCACCGCGGAGTCGCCCCGCGAGGCGCCGTCGTCGAAGCGCAGCACCGGCGCGCGCAGATCCGGGACGTACAGCACGGCCACGTCCCTGTCCGGATCGAACAGCACCACCCGTGCCTCGTACACCTGCCCGACCCCGCCGATCCGGACGCTGGGTCTGTCGATGCCGGCCACCACGTGCGCGTTGGTCATCACGTGCTGCGGCGCGAACACGAAGCCGCTGCCCTCGCGGCCCTGGGTGCCGGAGGCGCCCTCGATCTTGACGGTGCTGAGCTTGGCGGCGTCGGTGGCGGCGGCCGTGACGCTGTCGCCGGTGGGCTTGGCGACCTCGGCCGTCGACTCGTTCTCGAACGGGTTGAAGACCTGCGGGAAGCCCGCCTCGGTGAGCGCGGAGGTGGCCCGGGAGAACCAGGACGGCGTGGTCTCCGGCATGGAGTCCTGGACGGCGCCGAGCAGGGCGGAGTCCCGTATGGCCGTGGTCACCAGCGGGGACGAGGACGCACCGAGCACGCTCGCGGCGACCCAGGCCACGATGAGCACGGCGACGGAGTTGGCGGCGGCCCCGCCGACACCGTCGGCGACTCTCAGCGGCCCCTGGTCCAGCTCCCGGCGCAGCCTGAGCGCCAGCCGTCCTGCCAGCTCGTGCCCGACCGCGGCCGGGACCAGCACGGTCAGCACCGCGGTCACCGTCGCGGCCGTGCTCCCCGGGGTCACCAGGTCCATCATCCACGGCAGCACCCACACGCCCACGACCGCGCCGCCGACGAAGCCGGCGAACGAGACGCAGCCGGCCACCAGGCCGCGCCGGTAGCCGGAGGCCCCGTACGCGGCGATCACCAGCAACAGCAGGATGTCGAGCACGTCCACGGAGCCGCCCTTCTCTTTCGGAACCTTCAGTACGCAGGCGAGGCGTCCAGTGATCAGCTACGCGCGCGCGTGGCGCCAGGAACCGGCCACGCGTGCGTGCACCTGGAAAAACGTCGTGGACCAGGACGATGGTTCCACCGGGTGGCACAGCACACATCGCGGGCGGCGCCGATCGGTCCGACAGTGGGACCATGCGTGTCCGAAGAGCCCGGGGGATGCGAAGGCGGCGGTCGGCCCGAATACGCCCCGCGAGCCGCACAGGGCTCGCGCTTGCCTGCGTCCCCGGGCTCGCCGCCGTTCTCGGGCTTGTGCTGTGCGTCAAGGGGGTCGAGCGCGCGGTGGACGCCGGGTCCGCCAGGGCCGCCGCGGTGGCGGGGCACCGGCTCGCGCCGCACGAGGCGGTCAGGCCGCACATCGTGCCGAGGGCGGTGTGGGCCGTCGGCGGTGAGGCGAACAGCGCCGCCCGTACCCCGCCGCCCCCGCACTACGACGACAAGGTGCTCGCGGTCTTCGTGCACCACACCGACTCGCCCAACGACTACGCCTGCGCCGACGTGCCCCGCATCATCCGCTACCTCGCCGCCGGCCAGACCGGCGCCCGGAACTGGGACGACATCGGCTACAACTTCCTCGTCGACCGCTGCGGCACCATCTACGAGGGCCGTGCGGGCGGTGTCGACCGTCCCGTCACCGGCGCCCACACCCTGGGCTTCAACCACCGCACCGCGGGCATCGCCGCCCTCGGCACCTTCACCGCGGGCGCCGCCGTCCCTCGGGCGATGGCCGACGCGATCGCCGCCCTGGCCGCCTGGAAACTCGGCCTCGCCGGCATCGACCCGCGCGCCACCGTCCGTCTCACCTCCAGCAACAGCCACAGCCGCTACACCAAAGGGACCACCGCCACGCTGCCCGCCCTCGCGGCCCACGGCGACGCCTACACGACGACCTGCCCCGGCGCCGCCCTCAAGGCCCTGCTCCCGGAGATAAGGGAGCGAGCGGCCCGGCTCCAGGGCAGAAAGTGACCCGCCGAGCGCCGCGGTCGGCGGTGGGGTTGTCTGCGGCGGGGGTGCGTCCGCGGTCGGCGGTGGGGTTGTCTGCGGCGGGGGTGCGTCCGCGGTCGGTGGCGGGGTTGTCTGCGGCGGGGGTGCGTCCGCGGCCGGCAGCCGGGTCACCTGCGGCCGAGATACACCCCCAACGCCCGCTGCAGCACCCGCCCCTGGAGCCCCACCGGCCGTTCCCACTCGCCGAGGTACTCCACGACCCGGCCCCCCGCCCCCGTCTTGAAGTGGAGCCGGCCCAGCAGACGGTCCTCGTCGAGGGAGGGGGTGACGGAACGCAGGTCGTACGTCTCGGCACCGGCCGCCCGCGCATCGCACAGCATCCGCCACAACAGCGCGCTGCTGGGCCGCAGTTCCCGGCCCCGGCGGCCGGACGAGGCGTAGGAGTGCCAGACCCGGGAGCCCACGTTGATCATCAGCGCGGCGGAGAGCACCTCACCGTCGTACTCGGCGAGATAGAGCCGCAGCCGGTCGGGGTCCTCGGCGTTCAGGGACTCCCACATGCGCCGGAAGTAGACCGGAGGACGGGCCCGGAAGCCGTCGCGGGCGGCGGTCGCGGCGTAGAGGCGGTAGAAGTCGGGCAGGTCGGCGGCCGTACCCCAGGAGACCCGGACGCCCGCCGACTCGGCCGTGCGCAGGGACTGCTCGAAGTGCGGTGCGAGGGCCTCGCGCAGCTCGTCCACCGAGCGGCCCGCCAGCGGGATGTGACAGCCGTACCGCGGCTGCCCGGGGCCGAAGCCGCTGTCCTCGTCCTGTGCGCACCGCCGCCATCCGAGCCCGCGCAGCCGTTCCCCGGCGTCCAGCGCGAACCCGTCGACGTCTGCCGCGGGCAGCTCGCGCACATGCTGGACGCCTGGGTCGGCGATGCCCGCCGCCACCGTGCCGGCGTCCCAGTGCCGGACGACGACCGGCGGCCCGATCCGCACCGAGAACGCCCCGCGCTTCTCCAGATGGGCGACCAGGGGATCCAGCAGGCGCTCCGGGCGCGGGCCGAGCCAGTCGATCGTGGGCCCGTCGGGGAGGTAGGCGAGACGGCGCCGGGTGCCGGGCAGCGGCCGGTACAGGACCAGTGCCGTCGCGATCCTCGCCTCGTCCTCGAACCAGCCGACGCTCTCCGCCTGCCAGTCGGGCTTCACCTCGGCCCACTCGGGGATCTGCAGATGGCTCGCGTCGGGGTGCAGCCGCAGGTGGGCGAGATGTTCCTCGCGCGTGATCTCGCGCACGTACGGGCTGGTCATGGGCGGGGTGCTCCTGTTCGGGGCGGCCACGGTAAGCCGGGGGTCACGGCGGGGGTCAAGGGCCCGAGCCCTCACAGGTTTCTCGTAGGCGACTCAAGGGCCACGCCGAAACAGCCGCCCTATCGTCATGCACACGCACTGACTGGAGGTGGGGAAGAAATGAACAGCAGTCACATGGACACCACGGAGAAGGCCGGCGGATGGATCCGGACCGCCCGCGGCCCCTGGGCCGTCGTATGCGCCGTCGCCGCCGTGGTCCTCGGTCCGGCCGCCGTCACCGCGTCCGCGCTCGACCAGGCCAACGCGGCCCCGATGCACCACGCGGTGCGGGCCGATGGGACGCAGGCGTACATCCCGGCGGACACGACCCGGCGCAGGGCCACGACGGCGGCCTGACGCCGACGAGCGGCCTGAAGCGGGCGAGCGGTTTGAAGGAGCGGCCTGAGATCGGCGAGCAGCCTGAGAGCGGCGGGCGGTTTGAAACCGACCAGCGACCTGGCGGGAGCCACGCCCTAAACCGCTCCCACAGCTTGAGGTCCGCCGAGCGGTCCGGACCAGCGGGCGGTCTGAAGCCGGCGGGCGTCTGAACCCGGCGGCCGGTCTGACGGGGGCTCAGCCCCTGAACCGGTCCCACAGCTTGGGATACCGCTCCGCCAGCACCCGATCGCTCTCCAGGTCGACCGGCGCACCGAGCGGCTCGGAGGCCGCGGGCGGGATGCCCAGGTCGGGAGCGACGGTACCGGTGAGCTGCTCGTAGGCCTCGTCGGCCGCGTAGCCCAGTTCCTCGCCGTCGCCGTCGATCTCCTCGTCGAAGTCGGCCAGCAGGTCGGCCAGCGAGTCGGGCTCGTGCACGCCGCCCTCGTACACCTCGCGGCCCTGGCCGATCAGCCAGCACCGGAAGAAGTCGAAGGCGTCGTCGCTCGCCCCGTCCAGCAGGATCGAGGCGGCGCCCCACAGGTCCCAGGTGTACGCCCGGTTGAACCGGGCCTCGAAGTGACGGGCGAAGTCGAGGACCATCTCCGGGTCCAGCGTCAGCAGCCGGTCCACGAGCAGGTCGGCCTGTTCCTCGGGGTCGCCCTCGGCGGCCTCGCGGGTGGCGTCCACCAGCTCCCAGAACTCCGTCTCGTCCATCACGGGTCCAGCATCGGGCCTGGAAGGGTGCGGCGCACGTGGAGTGCGGCGGATTGTTATGTCCCGAACAGAGTTCTTCACATGGATTCTTGCGAGGATGCCCCGGCGCCGGGGAGGAATCGCATCTCGTGGCGGCGACGCGGGCATCGCTGCGTCCGGTGTCCTGGGGCGCGGAGCGCCCGCAGTGCTGTCGTGGCCGGGGAAGCGAACGCGTGTGCTTGTGTTCGCTGGTTGTGGTGATGGCGGCGCGATGAGGGCACGGCTGTGCGGGTATCGCACGTACGGTCTCGTCATGGACGTCGGGGCGAGCGGGCGGGGTGTGGGAGGGGGTGTCGTTGTGCCGGTGGTGAAGGTGTCAGGGGAGGGCGGGCATGCCCGGTACACCTACCGGCTGCGCGTGTCGTCGACCGCACACGCCGCGCTGCTCGCGGAGTGGGACCGCTGCCGGTGGATCTGGAACGAATGCGTGGCCAAGTCCAGGGCCGTGTACGGCTGGAACCAGAACCGGCCCGAGGGCGAGGGCAAGCGCACATGCGGCCCGGCCCAGCTGGATCGGATGCTCACCGAGGCCCGCGAGCGCACGCCGTGGCTGCGCCAGGGCAGCTCGGTGCCGCAACAGCAGATCATCCGTGACTTCGCCACCTCGCGGGCCAAGGCGCACAAGGACATCAAGGAGCGGCTTCCGCAGCGGCGGCGGGCCGGGATGCCCGGGTGGAAGAAGAAGGGCGAGGCCGACCCGAGCCTGAACTACACCCAGCGCGGCTTCCGACTGAAGGACGGCCGCCTGCACCTCGCGGGCAACATCGTGCTGACTGTGGTGTGGTCGCGCGCGCTGCCCGCGGCACCGTCGTCGGTGCGCGTGTACCGCGACAGCCTCGGTCACTGGTACGCCTCGTTCGTCGTGCCCGCCACAGTCCAGCCGCTGGCCAAGACCGGCTGCGTGATCGGGATCGACTGGGGCGTCAGGGAGACCGCGACCACCACCAGCGACGCCCACGACCTCCCGCACGCCGGCCATGGCAGGAAGGCCCAGGCGAAGCTGTCGCGGTACGACCGGATGATGGCCCGCCGCAAACCCGCCAGGGGACAGGCAGCCTCCAAGGGCTACCGCGAGGCGAAGAAGCTGCGAGGCAAGGCGCACAAGAAGGCGGCCCGGCAGCGGCAGGACACCGGCCGCAAATGGGCGAAGAAGGTCGTGCGCGACCACGACGCCATCGCGGTCGAAGACTTCCGCCCGAAGTTCCTCGCCAGGACCACCATGGCGCGCAAGGCGGCCGACGCCGCCATCGGCGCCACCAAGAAGGCTCTCTTGGAGATGGCCAGGAAGCACGGGCGCATCGTGCATCTGGTCGACCCCAAGCACACCACCATGGACTGCGCAGCCTGCGGAGCGAGAAACAAGCACGCACTGCCCCTGTCCGAACGCACCTACACCTGCACCGCATGCGCAGCCGTCTTGCACAGAGACAAGAACTCCGCGCGCGTGATGCTCCTCCGGGCTGGTCTCAACCCGGCTGGTGCCGAGGGCGTTAGACCTCCGGGAGCGCCGCTCCCGGATGCAGCCTGAGCCAGGAACCCTCTCCCTTCAGGGAGAGGAGGATTCAAGTCTCGTACAGCCCCGCCAGACGTACGGCGTCCCGCGCGAACCGCGCCCGCAGGCTCGCCGGAGCCAGCACCTCCACCTCCGGCCCCAGCGAGGCGAGCTGCGCGTGGGCGACCTCCTCGGACTCCACCGGCACGGTCACCGTGACCCAACCGTCCTCGTCCGGCGGCCCGGCGGCGGACAGCACCTCCCGGGCCGCGGCGGGATCGACGGCGTACGGCAGTCCGCGCGCCCCCGCCTCGGAGAGCCGGACGACGACCTCGGCCCGCAGGATCGAGCGGGCGAACTGTTCGGCGCGCGCCTCCCAGAAGCCGGGCAGATCGAACTCCCCGTCGCGCTCGAACCGTTCCCCGGCGGCCGTCACCGCCGTGAACCGGTCGATGCGGTACACCCGGAAGGAGCCGCCCTCGGAGACACGTGCGCACAGGTACCAGACGCCCGCTTTGAGCACGAGCCCGTACGGCTCCAGCTCGCGCTCCACCTCGCCCTCCCGGCCGTGGTAGCGCGCGGTGACCCGGCGGTCGTCCCACACCGCGTCGGCGACGGCGGGCAGCAGCTCGGGGGACTTCGGCTCGGTGAACCAGTTGGGCGCGTCGAGATGGAAGCGCTGGGCGGCCGTACGGGAGGCGTCGCTGAGGGAGGGGAGCAGCGCGGCGGACACCTTCAGCCGGGCGGCCGAGGCCGCGTCCTCCAGCCCCATCTCGCGCAAAGCCCCCGGCACCCCGGACAGGAACAGCGCCTCGGCCTCACCGCGGGCCAGCCCCGTCAGCCGGGTCCGGTACCCGCCGATCAGCCGGTACCCGCCGGCCCGCCCCCGGTCGGCGTACACCGGGACCCCCGCCTCCGACAACGCCTGCGCGTCCCGCGTCACCGTCCGCTCCGACACCTCCAGCTCGCGCGCCAGCTCGGCGGCGGTCATGGCGGGCCGGGACTGGAGCAGCAGCACCATCTTGATGAGCCGGGCAGCACGCATACGGCCATGATGCCGGGGACCACTGACAGCGAAGGGGCACGGCAGCCGCCGTACCCCTTCGTCGAAGCAACGAAGCAACGAAGCAACGAAGCAACGAAGCAACGAAGCGCTGAAGTGCCGAAGCTCAGGCCCTCACAGCCCGTACTTCTCCCGCGCTTCCTTCACCGCCGTCGCCTTGACCTCGCCGCGGCGGGCCAGCTGGGCGAGCGCCGCGACGACGACCGACTCGGCGTCGACGCCGAAGTGGCGGCGGGCGCCCTCGCGGGTGTCGGAGAGGCCGAAGCCGTCCGCGCCCAGCGAGGACCAGTCCTGCTCGACCCACTGCGCGATCTGGTCCGGGACCTGGCGCATGTAGTCGGAGACCGCGAGCACCGGACCCTCGGCACCGTGCAGCACCTGGCGGACGTACGGGACCCGCTCCTCGCCGCGCAGCAGGCCGGCGTCGGCCTCCAGCGCGTCACGGCGCAGCTCCGTCCAGGAGGTCGCGGACCACACGTCGGCGGCCACGCCCCACTCCTCGGCGAGCATCCGCTGCGCCTTCAGCACCCAGTGGATCGCCGTGCCGGAGCCGAGGAGCTGGATGCGGGGGGCGTTCGCGACCGGGGAAAGGCCCGCGGACTCCGCCGTGTTGAAGCGGTACAGGCCCTTGACGATGCCCTCGTCGATGCCGAGACCGGACGGCTTGGCGGGCTGCGGAAGCGGCTCGTTGTAGACCGTCAGGTAGTAGAAGACGTTCGGGTCCTCGCCGGGGGCCGCCTCGCCGTACATGCGGCGGATGCCGTCGCGCACGATCGTGGCGACCTCGTACGCGAACGCCGGGTCGTACGTCAGCGCCGCCGGGTTCGTCGCCGCGATCACCGGCGAGTGACCGTCCGCGTGCTGCAGGCCCTCGCCCGTCAGCGTCGTACGGCCCGCCGTGGCACCGACCAGGAAGCCGCGGCCCAGCTGGTCGCCGAGCTGCCACATCTGGTCGGCCGTGCGCTGCCAGCCGAACATCGAGTAGAAGATGTAGAACGGGATCATCGCCTCGCCGTGCGTCGCGTACGCGGTGGACGCGGCGATGAAGTCGGCCATCGAACCGGCCTCGGTGATCCCCTCGTTGAGGATCTGGCCGTTCTGGGCCTCCTTGTAGTACATCAGCTGGTCGCGGTCGACCGGCTCGTACGTCTGGCCCTTGGGGGAGTAGATCCCGAGCGACGGGAACAGCGACTCCATACCGAAGGTGCGCGCCTCGTCGGGGACGATCGGCACCCAGCGCTTGCCGGTCTCCTTGTCGCGGACCAGGTCCTTGATCAGGCGGACGAAGGCCATCGTGGTCGCCACGTTCTGCGAACCCGAGCCCTTGTCGAAGGAGGCGAACGCCTTCTCGGCGGGCGCGGGCAGCGGGGCCACCGGGTGCACCCGGCGGGCCGGGGCCGGGCCGCCGAGGGCCGCGCGGCGCTCCTGTAGGTAGCGCACCTCGGGGGAGTCGGCGCCCGGGTGGCCGTAGGGGACCACGCCGTCGACGAAGTCGCTGTCCTTGATGGGCAGTTCGAGCAGGTCGCGCATTGTCTTGAACTCGTCCACCGTCAGCTTCTTCATCTGGTGGTTGGCGTTCTTCGACGCGAAGCCCTCGCCGAGGGTGTGGCCCTTGACCGTCTGGGCCAGGATCACGGTCGGCGCGCCCTTGAACTCGACGGCGGCCTTGTAGGCGGCGTACACCTTGCGCGCCTCGTGGCCACCGCGCGAGAGGTGGAAGCACTCGAGGATCTTGTCGTCGGACAGCAGCTTGGCCATCTCGACGAGCGCCGGGTCCTTGCCGAAGAAGTCCTGGCGGATGTAGGCGGCGTCGCGGGTCTGGTACGTCTGCACCTGCGCGTCGGGTACCTCGCGCAGCCGTCGTACCAGCGCGCCCGTCGTGTCGAGCTGGAAGAGCTCGTCCCAGGCGTTGCCCCACAGCGACTTGACGACGTTCCAGCCGGCGCCGCGGAACTGGGCCTCCAGCTCCTGCACGATCTTGAAGTTCGCGCGGACCGGGCCGTCGAGACGCTGGAGGTTGCAGTTGATGACGAAGGTCAGGTTGTCCAGACCCTCGCGGCTCGCGAGTGCGAGGGCCGCGGTGGACTCCGGCTCGTCCATCTCGCCGTCGCCGAGGAAGGCCCAGACGTGGGAGTCGGAGACGTCCTTGATGCCGCGCGCCGTCAGGTAGCGGTTGAAGCGGGCCTGGTAGATCGCGGAGAGCGGGCCGAGGCCCATCGACACCGTCGGGAACTCCCACAGCCAGGGCAGGCGGCGGGGGTGCGGGTACGACGGGAGGCCGTTGCCGCCCGACTCACGGCGGAAGTTGTCGAGCTGGTGCTCGTCCAGCCGGCCGTCGAGGAAGGCGCGGGCGTAGATGCCGGGGGAGGCGTGGCCCTGGATGTAGAGCTGGTCGCCGGACCCGTCGGCCTCCTTGCCCTTGAAGAAGTGGTTGAAGCCGGTCTCGTAGAGCCAGGCCGCGGAGGCGAAGGTGGCGATGTGGCCGCCGACGCCGTATTTGGAGCCGCGGGTGACCATCGCGGCCGCGTTCCAGCGGTTCCACGCGGTGATGCGGGACTCCATCTCCGGGTCACCGGGCAGGCCCGGCTCCGCGGCGGTGGGGATGGTGTTGACGTAGTCCGTCTCGAGGAGCTTCGGCAGCGCGATGCCGTTGCCCTCCGCCCTCTCCAGCGTGCGGCGCATCAGGTACGCGGCGCGGTGCGGGCCGGCCGCCTTGGCGACGGCGTCCAGGGAGGCCTGCCATTCGGCGGTCTCCTCGGGGTCCCGGTCGGGGAGCTGGTCGAGCTCGCTCGGCTGGATGGCGTTGGGGTCGGTCATGTCGCCGCCTTCCTCAGTCGAAGGGGGGTGCCCTTTGTCTTTGGCAGGACAGGGCAGTGGGGCCTCGGTGGAAGCCCGTCGGCGACTCTAACTCCCTGATCGATGATCGATCAAAGGGTTCAGGGTAAAACTTCTCGATCTCGAGAAAGTCGGCACGGGGTGCCTCCGGCGGAGACACCGGGTGCCTTGTTTTCGAAGGGTTTCCGCAGGTGAGCGTGGGTGTGCTCGGCTGTGTCAGGCCCTCGGCGCGCACCCCAGGACATGCGCCTTCACGATCTCCGGGATTCGCGGATCCCGGCGCTTGAACGCCGCCACCAGCTCCTCGTGCTCCTCCGCGTACGACTGCTGGACCGTCCCCAGCCAGCGGATCGACAGCGCGGTGAACACCTCGATGCCCAGGCCCTCCCAGGTGTGCAGCAGCACCGAGTTGCCGGCCGCCCGCACCAGCTCGCGGTGGAAACCCACCGTGTGCCGCACCTGGCCGGTGCCGTCGGCATCCCGGTCCGCCTCGTACAGCGCGGCGACATGAGGCTCCAGGGCCGAGCAGTCCTGCGCCAGCTGCTCCGCCGCCAGCTCCGCCGCGATCGCCTCCAGGCCGGCCCGGACCGGGTAGCTCTCCTCCAGGTCAGCAGCCGTCAGGTTCCGCACCCGGACGCCCTTGTTCGGCGCGGACTCGATCAGCCGCAGCGACTCCAGCTCGCGCAGCGCCTCCCGCACCGGCGTCTGGCTGACCTCCAGCTCGGTCGCGATACGGCGCTCCACGATCCGCTCGCCCGGCTGCCAGCGCCCGCTGACGATCCCCTCCACGATGTGCTCGCGGATCTGTTCGCGCAGCGAGTGGACGACGGGCGCGGTCATGAGAGCTCCTTAAGGGCGTTTGACGTTTAGACAATAAGGCCGAAGGCCCGTCCGGGAGGGGCGCTCGGGGGCGCTTCCCCGCAGGTGAGACGAGGCTTACACGCTCCCAGCCACACGACTTCTGTCAAGACACGGAACCCCGGAGCCCTGAGAGGTGCCGCGTTCGGCAGGGGGTTTCCGCACGGGGCGCCCCTTCGCACCGCAGGGGGACGCATGGACATCGGGGGGACGACGGGGACTGGCGGTCGCGGCCGTGATCGGCGCGCTCGTCTGCGTGGCGGGCTGCGGGCAGTCGGCCACCCGGGCGACGGGGCAGGCAAGGCCGAGCAGCACGGTGGCGATCACGGGGATGGCGGCCGCGGTCCCGAGCAGGGGCGCGGCCTGTGTGTTCGTCAAACCCGACGGTGCCCAGAGGTTCGGCCACGCCGGCTGGGCCTTCAAGGTCCCGGGCACCGGCCGCTGGGTCTACGGCGCCGTGGAGAACCCCAGCGCCGAGCTGTACACCCGGCCGGGCGGCGACATCGGGCCCCGGGCGATGATCCGTACGGTTGAGGCGCGTGGGTTCCTCGTCGGCGTCGACCGAAGACCGGCGAGCTCACTGCAGCTCACACCCGGGTGAGAGAACGCCGGTGCCCCCGCCCGGAAACCGGACGGGGGCACCGTACGAGCGAAATGCCTTACAGGCCGAGCTCGACCTCGAACTCGCCCGCCTCCAGGATGGCCTTGACCGCGGTCAGGTAACGGGCCGCGTCGGCGCCGTCCACCAGACGGTGGTCGTAGGAGAGGGTCAGGTAGGTCATGTCGCGGACGCCGATGACCGTGCCCTCCTCCGTCTCGATGACCGCCGGGCGCTTGACCGTGGCACCGATGCCGAGGATCGCGACCTGGCCCGGCGGCACGATGATCGTGTCGAAGAGCGCACCGCGCGAACCGGTGT
The DNA here is from genome assembly GCF_040606035.1 of Streptomyces sp. NPDC005483. Taxonomy (NCBI): domain Bacteria; kingdom Bacillati; phylum Actinomycetota; class Actinomycetes; order Kitasatosporales; family Streptomycetaceae; genus Streptomyces; species Streptomyces sp. NPDC005483. Next base: position 439,046 of record NZ_JBEXEA010000004.1, read on the forward strand.
TGGAGATGGTGAAGGTCGCGCCGGACAGCTCGTCGGGCGTGATCTTGTTCGCGCGGACCTTGCCCGCGAGCTCCGCCGTGGCCTTGGCGATGCCGGCGATGTTGAGGTCGCCCGCGTGCTTGATGACCGGGGTCATCAGGCCCTTCTCGGAGTCCACCGCGATACCGATGTTCTCGGTGTCGAAGTAGGTGATCGTGCCTTCGCCCTCGTTGATCCGGGCGTTGATCGGCGCGTGCGCCTTCAGCGCCTGGGCCGCCGCCTTGACGAAGAACGGCATCGGGGAGAGCTTGACGCCCTCCCGGGCCGCGAACGCGTCCTTGGCACGGGCGCGCAGCTTCATCAGGCGGGTGACGTCGACCTCGACGACCGAGGACAGCTGCGCCTGCTCGTGCAGCGCCTTGACCATGTTGTCGCCGATGACCTTGCGGATGCGGGGCATCTTGACGGTCTGGCCGCGGAGGGGGGAGGCCTCCAGCGTCGGCGCCTTCTTGGCGGCGGCAGCCGGGGCGGCAGCGGCGGGAGCCGGAGCGGCGGCGGCGGCCTTCGCGGCCTCGGCGGCGGCGACGACGTCCTGCTTGCGGATACGGCCACCGACGCCGGTGCCCTTGACGCCGGCCAGGTCGACGCCGTTCTCGGCGGCGAGCTTGCGCACCAGCGGGGTCACGTAGGCGCCGTCGTCACCGGAGGTCGCGGCGGGAGCCGGGGCCGGGGTGACCGGGGCGGGCGCCGGGGCCGGAGCGGCGGGCGCCGGGTCGGGAGCCGGAGCCGTCTGCTGCTGCGGGGCCGGAGCCGAGGGAGCCTGCGGGGCCGGAGCCGAGGGAGCCTGCGGGGCCGGAGCCGGAGCGGGCGCCGGAGCCGCGGGGGCGGGAGTCGGGGCCGGGGCGGGGGCTTCGGCGGCCGGGGCCGGGGCGGCGGGGGCCGGGGCAGCGGCCGGAGCCGCGCCCGGGGCACCGATGACGGCGAGCTTGGCGCCGACCTCGGCGGTCTCGTCCTCGCCGACCACGATCTCCAGCAGGACACCGGCGACCGGCGCCGGAATCTCGGTGTCGACCTTGTCGGTGGAGACCTCGAGCAGGGGCTCGTCCTCCGCGACCTCCTCGCCGACCTCCTTCAGCCACCGGGTGACGGTGCCCTCGGTGACGGACTCGCCGAGCGCGGGCAGGACGACGTCCGTGCCCTCGGCGGAGCCGCCGCCGGAAGCGGCCTCGGCGGTGGGAGCGGGCGCCGGGGCGGCCTGCTCGGTGGACGGCGCGGCCGCGGCCGGCTCGGGAGCGGGCTCGGCGACCGGCTCGGCCGCGGGGGCCGGGGCAGCGGCGGGAGCGCCGGTGCCGTCGTCGATGACGGCCAGCTCGGCGCCGACCTCGACCGTCTCGTCCTCGGCGACCTTGATGGAGGCCAGGACGCCGGCGGCGGGGGAGGGGATCTCGGTGTCAACCTTGTCGGTCGACACCTCGAGCAGCGGCTCGTCGGCCTCTACACGCTCACCCTCGGCCTTCAGCCAGCGGGTGACGGTGCCCTCGGTGACGCTCTCGCCGAGCGCCGGAAGGGTTACGGAAACCGCCATGGTTTCGGTTGCTCCTTACGAATTGCGGAAGTCTGAGTGCGAAGCGGAGTCGCTTCGTCGACCGAGGGATCAGTCGTGCGAGTGCAGGGGCTTGCCCGCGAGGGCCAGGTGGGCCTCGCCGAGCGCCTCGCTCTGCGTCGGATGGGCGTGGATGAGCTGGGCGACCTCGGCCGGCAGCGCTTCCCAGTTGTAGATCAGCTGGGCCTCGCCGACCTGCTCGCCCATGCGGTCGCCGACCATGTGGACGCCGACCACGGCACCGTCCTTCACCTGGACGAGCTTGATCTCGCCCGAGGTGTTCAGGATCTTGCTCTTGCCGTTGCCCGCCAGGTTGTACTTCAGAGCGACGACCTTGTCCGCGCCGTAGATCTCCTTGGCCTTGGCCTCGGTGATGCCCACGGAGGCGACCTCGGGGTGGCAGTACGTCACCCGCGGGACACCGTCGTAGTCGATCGGAACGGTCTTCAGACCGGCCAGACGCTCCGCCACCAGGATGCCCTCGGCGAAGCCGACGTGCGCGAGCTGGAGCGTGGGGACCAGGTCACCGACGGCGGAGATGGTCGGGACGTTGGTGCGCATGTACTCGTCGACCAGGACGTAGCCGCGGTCCATCGCGACGCCCTGCTCCTCGTAGCCGAGACCGGCGGAGACGGGCCCGCGGCCCACGGCCACGAGCAGCAGCTCGGCCTCGAACTCCTTGCCGTCGGCGAGGGTGACCTTGACACCGTCCTGGGTGTACTCGGCCTTCTGGAAGAAGGTGCCCAGGTTGAACTTGATCCCGCGCTTGCGGAACGCGCGCTCAAGAAGCTTGGAGGAGTTCTCGTCCTCGAGGGGGGCGAGGTGCTTGAGGCCCTCGATGATGGTGATGTCGGTCCCGAAGGACTTCCAGGCGGAGGCGAACTCGACGCCGATGACACCGCCGCCGAGGACGATTGCCGACTTCGGCACGCGGTCCAGGACGAGGGCGTGGTCCGAGGAGATGATGCGGTTGCCGTCGATCTCCAGGCCGGGCAGCGACTTCGGCACGGAGCCGGTCGCGAGGAGGACGTGGCGGCCCTGGACACGCTGGCCGTTCACATCGACGGAGGTGGGGGAGGAGAGCCGTCCCTCACCCTCGATGTACGTCACCTTCCGGGAGGCGACGAGACCCTGGAGGCCCTTGTACAGGCCGGCGATCACGCCGTCCTTGTACTTGTGCACCCCGGCGATGTCGATGCCCTCGAAGGTGGTCTTCACACCGAACTGCTCGCTCTCGCGGGCCTGGTCGGCGATCTCGCCCGCGTGCAGCAGGGCCTTGGTGGGGATGCAACCCCGGTGCAGGCAGGTACCGCCGACCTTGTCCTTCTCGATCAGGGCGACGTCAAGCCCCAGCTGCGCCCCGCGCAGGGCCGCGGCGTAACCGCCACTACCACCGCCGAGGATCACTAGGTCGAAAACGGTGCTGGCGTCGTTCGCCACGTCACGTCCTCCATGCATGTGCGCCGTACGCCGGTCTCCAGTGACCGGGCGGCGGCTGGTGTCCGGCCGCTCTTTCTTCGGCCCTGTGTGGGGGCCCTGTCCTGCCGAGCCCCATCTTCGCACTTGTCAGCCCTGAACGAGACGCCGGGCCGGGGTGTGAGACACCACACGCTCACATGTGAAGGCAGGCCCCGGTGAGACCTTCGACCAGGGACCTGGTGAGACACCCCAGGGGCGCGGGGCTGTATCGATATGCGGCTCCGCCGCGCGGGCGCGACCGACACCCAGGGGCGCGGGGCTGTATCGATATGCGGCTCCGCCGCGCGGGCGCGACCGACACCCAGGGGCGCGGGGAACTGCGCGACAAGCCACGACGGGCCCGCAGCCGCCCACGCCCCTCGAGAGCCGAGCTCTTAGGCGCCCGTCACCCCAGGTCACCCGCGGCGGTCAACTCGGCGAGCCGCACCAACGTACGCACCGCCGACCCGGTCCCACCCTTCGGCGTGTACCCGAACGGCCCCCCGTCGTTGAACGCCGGACCCGCGATGTCGAGGTGCGCCCACGGGATCCCCTCACCCACGAACTCCCGCAGGAAGAGCCCGGCGACCAGTCCGCCACCCATCCGCTCACCCATGTTGGCGATGTCGGCCGTGGGGGAGTCCATCCCCTTGCGCAGGTGCTCCGGCAGCGGCATCGGCCACGCCGGCTCCCCGACCTCCTCCGCGGCCTCGTGCACCGCCGTACGGAAGGCGTCGTCGTTGGCCATGACCCCGAACGTCCGGCTCCCCAGCGCGAGCACCATCGCCCCGGTCAGCGTCGCCACGTCCACGATCGCGTCCGGCTTCTCCGCCGACGCCGCCCACAGGGCGTCCGCGAGCACCAGCCGGCCCTCGGCGTCGGTGTTGAGCACCTCCACCGTCTTGCCGCTGTACATCCGCAGCACGTCACCGGGCCGCGTGGCGGACCCCGAGGGCATGTTCTCGGCCAGCGCCAGCCACCCGGTCACGTTGACCTCGAGACCGAGACGCGCGGCCGAGACCACGGCCGCGAAGACCGCCGCCGCCCCGCTCATGTCGCACTTCATCGTCTCGTTGTGGCCCGCCGGCTTCAGCGAGATGCCGCCCGAGTCGTAGGTGATCCCCTTGCCGACCAGCGCGAGGTGCTTCTTCGCCTTGGACGAGGTGTACGACAGCTTCACCAGCCGCGGCCCCGACGTCGACCCCGCGCCGACGCCGAGGATGCCGCCGTAGCCACCCTTCTCCAGGGCCTTCACGTCGAGCACCTGCACCTTGAGGCCGTGCTCCTTGCCCGCCGTCTGCACGATCGCGGCGAAGGCCTCGGGATTCAGGTCGTTCGGCGGCATGTTGATGAGGTCGCGCGCGCGGTTGAGCTCCTCGGCGACCGCGACGGCCCGGGCGAGCGCGGCCTTGTACGCGGCGTCCCGCGGCTTGCCGCCCAGCAGCGCGGCCTCGGCCAGCGGAGCCTTGCCGTTCTTCGCCCTGGCGTCCTTGCCGTTCTCCTTGTAGGTGGTGAAGGAGTACGCCCCGAGCAGCACGCCCTCGGCGACCGCGCCGAGGTCGGCGGCATCGCCCAGCGGCAGCACGAACGCGGCCTTCTTCGCGCCGGTCAGCGTGCGGGCGGCGACACCGGCGGCCTTGCGCAGCGCCTCCGGGTCGAAGGAGGAGTCCTTCTCGGGCTCGGCGCCCAGGCCGACCGCCACCACGAGAGGGGCCTTGAGGCCGGAGGGCGCGGGGAGCTTCGTCACCTCGCCCTCGGCGCCGGAGGCACCGAGGGTCTCCAGGACACCGGCGAGCCCGCCGTCGTAGGCCTTGTCCACGGCTTCGGCGCCCGGCGCCACTACCGGGCCTTTCGCGCCCTTGGCGACACCGATCACGATCGCGTCGGCTCGCAGGCCGGGCGCCGCGGAGGTGCTGAGAGTGAGAGCAGTCACGGTGGTGAATTCTCGCTTCCGATGTGAAGTTGCGTGGGTCGAGCGGGTGGGTCGACCGGGCCCGACGGCCGACCCTATTTCGTGTCCGAATTCGGATCCCGATCGGGGCCTTCACCCCTGTCGGCGACCACCCGGGACGAGCCTACGCTCGGGTCGGGCGAGCGTACCTCCGGGCCGCGGCGCGGGAGATCATTCCCGGGTACCCCGTCACACCCCTTGGAGCCCGTCCGTTGAAACGCCCTCTCCTCCTTGTCACCCTGCTACCGCTCCTCCTGGTGGCCGGCTGCTCGACCACCCCGGACTCCGCCTCCGGCTCCGACTCCGAGTCCGGCGGCTCCCGTTGGCTGCCCCGCCCCGGCATCGCCTGGCAGTGGCAGCTGAGCGGCCGCGTCGACACGTCCGTGGACGTGCCGGTGTACGACATTGACGGCTTCGACCAGTCCGAGGCCGTGGTGTCGGCGCTGCACCGCAAGGGCCGCAAGGTCATCTGCTACCTCTCCACGGGCGCGTGGGAGGACTGGCGCCCGGACGCCGGCGAGTTCCCCAAGTCGGTGATCGGGCGCGGCAACGGCTGGAAGGGGGAGCGCTGGCTCGACATCCGTGCCACGGACGTCCTGGAACCGCTGATGGCGGACCGCCTCGACATGTGCCGCGAGAAGGGCTTCGACGCGGTGGAGCCGGACAACATGGACGGCTACAAGAACCGCACGGGCTTCGAACTGACCGCGGCGGACCAGCTCCGCTACAACCGCCTGATCGCGCAACTGGCCCACGAACGCGGCATGTCGGTCGGCCTGAAGAACGACCTCGACCAGATCCCGGAGCTGGTAGGGGACTTCGACTTCGCGGTCAACGAGCAGTGCGCGCAGTACGGCGAGTGCGGGGACGTGGAGCCGTTCGTCAAGGCCGGCAAGGCTGTCTTCCACGTCGAGTACGAACTCCCCACCAGCCGCTTCTGCGCCGAGTCCCGGCGGCTGAAGCTGAGTTCGATGCTGAAGAAGTACGAGCTCGGGGTGTGGCGCGAGGCCTGCTAGAAGTTCATCGACAGGACCACCAGCGCCGTTGTCGCGGCCGTCTCCGCCAACCCCCCGAACACATCCCCGGTCACTCCGCCGAAGCGGCGCGTGCAGTGCCGCAGGAGCAGTTCGGCCACTCCCACGGCGGCGGCGACCGCGAGGACCGTGCGGACGATGTCGTACGACCCGAGGAGCGCTCCCGCTCCGGCCGCCCCCAGCGTCACGGCGGCGGCCGCGAGCACCGCGCCCCGGACCGGGACGACCCCTGCCACCGCGGCCCCGAGCCCCTCCGGCCGGGCCGGCGGAACCCCGGTGCGGGCCGCGAGTGTCAGGGCCAGCCGGGCGGCCGTCGCCGAGACCACGGCCGCCGTCGCACCCCGTGCCCACGAGTCGCCGTACATCTGCGAGAGCGCGGCCACCTGGGCGAGGAGCACGAGGACGAGGGCGATCACGCCGAACGGGCCGATGTCCGACTGCTTCATGATGCGCAGGGCGTCCTCGGCGGGCTTGCCGCTGCCCAGGCCGTCGGCGGTGTCCGCGAGGCCGTCGAGGTGCAGGCCCCGCGTGAGGACCGCCGGCACGGCCACCGTGGCGACCGCGGCGAGCAGTTCGGAGGACCCCAGGGCCAGGAACAGGAGGCCCAGCGCGGCCGACAGCCCGCCCAGCACCACCCCGACCAGCGGGGCGCAGAGCATTCCGCCGCGGGCCGCCTCCCGGTCCCAGCGGGTCACCTTCACGGGGAGCACGCTGAGCGTGCCGAAGGCGAAGCGGAGGCCGTGTAGCGGGGGTGGGGTCATGGACACGTCGGCAGGGTAGCCCGGACGCCGTCGCCGCCGGGCGGCCCACCCCTGTGGACCGGACACTGGGTCCATGGGCCACTGGCTGCACCGCAACATCGTGGAACCCGGCAAGCTGCCGCTGCTCCTCGCCCTGACCGCGTTCGTGCTGACCTTCCTGATCACGCGGGTCATCACCCGGCTCATCCGGGCGGGCAAGGGGCCCTTCGGCAACGTCAGCTCCGGAGGCGTGCACATCCACCACGTGGTGCCGGGAGTCGTCCTCACCGTCATCGGCGGCTTCGGCGCGGTGGGGAGCGGGCGGAGCGGCTTCACGGCGGGGTTGTGCGCGGTCGTCTTCGGGATCGGCGCGGGTCTGGTGCTGGACGAGTTCGCGCTCATCCTGCATCTCGACGACGTGTACTGGAGCGAGGAGGGCCGCAAGAGCGTCGAGGTCGTCGTCCTCACCGTGGCGCTGGTCGGCCTGGTGCTGGCGGGGTTCTCGCCGTTCGGCGTCAACGACGTGACCCAGGGCGAGGCGCAGGACCGCGGTGGCGTCATCAGCAGTGTGGTGGTCAACTTCCTCTTCGCGATGCTCGTCCTGTTCAAGGGCAAGACCCGGATGGCGATCTTCAGCGTGATCGTCCCGCTCGTCGGGCTCATCGGGGTGATCCGCCTGGCCCGCCCCGACTCCCCCTGGGCCCGCCGCTTCTACGCCCGCCGCCCCCACGCCCGCGCCCGCGCCCTGCTCCGCTCCTACCACCGCGACAAACGCTGGTCGGGCCCCCGCCGCAGATTCCAGGACCTGATCGGCGGCAAACCGGACCCGGTACGGCCGCTGGGGCGGTGAGCCGGCGGGGGGATTCTGCTCGAGCGTGGGCGTCGGCCGGTTCCAGGGGCCGGGGGTGGCGAACTGGGCCGGGTATGGCCGCGGGGGCCGTTGAGGGGTAGGGGATTCCGGTCGTCGTGGAGGTGCGGCGGTCCGGGGGAGGGGCGGCCGTCGGGGTTCGGTGGGTGTTTCGGGCGTTGGGGGTGCGGAGTTCTGGGTCGGTCGCGCGGGCGCCGCCGGTTTTGGGGAGGACCGGGGGGTGGCACACCGGATCCGGTACGGCCGCTGGGGCGTTGAGCGGGGCGGGGGATTCTGGTCGTCGTGGAGGTGTGGCGGTCCGGGGGAGGGGCGGCCGTCGGGGTTCGGTGGGTGTTTCGGGCGTTGGGGGTGCGGAGTTCTGGGTCGGTCGCGCGGGCGCCGCCGGTTTTGGGGACCTGGGGGTGGCAAGCCGGACACGGTACGGTCGCTGGGGCGTTGAGCGGGCGGCTGCCGGGGCCCGGTGGGGTCTTTGGGGCGTTGCGGGCGCCGCCTGCTGCTCTCAGGGACGGAGGGGCAGACCGGATCCGCTACGGCCGCGCGGACCTTGCGGGTGCGCGGAGGTACTGGCCGGGTGCGGAGCGCTGGGTGTTGAGGCGGGGTGGAGGTGCGGGCCCAGTGGTCGCAGGGTCCTGGCGGCGGCAGCCGAGGTGCGCCGGGCGCTGAGGGGGCGCGGGGCCCGCTGGTTTCAAGGGGCGGCGTCGGCCTCGCCGGAAAGGTCGCTGTCGGGGTCAGGGGCCGGGCCGTGGCAGGCCGGGGCCGACGGTCTCCCGCGCGCGGGTACGGCGTTGACGGGCCGCCGAGAGAGCGCACAGCACCAGCATCGTCGCGATCGCCGCCACGTGTTCCCGGCCGGCGAGGTTCTCCTTCACCAGCACCTCGACCACCATCGCCGCGACCACGGCACCCGCGGTGACCCGGGCGCCGTACTGCCAGCCGAGGAAGACGGCGAGGCCCACCACGGCCGCCGACGGTCCGGTGTCGACGACGTGGGCGTCCGAGGCGGGCAGGCCGAGCGGGCTGTCGGGGCCCAGCCAGATGCCCACGCGCGCGTACAGCGTGCCGGCGAGCGTGGCCGCGTACGCCAGCGTGAGTGTCCGCCACCGGCCCAGACAGATCTCGGCGAGCCCGAACACGAACAGGATCTGCGCGAGCGCACCCCACACGGGCAGGTCCAGGGCCGGCACGAACAGGGAGAGGGGGGTGCGGAGCAGGGCCAGCCAGAGGGGATCCGCGGCGCGTACGGCACCGACGTCCTGGACGAAGCCGTAGCCCCACGACTGGTTGTGCACGAAATGCAGGGCCGCCGTCAGACACACGGCCGCCACGGCCAGGGGAACCGCCCGCCACCTCCGCCGCAGCAGCCGCCCGCGCACGGTGACGTACAGCTCACCCCACTCCGCGCGGGCCCAGCGGCCGAGCGTCTTCATCCCACGGTCCTCATCCCACGGCTCTCATCTGTGCGTACTCAGGTGCTCCCGCCGCCGCAGCCACCTCGGCAGCCCCGGCACCTCCAGGAACCCCTCCGCGCGGGCGGAGGCGATGCCGATGCGCGGCAGGTCCGCGCTCTTCTCGAAGAGCAGGAACCGCGGCTCCCAGATGGGCCGGTACTTGGCGTTGGCCCGGTACAGCGACTCGATCTGCCACCAGCGGGAGAAGAAGCTGAGCAGCGACCGCCACAGCCGCAGCACCGGCCCGGCGCCAAGACGCGCCCCACGTTCGAAGACCGAACGGAACATCGCGAAGTTGAGTGAGACCTGGGTGATCTGGATCTCCCGGGCCCGGTTCAGCAGCTCGATGACCATGAACTCCATGAGGCCGTTGTCCGCGTCGCGGTCCCGGCGCATGAGGTCGAGGGACAGCCCGTGCGGCCCCCACGGCACGAAGGAGAGCACCGCCTTCAGCTCACCGTTGCCGTCGCTGCACTCCAGCGCCACGCACCGGCCGTCCTCCGGGTCCCCGAGCCGCCCCAGCGCCATGCTGAACCCGCGCTCGGTGGCCCCGTCCCGCCAGTCGTCGGCCCGCCGTACGAGCGCCTCCATCTCCTCGGCCGGGATGTCCTCGTGACGCCGGATCCGCACGGTGTACCCGGCCCGCTTGACCCGGTTGTAGGCCTGCCGGACGGTCCGCATCGCACGGCCCTCCAGGGTGAACTCGGCGACCTCGACGATCGCCTCGTCCCCCAGCTCCAGCGCGTTCAGACCGTGCCGCGCGTACACGGTCCCCGCGTCCTCGCCCGCGCCCATCACGGCCGGCAGCCACCCGTGCGCCCGCGCCTCGGCGAGCCACGGCTCGATCGCCCCCGGCCAGGCCTCCGGGTCTCCGATCGGATCACCGGAGGCCAGGGAGACCCCGCTGACGACCCGGTAGGTGACGGCCGCCTTGCCGGTCGGCGACCAGATGACGCTCTTCTCCCTGCGCAGCGCGAAGTACCCGAGCGAGTCCCGCTCGCCCTGCCGCCCCAGCAGTTCCCGCAGGCGCCGCTCGTCGTCCTCGGTGAGCGGGTCGAGGGCACGCCGGGAGCGGAACGCGGCGTAGAGGACGGCGAGGACGAGGACCGTGCTGAGCACGTTGATGACGACGTTGACCCAGTTCGGTGTCAGGATCCCGTCGAAGCGGGAGTCGTCGGCGGCGACCGAGACCAGCCGCAGCGTGCCGTACCACCACCGCTCCACGAAGGCCGACGACCGCGACGCCTGGTTGGTGACGGTCACCAGCAGCGCGGCCAGCAGTGAGCACACCAGCAGCCCGCCCACGGCCACGGCGGCGGCGAGCCGCGGGTTGGACCGGTCGCCCTTGGCGTAGAACTCCCGCCGTCCGACGAGCAGGGCCACCACGAAGGCCGCGGTGAGGAACAGGGAGATCCAGTTCTGCGCGTAGCGCCGGATCTCCGGGAACGCCATCGCGAGGACGAACAGGGCGAGGAACGACCCCGACAGCACCAGGTTCAGGATCCACGCCGCGCGCTTGCGCCGCCGCATGGTGATGGCGAGGAAGGCCGTGAACACCCCGGAGGCGAAGCCCGCCGTCAGCAGATAGGGCGTGAAGTAGTCCTGCTGGTTGTGCCGCCGTACGTCCTGCCCCAGCGACACCCACACCGCGCTGAGGAAGTTGACGAAAGCGACGACCCGCAGGTACCACACGGCGAAACCGGCGGCCCGCCGCGAGCCCCCGGTGGACCGGACATTCCGAACAGGTGCAACCCGGACATCTCCCATGAAGGGCGATCATGCCCCTTGCGCCGGCGATTCCGCCGCAAGGGCACTCACCAGTCCGCGACTACTCCTCGTCGGACACCTTCTCCGGCTCCTCCTCGAAGACCGCGGGCTCCTGCGGCTCCTCCGGCTTCTCGGGCAGCTCGGCGGCCAGTGCCGCCGCGGCCTGCACCAGCGGCAGCGCCAGCAGTCCGCCCGCACCCTCGCCGACCGTCACGCCGTGGTCGAGCAGTGGTTCCAGAGCCATCCGGTCCAGCGCCTTCGACTGTCCCGGCTCACCGCTGTTCTGCCCGGCCAGCCACCAGTCCGGCGCCCGGAACGCGATGCGCTGCGCCACCAGCGCGCAGGCGGCCACGACCATCCCGTCCAGCACGACGGGCAGCTTGCGCACCGCGCTCTGCAGCAGGAACCCGGTGATCGCCGCGAGGTCGGCCCCGCCCACCGTCGCCAGCAACTGCAACTGGTCCCCGAGCACCGGCCGCGCCCGCCGCAGCGCGTCCCGGATCGCCGCGCACTTGCGCATCCACGCCAGGTCGTCGATCCCGGTCCCGCCCCGCCCGGTCACCACGGACGCGTCGGTCCCGCACAGCGCGGCGACCAGCACCCCGGCCACCGTGGTCCCGCCCACGCTCACATCGCCGAGCACCACGAGGTCCGTACCGGAGTCGGCCTCCTCGTCGGCCACCGCGACCCCGGCCCGGAAGGCGGCCTCCGCCTCATCCAGGGTCAGCGCGTCCTCGACATCGATACGACCGCTTCCGCGCCGCACCCGATGCCGTACGACATCCTCCGGCAGCTCGGCCGGATCGCAGTCCAGCGCCATGTCGACGACCCGCACCGGCACGCCGAGCCGCCGCGCGAGGATCGACACCGGACGGCCGCCCTCCAGGACCTCCCGCACCAACTCCGAGGCGCTGCCCGCGGCCCGCCCCGAGACACCCAGTCCGGCGATCCCGTGGTCACCGGCGAACAGCACGACCCGCGGCCGCTCGACCGGCCGTACCGGTACGGCCGACTGCGCCGCCGCCAGCCACTCGCCCAGGTCGTCGAGGCGGCCCAGCGCCCCGGGCGGCACGATCTGACGCTCCCGGCGCGCCTCGGCGTCGCGACGCACCCCGCCGTCGGGGCGCTCGATCAGATCGGTGAAGTCGTCGAGATTAAGCGAGCTCATTCGCCGAACAGTACCGGCCCTGATCGAACACGGGGGCGCCACAGGGCCATGACGTCGTTGCGCCCGGGATCGGCTTCCCATACGTTCCGTTTTATAGCGAATTGCCGTGCGTCTCCGGGAGGCCCCATGCCCGCACCGACCGCCCCTTCCGTGCGGCGTCTTCGCTCCGCCGCCCGCGCGATGCTGCGGTTCCCCGACCCCGAGAGCTGGCTGGACGTGGACACGGGGGACGCGGACTTCCCGGAGGCGGCGCGAACGTTCTTCCCCTACACGGCCTTCGACGGCCTCGACCCCACCCACCGCGTCCTGCACGCCCAGGCGATCGAGCGCCTGGAGGAGGGCTACCTCGGACGTCTGACGGACCCGCGGATCGCCGCCCACCTGCGCGGCCGCTACGACGTGGTCAGTCTGCTGAACCCGCACACGGACCCCGGGGAACTCCGCGCGGCCCTCGCGGTCCTGCGCCCCGGCGGCCACCTCCTGGTGGAATCCCCGGACGACCCCCGCGCCGAACTGGAGTCGCGGGGCTGCACCATCATCGCGACGGCCCGCAGATCCGCGCACGTCCCGGCCCGTCTCACGGCCCGCCTGCCCGGCACCCTGCCCCCGTGGGTGACCGGGCCGCTGACCTCCACCGCGAGAGCGCTGGACCACACCCTGGCCCTCCTCCTCGCCGGCACCCGCTTCGCGAAGACCTACCGGGTGATCGCCCGCAAGAACGCGGACACCTCAGCCCCGTAGCACCAGCGCCTGCCCCGCCACCACCAGCACCACCTGCTCGCACTCGGCCGCGAACGCCGCGTTCAGCCGCCCCAGCTCGTCCCGGTACCGGCGCCCCGACGCGGTGGCCGGCACGATCCCCGACCCCACCTCGTTCGACACGGCCACCACGGTCCGCCGGGCGTCCCGCACCGCCTCCGTCAACTCCCGCACCCGCGCCCGCAGTTCCCGCTCCCCGCCGTCGGCCCACTCCGCGTCGTCCCACGCGCCGACGGTGTCCATCGCGTCCGTCAGCCACAGCGACAGACAGTCGATCAGCAGCGGCGCCCCCTCGTCCTTCAGCAGCGGCACCAGGTCGCAGGTCTCCGCCGTACGCCACGACCCCGGCCGCCGCTCCCGGTGGGTGGCGACCCGGGAAGCCCACTCGGTGTCCCCGTTCCGCGACCCGCCGGTCGCCACGTACAGCACGTCGGGGAACGCCTCCAGCCGCCGCTCGGCCTCCACCGACTTCCCGGACCGCGCCCCGCCCAGTACCAGCGTCCGCCGCGGCACATCCGGTACGTCCTCGTACACCCCGACAACCAGATTCGTCCCGTCGGGCACGGCCCGCGCCCCGGCGGCGGCCAGCCTCCGCCGCAACTCGGCGCCGGGCGGCACATCGTGGTCGACGTGCACGGCGACGACGTCGGTCGTGGGTCCCACGGCACCCACGGCCCGCAGCCGGGCGAGCGCGTCCGGCCGCCGTACGACATCGGCGAGCACCAGGTCGTACGACTCCACGGCCCCCCGCTCCAGCCCGGCGGGCGCGCCCCCGGGCGGCAGGTACAGCGCCCGCTGCCCCTCGGGCCCGGTGACGGCGTACCCGGTCCCCGGCGCGTCCATCGCCACGGCCAGCACCCGATGCCCCGTCAGCAACGTCAACTCCCGTCCGTCCGGCACCCGCCCCGGCTGCGGAAGCCCGGCAGGCACCTCGACGGGGGGCCCGTCATGGGGGTGCGACAGCAACACCTGCCGTACGCCCGCGAGGGAATGCCCGGAGCGGGCGGCGGCGAAGGCGGCACCGGGGGTGAGATCGAGCAACAGGGTCTCGTCGACGAGTACGGCGGTGGCACCCCGGGCGTCCGTCCCGACGGCGACGGCACACGCGGCACAGGGGCAGCCGGGGCGAGGGAGGCCGGCGGGGGCACCGGTCCCGAGCAGAGTCAGTTCCACGCAGACGATTCTCGCCGGTCCCTGTTGATCATGCGCGCGCGGAGCTGCCTTCAGGAGCGCGGGACCGTGCCGATGTGCGGCTCCATCGCGTGGGCACGAGCCCCACCGGCCCGCATCCGACCACGTACCGCTTAGGGTGCTCTTCGTGACGGATCAACCACGGGAGGCTCACATGGCGACATGGACCTGGCGATTCGAGAAGTCCGACGGTGCGGAGACCGAGCCCGCGGTCGAGCCGGAGGAGTTCACGACCCAGGGAGACGCCGAGTCCTGGCTCGGTGAGTACTGGAAGCCCCTGCTCGCGGGCGGCGCGGAACAGGTTCGCCTGTTCGAGGACGCCACCGAGATCTACGGTCCGATGAGCCTGAAGGCGGCCGAGGAGGCGTGACAGGGGGAGGGCGAGGGCTTCGCAGGAAACCCTCGCCCACCTCCGTCACTGCTCACCCAGTGTCACGTCCACGGTCTTCACGTCGCCGTCCCGTGTGTAGGTCACGGAGGTCTTCTGACCCGGCCGGTCCGCCGCCAGCGCCTCGGAGAGCGCGGTGATGGTCGGGGTCTTGGTGTCGCCGAGTTCCGTGATGAGGTCCCCGGCCTCGATGCCGGCCTTGTCCGCGGCCCCGCCGCTCTTCACGTCCACGACCGCGACCCCGGCGGCCTGGTGGCTGTCGTCGACGACCGTCCGGCCGGTGATGCCGAGCGCGGCCCGGCCCGAGTCGGTGACCTTGCCGTTCTTGATGATCTGAGCGGCGACCGTCTTCACCATCGACGCGGGGATCGCGAACCCGATCCCGGGCGCCGCGCTGTCCCCGAAGGTGGGGTCCGTCGCGGCGAGGGTCGGGATGCCGATGACCTGGCCGTCGAGGTTGACGAGGGCCCCGCCGCTGTTGCCGGGGTTGATGGCCGCGGACGTCTGCACCATGTTGGGGATGGTCACCGCCGTCCCGCCCCCGCTGCCGCCCTCGCTGACGGTCCGTCCGGTCGCCGAGACGATGCCCTGGGTCACGCTCGACGACAGCCCGAGCGGCGATCCCATGGCCAGCACGATCTGCCCCACCGCGACCTTGGCCGAGTCACCGAAGGCCGCCGCCCTCAGCCCGCCCGGCACCTGGTCCAGCTTGATGACGGCGAGATCCTGATCCGGGTAGGAGTACACGAGCGTCGCGGTCAGCTCGTTCTCGCTGTTCGCCGTCGTCACCTTGAAGGTCTTCCCGTCCCCGACGACATGGGCGTTGGTGACGATGTGGCCCTTGTCGTCGTACACCACCCCGGACCCCAGATCACCGCCGGCCTGGATCTGCACGACCGACGGCAGAACGTCCTTGACCACCTTCTGGTAGTCGCTCTGGAGGTCACCGTCGGCAGCGGGAACGGCCGCCTGGGCGGCCTGCGTGGTCGATGTCTCCTTGCGGCCGGAGGAACCGGAGCCGGAGGAACCGGAGTCGGAGCACCCGGCGAGGAGAGCGACGGAACACACGAGCGCCGCCGACGACACTCGCAGAGCACGGGTACGCGAAGCGTTCATGCCCCGAGTCTCACTTCGGGCCCGAGGCCCGGGCCTGCGCTGTTCGCCCGAACGGGCTCAGCCCCGCACCCCGCACAGATGCAGCAGCGCGGCGACCCCACGGTACGGATCCGTCCGCCCCGCCCGCTCCTCGCAGGCCAGCAGCGCCTCCACATCGGCCGGCGTCCCGGTGTCGTCCGCCGCCGTGTCCGTGAACACCCGCACCCCGTACCAGGTCTGGAGCGGCGCCCCGATGCCGGCGAGCGTCGCGGTCAGCGTGCTCAGCCGGTCGCCCCGCACATCGAGCCCCAGCCGGTTGCGGTACGCGGTGGAGTCGAAGGCACCCAGCGCGCCGGCCCAGTCACCGGCCAGCCCCGGCCGCATCGCCAGCGCGTCACCGTTGCGTACGAGCAACGACAGCAGGCCGCCCGGTGCCAGCATCCGCGCCAGCCCGGCCAGCAGCGGATCGGGCTCCTCGACGTACATGAGCACGCCGTGGCACAGCACCACGTCGAAACTGCCCGGCAGGAAGTGCACCCCGGTCTCCCGGCCGTCACCCTCGATGATCCGCATCCGCTCCCGGATGCCCTCGGGCTCGGCGGACAGGGCCTGCCGGGCCGCCGCGAGCATCGTGGAGTCCTGCTCGAGCCCGGTCACCTGGTGCCCGGCCCGGGCCAGCCGCAGCGCCTGCGTGCCCTGGCCCATCCCCACGTCGAGCACCCGCAGCCGCTGCCCCACCGGGTACCGGCCGACTATCTGCTCGTCGAGCTGCCGGGCCACCAGCTCCTGTCGTACGACATTCCGCAGCCCGCCCAGCTTGTCCAGCCAGGCATCAGCCGCACCCCCGGAGAAAGATGTCGTACTCAGGGCCGCTCTCCGCGCTTGACCTGCGGCTTCGGCAGCCGGAGGCGACGCATCTGGAGCGAGCGCATGAGGGCGTAGGCGACCGCGCCCTTCCGGTTCTGGTCCGGGAAGCGCTCGGCGAGCCGCTTCTTCAGACGGAAACCGGTGAGGATCGAGTCGAGCACGATCAGCACGATCACGACGAGCCACAGGAGCAACGCGATGCTCTGCAGCGCGCCCACCCGCACCAGGCTCAGCACGAGGATGACCACGGCCATCGGCAGGAAGAACTCCGCCACGTTGAACCGCGCGTCGATGGTGTCGCGGGCGAACTTGCGCACCGGCCCCTTGTCCCGCGCGGGCAGATACCGCTCGTCGCCGCCGGCCAGCGCCTGGCGCTGCCTCTCCAGCGCCGAACGGCGCTCCTCGCGCTGACGCTTGGAGGCGTCCTTGCGGGTGAGCGACGTGTTGGCGACGCTGCGGCGCTGGGACTGGGCCTCACTGCGCTTGGGCGTGGGCCGGCCCTTGGGGGCCTGCGGGTCGCGGGGCTGCTTGGAGTCGGTCAGCTGCGCCTTGTCGGCGACGGCGGCCTTCTCTTCCTTGGTGGCACGGCTACGGAACACAAAACCCAAGGGTAAGGGGTGTCCGGGGTTGGACCCCAGCCCGGTGGGGAACGATCCGGCAACACCAGTCGTCATGTAGGGGGACAGAGGGGACGTCCGGTGACTGGTTGCTCACCCTGAAGGTCACCTACTCCTTACGCCGGAGCAAGGGATTGGTCAGTCGTCCTTGGGGATGAGCGCATCCGTCCCGGAACAGTGCGTCAATGGATGCAGGGCCCGTACTGTGGGTTCTGTCGCAGAGCTGAGCTGGAAGTCCGTCAGAAGGGGGCGCGCGAAGCCCATGAGCGGTGTCATGAAGCGTATGGGGATGATCTTCCGCGCGAAGGCGAACAAGGCCCTTGACCGGGCCGAGGACCCGCGCGAAACCCTCGATTACTCGTACCAGAAGCAGCTGGAGCTGCTCCAGAAGGTACGCCGGGGCGTGGCCGACGTCGCCACCTCCCGCAAGCGCCTGGAACTCCAGCTGAACCAGTTGCAGTCGCAGTCCTCGAAGCTGGAGGACCAGGGCCGCAAGGCGCTCGCGCTCGGCCGTGAGGACCTCGCCCGTGAGGCGCTGTCCCGTCGTGCCGCGCTCCAGCAGCAGGTGACCGACCTGGAGACCCAGCACTCGACTCTGCAGGGCGAGGAGGAGAAGCTCACCCTTGCGGCCCAGCGCCTCCAGGCCAAGGTGGACGCCTTCCGGACGAAGAAGGAGACCATCAAGGCCACGTACACCGCGGCCCAGGCGCAGACCCGGATCGGCGAGGCCTTCTCCGGCATCTCGGAGGAGATGGGCGACGTGGGCCTGGCGATTCAGCGGGCCGAGGACAAGACGGCCCAGCTCCAGGCCCGGGCCGGCGCGATCGACGAGCTGCTGGCCTCGGGTGTCCTCGACGACCAGTCCGGCATGCACAAGGACGACATCCAGGCCGAGCTGGACAGGCTCTCCGGTGGTACGGATGTAGAGCTGGAACTGCAGCGCATGAAGGCGGAGCTGGCGGGAGGGTCGTCGTCCCAGCAGGCCATCGAGGGCGGCACCGGCCAGTCGCAGTCCCAGCAGCCGCAGGACACCCCACGCTTCGACAAGCAGTAGGGCCCACGCCGAGGAGGGCGACATGATCGTACGGATCATGGGGGAGGGTCAGGTGAGGCTGGCCGAGAGCCACCTCGCCGACCTGAACAAGCTGGACGACGAGCTGTTGGCCGAGATGGAGAAGGGCGACGGCCCGGGCTTCCGCCGCACCCTCCAAGCCCTCCTCACCAGCGTTCGAGAACTGGGCGACCCGCTCCCGGACGACTCCCTGGAACCCTCGGAACTGATCCTCCCGTCAGCGGACGCGACCCTGGAGGAAGTCCGGGACCTCCTGAGCGACGACGGCCTGATCCCGGGCTGACACCACACTCTGCGAGGGCTCTCCGCCGGATCACGCCGGCGACGAGCCCGTAAGACGACTTCCGTCCGGCACTGCCCCACATCGCGGCGCCGTGGGGTGCGACGCGCGGGCACTCCCACCCGGCCCACCGGGGCTTCGCTCGTCGGCGCAGCCCCACCACCGAGCCCGCCGACGTCGCCGCTTCCCGTTGCGTGCCGGTGAGACCGCCCTGTCGGGGGCCGGCCCGCACCGTCCGGCTCGCCGGGGCTTGGCTCTCCACCCCCGCTCCACCACCGAGCCCGCCGACGTCCCCGCTTCCCGTTGCGTGCCGGTGAGACCGCGCCGTGGGGGCCGCCCGCACCGTCCGGCTTGCCGGGGTTGGGCTCTTCACCCCCGCTCCACCACCGAGCCGCTGTCGTCCCCGCTTCCAGCGGTCCGCCGGTGGGGCCTCTCTGCTGGGGGCCGCCCGCACCGTCCGGCTTGCCGGGTCTGCGCTCTTCGACGCGGCCCCGGCTTCGCCACCGAGCCCGCTGTCCTCCCCGCCTTCAGCGGCCCGCCGGTGGGACCTCTGTGCCGGGGGCCGGCCCGCACCCTCCGGCTTGCCGGGGCTGCGTTCTTCGACACGGCCCCGGCTTCGCCACCGAGCTCGCTGGTGGACCTCTCTGCTGGGGGTTGGCCCCCGCCGTCCGGCTGGCTCCGGACTCAGGGGACGAGGACGCCGCCGTCCCCCTACCTGGCCCTTTCCCGCTCCAGCGTCCGAGGACGGGCAGGCGACCCGGGGCGGTCACCGTGACCCAGGTCCGTGAAGTCGGGAACGTACAGGTAGCCCCCGTTCCGCCCCCGGCAGGGCCCCCGTACTGTTCAAGAGTGAGCCGCACCGTCGACCGCGCCCGGCACCACCTCAAGGCGCATCCCCTGGCCCTGGACGCCGTCCTCGCCGCGGGCGTCCTCGCCTGCATGGTGGCCGGTTCCTTCGTCGAGCCCCATGACAGGGACGCCGTCAGCTGGAGCATCCGCACCCCCGAGCCACTCAGCCTCGTCCTGATGGCCCTCGGTGCCCTCGCCCTGGTCTTCCGCCGCCGCGCCCCCCTCACTGTCCTCGCCCTCACCGGCACCGCCTCCGTCATCGAGTGCGTCACCGGCGACCCCCGCGCCCCCGTCGCCATGGCCGCCGTGATCGCCCTCTACACGGTCGCCTCCACCACCGACCGCGCCACCACCTGGCGGGCCGGCCTGCTCACCATGACCGTCCTCACCAGCGCCGCGATGCTTGCGGGGCCGCTGCCCTGGTACGCCCAGGAGAACCTCGCGATCTTCGCCTGGACCGGCATCGGCGCCACCGCGGGCGACGCCGTCCGCAGCCGCCGCGCCTTCGTCCAGGCCATCAGGGAACGCGCCGAGAAGGCCGAGCGCACCCGTGAGGAAGAGGCCCGGCGAAGGGTCGCCGAGGAACGCCTGCGCATCGCCCGCGACCTGCACGACGTCGTCGCCCACCACATCGCCCTGGTCAACGTCCAGGCCGGAGTCGCCGCGCACGTCATGGACAAGCGCCCCGACCAGGCCAAGGAGGCCCTCGCCCACGTCCGCGAGGCCAGCCGCTCCGCCCTCAACGAACTCCGCGCCACCGTCGGCCTGCTCCGGCAGTCCGGCGACCCCGAGGCCCCCACCGAACCCGCCCCGGGCCTCGCCCGCCTCGACGAACTCGTCGGCACCTTCCGCAGCGCGGGCCTGCACGTCGAGGTCGCCCGCGCCGACCACGGCACCACCCTCCCCGCCGCCGTGGACCTGGCCGCCTACCGGGTCATCCAGGAAGCCCTGACCAACGTGCAGAAGCACGCCGGTACGGAGGCGAAGGCCGAGGTCAGCGTCGTCCGCGTAGGCCCCGACGTGGAGATCACCGTCCTCGACGACGGGGCCGGCCAGGACGACGACCCCGACAACGGCGGCGGCCACGGCCTGCTCGGCATGCGCGAGCGCGTCACCGCCCTGCGCGGCACCCTCACCACCGGCCCGCGCTACGGAGGCGGTTTTCGCGTCCATGCGATCCTGCCGGTCAAGACCCGCACCGCGGCAAGGGACCAACCGGGAGAGCCCGTATGACGATTCGTGTCCTGCTCGCCGACGACCAGGCACTGCTGCGCAGCGCCTTCCGTGTGCTCGTCGATTCGGAGCCGGACATGGAGGTGGTCGGCGAGGCGTCCGACGGTGCCGAGGCCGTCCGGCTGACCAGGGAGGAAGGCGCCGACGTCGTGCTCATGGACATCCGGATGCCGGGCACGGACGGCCTCGCGGCCACCCGCATGATCAGCGAGGACCCTTCCCTCGCCCACGTCCGCGTGGTCATCCTGACCACCTTCGAGGTCGACGACTACGTCGTGCAGTCCCTGCGCGCCGGCGCCTCCGGCTTCCTCGGCAAGGGCAGCGAACCCGAGGAACTCCTCAGCGCCATCCGGGTCGCGGCCGGCGGTGAGGCCCTGCTGTCCCCGGCCGCCACCAAGGGCCTGATCGCCCGTTTCCTCGCCCAGGGCGACGCGGACGACGAGCACGACCCCGTCCGCTCCGAACGCCTCGCGGCCCTGACCCACCGCGAACGCGAGGTCCTCGTCCAGGTCGCCGGCGGCCACTCCAACGACGAGATCGCCGAGCGCCTGGAGGTCAGCCCGCTCACCGTCAAGACCCACGTCAACCGGGCCATGGCCAAGCTGGGCGCCCGCGACCGGGCCCAGCTCGTGGTGATCGCCTACGAGTCGGGGCTGGTACGGCCCAGGGTGGAGTGAGCTCAGCAGGCCGCAGCGCCGAAAAAAACCGCGCGGCGATGTCGAGAACCCCGGCTCCGCTCCGTCCCCGGGGTGAGAGCGGCCGGCACGAGGCGGCCCCGGAACCCAGGAGAGACATCATGGCCAAGTACCTGCTGCTCAAGCACTACCGTGGCGCTCCCGCCCCGGCCAACGACGTGCCCATGGAACAGTGGACGCCGGAGGAGATCTCGGCGCACGTGCGGTACATGCGGGACTTCGCGGAACGGCTGGTGGAGACCGGGGAGTACGTCGACGGGCAGGCGCTCGCTCCCGAGGGGACGTGGGTGCGGTACGACGGCGAGGGGCGCCCGCCGGTCACCGACGGGCCGTTCGCCGAGACCAAGGACCTCATCGCCGGCTGGACGGTGATCGACGTCGACAGCTACGAGCGGGCCCTGGAGCTGGCCGGGGAGCTGTCGGCCGCCCCCGGAGCCGGCGGGAAGCCGATCCACGAGTGGCTGGAGCTGCGCCCGCTGTACGCGGTGTCGCCCACCGCCACGGAGTGCCACGCCGGTGGATGAGGCGCTGCTCAGAAGCCTCACGCCGAGCGTGCTCGCCGTCCTCGTGCGCCGCGGGGCCGACTTCGCGGCGGCCGAGGACGCCGTCCAGGACGCGCTCGTCGAGGCGGTCCGGGTCTGGCCGGCCGACCCGCCGCGCGACGCCAAGGGCTGGCTGGTCATCGTGGCCTGGCGCAAGTTCCTCGACGCGACCCGCTCGGACACCGCCCGCCGCCGACGAGAGGAACGTGCCGACGAGGATCCGGTACCCGGCCCCACGCCCGCCGTGGACGACACGCTCCAGCTGTACTTCCTGTGCGCCCACCCCTCGCTCAGCCCGTCCTCCGCCGTCGCCCTCACCCTGCGCGCCGTCGGCGGACTCACCACCCGCCAGATCGCCCGGGCCTACCTCGTGCCCGAGGCGACCATGGCGCAGCGCATCAGCCGGGCCAAGCGCACCGTCTCCGGTGTCCGCTTCGACCAGCCCGGCGATGTCGCCACCGTGCTGCGCGTCCTCTACCTCGTCTTCAACGAGGGCTACTCCGGCGATGTCGACCTAGCCGCCGAGGCCATTCGGCTCACCCGGCAGCTCGCCGCGGCCATCGACCACCCCGAGGTCGCCGGGCTGCTCGCCCTCATGCTGCTCCACCACGCCCGCCGCGCCTCCCGGACCGCCCCCGACGGCACTCTGGTGCCACTCGCCGAGCAGGACCGCAGCCGCTGGGACACCGCGGCGATCGCCGAGGGCGTGCGGATCCTCCAGAACGCCCTCGCCCGCGACCGGCTGGGCGAGTTCCAGGCCCAGGCAGCCATCGCCGCCCTGCACGCCGACGCGCCCACCGCCGAGGAGACCGACTGGGTGCAGATCGTCGAGTGGTACGACGAACTCGCCCGCCTCACCGACAGCCCCGTCGTCCGCCTCAACCGGGCGGTCGCCGTGGGCGAGGCGGACGGCCCCCGCGCGGGCCTGGCCGCCCTGGCCGCGATCGAGGACTCGCTGCCCCGCCACACCGCGGCCGCCGCCTACCTCCACGAACGCGCCGGCGACCTGACGACCGCGGCCGGCCTGTACGCCGAGGCCGCCCACAAGGCCCCCAACCTCGCCGAACGCGACTACCTGACCCGACAGGCGGCCCGGCTCAACTCCCGCCCGCGTGACTGACGCGGAACAGCTGGGACGCCGCGCGGTACTCCGTGCCGAAGATCAGCAGCGGGTGTCCGTCCACCCCTTGTAGACGGAACCGCTCGAATTCAGTTCGCCGTAGGCTTGGGTGCAGACATTCAGCGTGTTGGCCCCGGCGGACCAGACCTCGTTCCCTGTCGATGCATTCCAACCCAGTAGTTGCGACGATGTCTGGACAGCGGCCCCGATCCGCCATGAACCGTGGGTGTCACGGAAGCTCTGCCAGACGTACGCATACGCCCAGTTCTTGGCGCAGCCCTTGAACTGCTTCACGGAGACGGCGGTCTGACCCGCGACGGTGATGTACCCCGTGTCCCCGATCTGAACAACAGTGCTGCAGCCCGGTGCGGACTCGGCGGCGGCGGGACTTGAGGTGCCGATGACCACGCCGGCGGCAAGCGCAACAGTGGCAATGGTCGTTGACAGAAGGCGTCTCACGTTTCCCCCATGTGAGGCTCAGGCATCAACGATGTACATGACATATCGCTGTGTACAAATTAGCGACCACAAGATCTACGGGCAAGACTCGCAGTTCCTTCACCCCCGCCCCTCGCCGCAACGAACAAGTCGTCGGCAGCCCCCGCGCCCGTACGCGCGTGGAACCCCGACGACTTGGTCGTTGGCGGCAGAGGGAGGCCTCTGGCGGTCGCTCTACGGCAGCGCCAGCATCCGCTCCAGCGCCAGCTTCGCGAACGTCTCGGTCTCCTTGTCGACCTCGATCCGGTTGACGAGCTTGCCCTCGGCCAGGGACTCCAGGGTCCAGACCAGGTGGGGCAGGTCGATGCGGTTCATGGTCGAGCAGAAGCAGACCGTCTTGTCGAGGAAGACGATCTCCTTGCCCTCGGGGGCGAAACGGTTCGCGAGGCGTCGTACGAGATTGAGCTCCGTGCCGATGGCCCACTTCGAGCCGGCCGGGGCCGCCTCCAGCGCCTTGATGATGTACTCGGTCGAACCGACCTGGTCCGCCGCGGCCACGACCTCGTGCTTGCACTCGGGGTGCACCAGGACGTTCACCCCGGGGATGCGGGCGCGGACGTCCTCCACGGACTCCAGCGAGAAGCGGCCGTGGACCGAGCAGTGCCCGCGCCACAGGATCATCTTCGCGTCCCGCAGCTGCTCGGCGGTCAGGCCGCCGTTCGGCTTGTGCGGGTTGTAGACGACACAGTCCTCCAGGGACATGCCCAGGTCCCGCACCGCGGTGTTGCGGCCGAGGTGCTGGTCGGGCAGGAAGAGGACCTTCTCGCCCTGCTCGAAGGCCCAGTCCAGGGCGCGCTTGGCGTTGGAGGACGTACAGATCAGGCCGCCGTGCTTGCCCGTGAACGCCTTGATGTCCGCGGAGGAGTTCATGTACGACACCGGCACGACCTGCTCGGCTATGCCGGCGTCGGTGAGCACGTCCCAGCACTCGGCGACCTGCTCGGCCGTCGCCATGTCGGCCATGGAGCAGCCGGCGGCGAGGTCGGGCAGGACGACCTTCTGGTCGTCGGAGGTGAGGATGTCCGCCGACTCGGCCATGAAGTGCACACCGCAGAACACGATGTACTCGGCTTCCGGGCGCGCGGCCGCGTCCCGGGCCAGCTTGAAGGAGTCGCCCGTGACGTCGGCGAACTGGATGACCTCGTCACGCTGGTAGTGGTGGCCGAGGACGAACACCTTGTCGCCGAGCTTCTCCTTGGCCGCGCGGGCGCGCTCGACCAGGTCGGGGTCGGACGGCGAGGGCAGGTCGCCGGGACACTCGACGCCCCGCTCGCTCTTCGGGTCGGCCTCGCGGCCGAGCAGCAACAGGGCGAGCGGAGTCGGCTGTACGTCGAGCTCCGTGGTCTGGGCGGTGGTCACGACACGCACCCTTTCTACTTTTCGTCGAACTGACGTTATCTATCATAACCCGGTTCACGTCACTTTGACGATGGTCATTGCGTCGATGTGACGTGAATCCCGAAGTGGCATTTTCTGACGGCGACCGCATGTGCGAGCATGAAGAGGGCGCCGGAAATCCGGCGTCCGGCCCGGAATGAATCCGCGGCCTTGCCGGTTGCACCAGTCGGCAAGCAGTCTCCGTACAACCCGGGAGAGATGTAGATGTCCGTATCGGACGAGACCGGCACCGTCACCGACGGCATCATTCTGTCCGACGCCGCCGCGGCGAAGGTCAAGGCCCTGCTCGACCAGGAAGGCCGTGACGACCTGGCCCTGCGCGTCGCCGTTCAGCCCGGCGGCTGCTCCGGCCTGCGTTACCAGCTCTTCTTCGACGAGCGTTCGCTCGACGGCGACGTCGTCAAGGACTTCGGTGGCGTCAAGGTCGTCACCGACCGCATGAGCGCCCCGTACCTGGGTGGCGCGTCCATCGACTTCGTGGACACCATCGAGAAGCAGGGCTTCACGATCGACAACCCCAACGCGACCGGCTCCTGCGCCTGCGGCGACTCCTTCAGCTAGGCGTCGAGTTCGACCAGGCTTCGAGCGACAGAAGGCGGCGGCCCCCTCCGACGGGGCCGCCGCCTTCGCGCATCTCCAGGGCTACCGGGCCCCGGAGGTCTCCGGCAGCCGTGCCCCCGTCTTCTTCAGCGGGATCTCCTTGCCGTCCGAGCCCACGACCTTGCGGTCACCGAGCGGCTGGTCGAGCGGCACGGTCTTCTGCATCTCCTTGGCGATCAGGATGCAGATCTTGTCCGGCCACGGCGTGTAGGTGACGGTGGCCCTCACCTCGGCCGCACTCTCGCTCGCCGTCGCCGTGTAGTCCCCGCACACCCCGCCCGTGAAGCTCACGGTCAGCTCGTCGCCCTCGGCCGTGTAGCCGTCCACCTCGACGTCCCGTGTCTTCGGCGCGGAGCTGGGCGGGGCGGAGGGCGCGGTGGGGGAGACGGGCATGGTCGGCGTCGCGGTCGCCGGGGAGGCGATGTACCGCGGGTCGACCGCCGGATACGTCACCGTGAAGGCGTCCTTCGCGCCCGTCGCCCGTACCTCGAACAGCCAGGACGGCACCAGCGCCTGCCGGCCGCCCACGAAGTGCGACGCCAGCCCGAACACCGCCTTCTCGACGGTGAGCACGCTCTTCGCCGGACTCGCCGACGACTCCCCGCAGGGCGCCTCGAGGCGGTCCTTCAGCGGTACGGGACTGGCGCAGCCCCCGATACCCATGCGGTGGCCGGGCGCGGGCACCTTGTTCAGGAGGCCCAGCGTCTTCTCGGCGCTCAGCACGGGATACGTGTCGCTCTTCACCGGCGCCTTCAACTGGCCGGTGCCGCCGACCACTTCGCCCTGCCCGTTCACGGTGACGCCGGTCGCCCAGCCGTATGTGGGCAGCCCGCCCACGACCGGATCGGCGTTCACGATCCGCTGGGCGCCCATGACCTGGCTCGCGTCCAGCTTCGCGGAGCCCTGGCCCACGGCCTTCAGCACCGGCGCGGCGGCCTTCTCCGCGACCGCCTCGCTCACCGCAGGACCGGTGGGGGTCTCGGACTCCGCACCGCACACGGTGGCACTGTCGCAGTGGTCGATGACGGGGGAGAAGCGCTGGAAGGTCCACGCGCCCGGTGCCTGCCGGTCCACCTGGAGACTCGGCCCCGAACCGTCCTTGACCCCGACCCGCCAGACCTGTCCCTGTGCCACCGGCGTCCCGTCGACCCCGAGCGCCTCGGCGAGCCGCGCCGCGTCGTCCTCGGTGACCTGCCCCTGGGCCCGGTAGACGGGCGCCGAGCCGGGACCGTCCGGGAGGCTGCCGTCGACGCGGTAGGTCACGCCGTACGGATTCGGCTCCCCGGGCGCGATCCCGTTCCCCGCGCCACCGCCCGCGCCGTAACCGTCGAGTGCGAGGGGCGGCGGGGTGCTGTCGCCGGACGCGCCGGAGGTCGTGTCGTCGCCGGACCCTCCGGAGGCACCGGCGGCGAGGTACGCCCCACCGCCCCCGACCAGCAGCACGGCAGCGGCTACGGCAGCAATGGCGACGGGCGACCGATGCCGGGCCGGGCGGCGGGCGCCGGCATCCGCGTGCCGGGGGATCTCGGAGTCGGGGAGATCGTCACCGGCGGGGGCCGGGGCACCTTCCGTGCTCGTGTCGGCGCCGGCAGAGGCTCGGGGCTGATCGGTGCCCGCGGGCTCGCCACGGTCGAGGAGGGCTTCTGTGGCCGCAGGGCTCGCGGCGGGCGAGGCAGGAGCGCTGCTGTCGGCGTCGGCGGCCGCCGGTGGCGCGTCATCGTCGGCAGGGGCGTCGGGGCTCGCGGAGCCGCCCGGCTCCGCGGCAGCGGCTGCGGTGTCCGAGGCAGGGAAGTCGTCCGTGTCGGCGTCGGCGACTTCCTCGGCGTGCCCGGCCGAGCCTTCGTCGGCACCGAGCGTCTTCCCGGCGCCCTCGGCCGCGCCGTCCTGACCTGCCTCGGCGTTCCGGCTCGTCCGCTTGTCGCCGGAGGCCTCGGAACCCCGCTCCTGGGCAGCATTCGCGTCACCGGCACCGTGCGCTTCCGCAGCGCTCCCGTCCCCGCCGCCGGAGGCCTCGCCGGGGTCGTTGTTGTCGGGTCGCTCGGTGTTCACCGCATCGCTCCTTCTGCTGCGCAACTGTCCCTCGACCCTGACCCGGCCCTGTCAAAAAGGTCGGCGAACGGGTCGTATCCCGCATCCCCTTTCCGGGGGACGGCGATGGGACGCAGCGGGGGAGCGCGCGGTTCCCTCGAACGCGCCGACGCACGCGCCGTGGCTCAGTCGCCGTACTCCGACATCGCGTCCAGCAGCCGGGCGGACCCCTCGGGAACCGACACCCCGTGGATCAGCGAAGGAGAGACCGGAAGAGCGGTGATCCGGTCCGGAACCGCCCAGTGCGGAGCCATCCGGGCACAGTCACCACGCAGCGAGGCGAGGTCTCCGTCCAGGTCGGCCGGGACGGAGGCGTACAGCTCAAGGTTCGTCATGACGAAACCGTAAGCACGCCGGAGCCTGCGAAGAAAGATCTACTATCGGGTAGTTTTACCTGCTTCCCCGCTCCGTCTCTGCCTCGCAGTACTCCATACGGACCCGATAGCGTGAAGTGTCAATACGCCCTCCCGTCTCCCGCCACCGCCCTTCCAACGAGCGCTATCGCGCCCCCTTTATTCTCAGGAGAGCCTCGCCGTGCGCATCGCAGTCACCGGCTCCATCGCCACCGACCACCTCATGACGTTCCCCGGCCGCTTCGCCGACCAGCTCGTCGCGGACCAGCTGCACACGGTCTCGCTCTCCTTCCTGGTCGACAACCTCGACGTACGCAGGGGAGGGGTCGGCGCGAACATCGCCTTCGGCATGGGTCAGCTCGGCACCAAGCCGATCCTCGTCGGCGCCGCGGGCTTCGACTTCGACGAGTACCGCGCCTGGCTGGACCGGCACGGCGTCGACACCGCGTCCGTCCGGATCTCAGAGACTCTGCACACCGCCCGCTTCGTGTGCACCACCGACGCCGACCACAACCAGATCGGCTCCTTCTACACGGGCGCGATGAGCGAGGCCCGCCAGATCGAGCTCAAGACGGTCGCCGACCGTGTGGACGGCCTCGACCTCGTCCTCATCGGCGCCGACGACCCCGAGGCGATGCTCCGCCACACCGAGGAGTGCCGCTCCCGGGGCATCCCGTTCGCCGCGGACTTCTCCCAGCAGATCGCCCGTATGAACGGCGACGAGATCCGCATCCTGCTCGAAGGCGCCACCTACCTCTTCTCCAACGAGTACGAGAAGGGGCTCATCGAGTCCAAGACGGGCTGGTCCGACGAGGAGATCCTCGCGAAGGTCGGTCACCGGGTCACGACGCTCGGGGCGCAGGGCGTGCGCATCGACCGGGTCGGCGAGGAGCCGATCGTCGTCGGCTGCCCGGAGGAGGAGCGCAAGGCCGACCCGACCGGCGTCGGTGACGCGTTCCGCGCCGGCTTCCTGTCGGCACTGGCCTGGGGTGTCTCGCTGGAGCGGGCCGCGCAGGTCGGGTGCATGCTCGCGACCCTGGTCATCGAGACCGTGGGGACCCAGGAGTACCGGCTGCGGCGCGGCAACTTCATGGAGCGGTTCACCAAGGCGTACGGGGACGAGGCGGCCGACGAGGTCCGCACGCACCTCAAGTGACCCGTTAGGAACTAGGACCTACGGCGGACCAGGTAAGCGGAACCCTGGTCCGCCGGTTCTTCTCCCATGTACTCCTGCTCCCGCATCTCGCACCAGGCCGGGATGTCGAGCCGTGCGGCCTCGTCGTCGGAGAGGACGCGGATCGTGCCGCCCACCGGGACCTCGCCGATGACCTTCGCCAGCTCGATGACCGGGATCGGGCACCGCTTGCCGAGGGCGTCCACGACCAGCACGTCCTCCCGCACCACGACCGCGGGCGCGGGCGCAGGCGCGCCGAGCTTCTCCCGAACCCGCGCCACCGCCCCCGGCAGCACCTTCAGGAAACGGTCGACCTCCTCGGAGACCGCCCCGAACGGCAACGACACCCGCACATTCCCCTCACTCAGCACCCCCATCGCCTTGAGCACATGGCTCGGCGTCAGCGTGCTGCTCGTGCAGGACGAACCGGACGACACGGAGAAACCCGCCCGGTCCAGTTCGTGCAGCAGTGTCTCTCCGTCGACATAGAGACAGGAGAAGGTCACGATCCCGGGCAGCCGCCGCTCGGGATCGCCCACCACATCCACATCCGGCACCGACTGCGGCACGCGCGACCGGATCCGCGCCGTCAGCTCCCGCAGCCGTAGGGCCTCCTGCGCCGCCTCGGCCCGCACCGCCCGCAGTGAAGCCGCCGCCGCGACGATCGCCGGCAGGTTCTCGAAGCCCGGCGCCCGCCCCGACTCCCGCTCGTCGGCGGGGCCTTGGGGCGAGAACCGGACACCTTTCCGTACGGCGAGCAGGCCGACCCCCGACGGACCACCCCATTTGTGCGCGCTGGCGGTCAGCAGGGACCACTCACCCTGGACCGGCCCCCACCCGAGCGACTGCGCCGCGTCCACCAGCAACGGCACCCCGGCCGCCCGGCACGCGGCGGCCACCTCGGCCACCGGCTGCACGGTCCCCACCTCGTGGTTGGCCGACTGAAGACACGCCAGCGCGGTGTCGGGGCGCAGAGCATCGGCGTACGACTGCGCACTCACCGCCCCCGTACGGTCCACCGGCACCTCGGTCACCTCGAACAACTCCGCCGAATGGAGGACCGAGGAGTGTTCGACGGCAGACACGATCAGGTGACGTCCGACCCGCCTGCGTCCGCCCATCGCCCCAGCGATCCCGCTGTGCACGGCCCGCGTCCCGGACGAGGTGAACGTCAGCTCATCGGGACGACACCCCACGGCGTCGGCACCGGCCTCCCGAGCAGCATCCAGCAACATCCGAGCCCGCCGCCCTTCCCGGTACAACCGAGAGGGATCAGCCCACCCTTCATCCAGAGAGGCCAAGAGCGCCTGACGGGCAACGGGGTGAAGAGGCGCACTGGAAGCGGCGTCGAAATAAGACACACGGCAACGCTAACCTCCCCAGGGGCGCGGGGCTGTACCCATAACGGCTCCGCCGCGGGGCGCGATCAGCCACAAACCACCCGCAGCCGCCAATCGCGCTAACCCAGCGAGTGAGTAGGCACCCCTCCCGCTGAACCCCCGGAGGGCGTCGGCTAGGGTTTGGTCCGCATAAACATCCAAACCCCTGCCCGACGCAGGGCGGCGACCGACCACCGAGTAAGGCCAGGCCGCAGCCGTTACGCGCGGGCGAGACTCTCGGGAAGGCGCTACGTGAGTCCCAACGGCTCCGACCGCTCGCCGCGGCGCCCGATGCGGCGGAAGCTGCTGCAGGCAATGACCGCGGGCCTGGTCCTGGCGACCGCCACCGGTTGCACATACAAGGACTTCCCCCGCCTTGGTATGCCCACCCCGACCACGGAAGAGGCTCCGCGGATCCTCTCCCTGTGGCAGGGTTCCTGGGCTGCCGCGCTCGCCGTTGGCGTGCTGGTGTGGGGTCTGATCATCTGGAGCGCCATCTTCCACCGGCGCAGCCGCACCAAGGTCGAGGTACCTCCGCAGACCCGGTACAACATGCCCATCGAGGCGCTGTACACCGTGGTTCCGCTGGTCATCGTCTCGGTCCTGTTCTACTTCACGGCCCGCGACGAGTCGAAGCTGCTCAGCCTCAAGAAGCAGCCCGACGTCACCATCAACGTCGTCGGCTACCAGTGGAGCTGGGCGTTCAACTACATCGAGCCCGTCGCGGGCTCCACGGGTGACGCGAAGACCGACAAGAACCTCAACGCGATTCCGACCCGGTACAAGGACGCCTTCCCGGCGAACGCCGGCGGTGTCTACGACTTCGGAACGCCCGCGACGCGGAACCCGCAGACCGGCAACCCGGGCCCGACCCTCTGGCTCCCCAAGGGCAAGACGGTCCGCTTCGTCCTCACCTCGCGTGACGTCATCCACTCCTTCTGGGTGGTGCCGTTCCTGATGAAGCAGGACGTCATCCCGGGCCACACCAACGCCTTCGAGGTGACTCCGAACAAGGAGGGCACCTTCATGGGCAAGTGCGCCGAGCTCTGCGGCGTCGACCACTCCCGGATGCTGTTCAACGTGAAGGTCGTCTCCCCCGAGCGCTACGAGCAGCACCTCAAGGACCTCGCGAAGAAGGGGCAGACCGGTTACGTTCCCGCGGGCATCGAGCAGACCGCCCACGAGAAGGACCGGGAGACGACGAACCTGTGAGCATCCTCAACGAACCCCAGGGTGCCGCGGCAGCAGGGTCCCACTACACGGACGAGCTGCCGGTCCGGCGCCAGAACCGCGGCAGCGTGGTCATCAAGTGGCTCACCACCACTGACCACAAGACGATCGGGACCATGTACCTGGTCACGTCGTTCGCGTTCTTCCTGATCGGCGGCGTGATGGCGCTCTTCATGCGCGCCGAGCTGGCCCGGCCGGGTCTGCAGATCATGTCGAACGAGCAGTTCAACCAGGCGTTCACGATGCACGGCACGATCATGCTGCTGATGTTCGCGACGCCGCTGTTCGCCGGCTTCACCAACTGGATCATGCCGCTGCAGATCGGCGCGCCCGACGTGGCGTTCCCGCGGCTGAACATGTTCGCCTACTGGCTCTACCTGTTCGGCTCGACGATCGCGGTGGGCGGCTTCCTGACCCCGCAGGGCGCGGCCGACTTCGGCTGGTTCGCCTACTCCCCGCTGTCGGACGCGGTCCGCTCGCCGGGCGTCGGCGCCGACCTGTGGATCATGGGTCTGGCCTTCTCCGGCTTCGGCACGATCCTCGGTGCGGTCAACTTCATCACCACGATCATCTGCATGCGCGCGCCCGGCATGACCATGTTCCGCATGCCGATCTTCGTGTGGAACGTGCTGCTGACCGCCGTGCTGGTCCTGCTCGCCTTCCCCGTCCTCGCCGCCGCGCTCTTCGCGCTGGAGGCGGATCGGAAATTCGGGGCACACGTCTTCGATGCCGCGAACGGCGGAGCGTTGCTCTGGCAACACCTCTTCTGGTTCTTCGGCCATCCAGAGGTGTACATCATCGCCCTGCCGTTCTTCGGCATCATCTCCGAGGTCATCCCGGTCTTCTCCCGTAAGCCGATGTTCGGCTACATGGGTCTGATCGCGGCGACCATCGCGATCGCGGGTCTGTCCGTGACGGTGTGGGCCCACCACATGTACGTCACCGGCGGTGTCCTCCTGCCGTTCTTCTCCTTCATGACGTTCCTCATCGCCGTACCGACCGGCGTGAAGTTCTTCAACTGGATCGGAACGATGTGGAAGGGGTCCCTGAGTTTCGAGACCCCGATGCTCTGGGCCACCGGCTTCCTGATCACCTTCACCTTCGGTGGTCTGACCGGTGTCATCCTGGCCTCGCCCCCGATGGACTTCCACGTCTCGGACTCGTACTTCGTGGTGGCGCACTTCCACTACGTCGTCTTCGGCACCGTCGTCTTCGCGATGTTCTCCGGCTTCCACTTCTGGTGGCCGAAGTTCACGGGCAAGATGCTCGACGAGCGCCTCGGCAAGATCACGTTCTGGACGCTGTTCATCGGCTTCCACGGCACCTTCCTCGTCCAGCACTGGCTGGGCGCCGAGGGCATGCCGCGTCGTTACGCCGACTACCTGGCGGCCGACGGCTTCACCGCCCTGAACACGATCTCGACGATCAGCTCGTTCGTGCTCGGCCTGTCGATCCTGCCGTTCCTCTACAACGTGTGGAAGACCGCCAAGTACGGCAAGCCGGTCGGCGTCGACGACCCGTGGGGCTACGGCCGCTCGCTCGAGTGGGCGACCTCCTGCCCGCCGCCGCGCCACAACTTCCTCACCCTGCCGCGGATCCGCAGCGAATCCCCGGCGTTCGACCTGCACCACCCGGAGATCGCCGCTCTCGACCAGCTCGAGAACGCCGGTCACGGTGAGAAGGCTCTGGCCGGCAACGGCGGCAAGGAGGCCGGGAAGTGAAGATCCAGGGACGGATGTTCTTCTGGCTGAGCATCTTCATCCTCGCCATGGCGATCGTCTATGGCGTGTGGTCGAAGGAGCCGGCCGGTACCACCGCGCTCTTCCTGGCCTTCGGTCTGTCCATCATGATCGGCTTCTACCTGGGCTTCACGGCCAAGCGGGTGGACGCCGGCGCGCAGGACAACAAGGAGGCCGATGTCGCGGACGACGCCGGCGAGGTCGGGTTCTTCAGCCCGCACAGCTGGCAGCCGCTCGCACTCGGCTTCGGCGGCGCCCTGGCCTTCCTGTCGGTCGCGATCGGCTGGTGGCTGCTGTACTTCTCGGTGCCGGTGATCCTGATCGGCCTGTACGGCTGGGTCTTCGAGTACTACCGCGGTGAGAACCGCACCCAGTAGCACGAGCGGAGCCCATCAGGAGCCCGGACACTCCGTCAGGAGGGTCCGGGCTCCTGCGTTTGCCGCAATCGATGTCCCTCGTTCGAGTCGCCCGGCGTGCCGGAGTTGACCACGCTCCCTAGCGTGAAGTCATGAACCAGGCACCGCGTACCCGCACCGTCGTCAGCTGCAGCCTGCTGGTGATCGCCCTCGGCGCGAGCGCCTCCGCCTGCGGGTCCGACGGGAACCCGCTGGCGGAGTCGCCGTACGACGCGGCGGACCAGATCTCCTTCAACGCGCCCACGGGCGACGGCAAGAAGGCCGACCCGGACAAGCCGCTCGAGGTCACCGCCGAGGACGACGACGGCCGCATCACCGACGTCACGGCCACGGACGCCACGGGCCGCCATGTGGCGGGCGAACTCTCCGCCGACGGCACCCGCTGGCACAGCACCTCCCCGCTGGCCGCAAACGCCCATTACACGGTCCGGGTGAGCACCGAGGACGACGACGGGGCACCCGGCCGCAAGGTCGTCGACTTCGACACCAGCAAACCTCTCGGCAAGACCCGCCTGAACGTCACCTTCGGCCCCAAGTCGGGCACCTATGGCGTCGGCCAGCCCGTCACCGCCAAGCTGGACCGTCCCGTCAAGGACAAAGCCCAGCGGGCCGTCGTCGAGCGCGCCCTCAGGGTCGACTCCACGCCCGCCGTACCGGGCGCCTGGCACTGGGTGGACGACAAGGAACTCCACTACCGCCCCAAGGAGTACTGGCCCGCCCACGCCACGATCCACGTCCGCAGCGACCTGGAGGGCATCAAGATCGGCGACCGGCTCTGGGGCGGCAAGGGCAAGCCCCTGAAGCTGACCACCGGCGACCGCATCATCGCCGTGACGGACGCCGCGTCACACTCGATGGCGGTCTACAAGAACGACGAGGTCATAAAGGAGCTCCCGGTGACCACCGGCAAGCCCGGCTTCGAGACCCGCAACGGCGTCAAGGTCGTGCTGGGCAAGGAGTACTTCGTACGTATGCGCGGCACCAGCATCGGCATCGCCGAGGGCTCCTCGGACTCGTACGACCTCCCGGTCTACTACGCCACCCGCGTCACCTGGAGCGGCGAGTACGTCCACGCCGCCCCCTGGTCGGTCGGCTCCCAGGGCTACGCCAACGTCAGCCACGGCTGCACCGGCATGAGCACGTCCAACGCCGAGTGGTTCTTCAACACCGTCCACGAGGGCGATGTGGTCAAGGTCATCAACTCGGACGGCCACACGATGGAGCCGTTCGGCAACGGCTTCGGCGACTGGAACCTGGACTGGAAGAAGTGGCGCGACGGCAGCGCCCTGGTGGCCGGCACTCCGGATGCCCCGAGCGCGGACCAAACGGCACGTCTGCGACCGACGGTGGTGTGACTCCCCAGGGGCGCGGGGCTGTATCGATATGCGGCTCCGCCGCGTGGGCGCGACCAGCCACAACGGACCGCAGCCGCCCGCACACCGCACACCGCAAGCTCCTAGGCGCTCAAGGCCTTCCGGTCCCGCAGCAAGGAAGCCAGCGCCGAAGCGAACTCCACCGGATCCACCGGATGCGTCACCGCACCCTCCGCCCGGCTCCACGTCGCCAGCCACGCGTCCTGCGGCCGCCCGATCAGCAGCAGCACCGGCGGGCAGTCGAACACCTCGTCCTTGATCTGCCGACACAGGCCCATGCCCCCCATCGGCACGGCCTCGCCGTCCAGCACACAGACATCGATCCCGCCCTTGTCCAGCTCCTTCAGCACCGCGGCGGGCGTGGCGCACTCCAGGAACTCGACCAACGGGACGTCCGGAGCCGGTCGCCGGCCGGAGGCGAGCCGCACCTGCTCGCGGGTGTTGGAATCGTCGCTGTAGACCAGCACCGTGGCGGTCGGCTGCATTGTTCCTCCATGACGTCAGCGTCGTAAGGACAGGCCCGTTGGGCCGGATGCTACTCCCTTGAACACCACGTCAACACCGGTCCGGAACAGGCAGACACTCCGAACGGCACCCCCCGGGGTGAGGGCGGGATAAGCGACCGACATAATGTCGGTCGTGGCGACAGCAACGACAGAGACAACCGGGCACGCGCACCCGTCGGTCAACCGACCGAACCTCACCAGCGTCGGAACCATCATCTGGCTGAGTTCCGAGCTGATGTTCTTCGCGGCCCTCTTCGCGATGTACTTCACCCTGCGATCGGTGACGGGTCCCGACCACTGGAAGGAAATGGCGTCCAGCCTGAACTTCCCGTTCTCGGCGACGAACACCACGATCCTGGTGCTCTCCTCCCTCACCTGCCAGCTCGGCGTCTTCGCAGCCGAGCGCGGTGATGTGAAGAAGCTCCGGGGCTGGTTCATCATCACCTTCATCATGGGCGCGATCTTCATCGGCGGTCAGATCTACGAGTACACGGAGCTGGTGAAGAAGGACGGGCTCTCGCTCTCCTCCGACCCGTACGGCTCGGTGTTCTACCTGACCACCGGCTTCCACGGCATGCACGTGACGGGCGGCCTCATCGCGTTCCTGTTCGTACTCGGGCGTACCTACGCGGCCAAGAGGTTCACCCACGAGCAGGCGACCGCGGCCATCGTCGTGTCCTACTACTGGCACTTCGTCGATGTCGTCTGGATCGGCCTCTTCGCCACGATCTACATGATCAAGTAGCCGGGCCCGCTCCCGACATCGCAAGCATCGACGCAGAAGATCCTGACACCGGGGTAATCCGTGAAAAAGCTCTCCGCACGACGACGCCACCCGCTGGCGGCGCTCGTCGTCCTACTCCTCGCGCTGGCATGCACCGGGGGGCTGTACGCCGTGTTCGCACCCGCGAGCAAGGCGAAGGCAGATGAAACCGCCCAGTCCCTGGCCATCGACGAGGGCAAGAAGCTCTTCGCCGTAGGCTGCGCCAGCTGCCACGGCACCGGCGGTCAGGGATCCTCCGACGGTCCGAGCCTGGTGGGCGTGGGCGCCGCGGCCGTCGACTTCCAGGTCGGCACGGGCCGTATGCCGGCCCAGCAGCCGGGCGCGCAGGTGCCGCGCAAGAAGGTCATCTACACGCAGGCCGAGATCGACCAGCTGGCCGCGTACATCTCCTCGCTGGGGTCCGGTCCGAGCATCCCGACCGAGGCGCAGTACGGCCCCGACGGTGCCGACATCGCCAAGGGCGGCGAGCTCTTCCGTGACAACTGCACCCAATGCCACAATTTCACCGGCAAGGGTGGTGCGCTGACGCACGGCAAGTTCGCGCCCAGCCTCGAGGGTGTCGCCCCGAAGCACATCTACGAGGCCATGCAGACCGGCCCGCAGAACATGCCGTCGTTCCCCGACACCACACTGTCGGAGCAGAACAAGAAGGACATCATCGCGTACCTGAACGCGGTCAACGGCGACGACACCGTGAGCCCCGGCGGCCTTGAGCTGGGCGGTCTCGGCCCGGTCTCCGAAGGCCTGTTCGCCTGGATCTTCGGCCTCGGCGCGCTGATCGCAGTCGCCGTCTGGGTCGCCGCTCGGACCGCAAAGGCCAAGAAGTCATGAGTAGCCAAGACATTCCAGAAGAGAACCTGCCCGCAGAGCAGGACGCGCACGGCGCGGTAGGCGTCGCGGACGAGAAGGACCCGTTCGCGGACCCCGGCCTCCCGCCCCACGAGCACCGGGTGCAGGACATCGACGAGCGGGCCGCCAGGCGGTCCGAGCGCATGGTGGCCCTGCTGTTCACGGTGTCGATGCTGGCCACCGTCGGGTTCATCGCCTCGTACGTGGGCATCCCCCACGACAAGTCGATCTACGTCTTCCCGATCGGGCACATCAACGCGCTGAACTTCGCGCTGGGCCTGACCCTCGGTCTCGCCCTCTTCTCGATCGGCGCGGGCGCGGTCCACTGGGCCCGCACCCTGATGTCCGACGAGGAGATCGCCGACGAGCGTCACCCGATCGAGGCGTCGCCCGAGGTCCGTGCGAAGGTCCACGCGGACTTCAAGCAGGGTGCCAAGGAGTCGGCGCTCGGCCGGCGCAAGCTGATCCGCAACACGATGTTCGGCGCGCTGGCCCTGTTCCCGCTCTCCGGCGTCATGCTGCTGCGCGACCTCGGTCCGCTGCCCGGCACCAAGCTCCGCCACACCATGTGGCGCCAGGGCCTCCAGCTCGTCAACATGAACACCAACGAGCCCCTGCGCCCCTCCGACGTCCAGGTCGGCTCGCTGACCTTCGCCATGCCCGAGGGCCTGGAGGAGCACGACGAGGACTTCCAGACCGAGATCGCCAAGGCCGCCCTGATGATCGTCCGCATTCAGCCGGACAACATCAAGGACAAGCGCGAGCTCGAGTGGTCGTACGACGGAATCGTCGCGTACTCGAAGATCTGCACCCACGTCGGTTGCCCGATCTCCCTGTACGAGCAGCAGACGCACCACGTGCTCTGCCCCTGCCACCAGTCCACCTTCGACCTCTCCGACGGTGCCCGGGTGATCTTCGGCCCCGCCGGTCACGCCCTGCCGCAGCTGCGGATCGGCGTGAACGACCAGGGTTACCTCGAAGCGCTCGGCGACTTCGAGGAGCCCGTCGGTCCTGCATTCTGGGAGCGCGGATGAGTACTACAGAGTCCTCCGAGTCCCGCGCACGCGGGAAGGCACCGGCCGGCGAACGTGTCGCCGACTGGGCCGACGGCCGCCTGGGGATCTACTCCCTGGCCAAGTCCAACATGCGCAAGATCTTCCCCGACCACTGGTCGTTCATGTTGGGAGAGGTCTGCCTCTACAGCTTCATCATCATCATCCTCACGGGTGTGTACCTGACGTTGTTCTTCCACCCGTCGATGAACGAGGTGGAGTACCACGGCAGCTACATCCCGCTGCAGGGCCAGATGATGTCCGAGGCGTTCAACTCGACCATGCACATCTCCTTCGATGTGCGCGGTGGTCTGCTGATCCGGCAGATCCACCACTGGGCGGCGCTGATCTTCCTCGCCGGCATGTTCGTGCACATGATGCGTGTGTTCTTCACGGGCGCGTTCCGCAAGCCGCGTGAGGTCAACTGGCTGTTCGGCTTCCTGCTGTTCGTCCTCGGCATGTTCACCGGCTTCACCGGTTACTCGCTCCCGGACGACCTGCTCTCCGGCACCGGTGTCCGCTTCATGGAGGGCGCGATCCTGTCCGTGCCGATCGTCGGCACGTACCTGTCGTTCTTCCTCTTCGGCGGCGAGTTCCCGGGCGGCGACTTCGTGGCCCGCTTCTACTCGATCCACGTCCTGCTGCTGCCGGGCATCATGCTCGGCCTGGTCGTCGGCCACCTGATCCTGGTCTTCTACCACAAGCACACGCAGTTCGCGGGCCCCGGAAAGACGAACAACAACGTCGTCGGCATGCCGCTGCTGCCGGTCTACATGGCCAAGGCCGGAGGCTTCTTCTTCCTGGTCTTCGGTGTCATCGCGGCCATCGCGGCGATCGCCTCCATCAACCCGATCTGGTCGATGGGCCCCTACCGTCCCGACCAGGTGTCCACGGGCGCCCAGCCGGACTGGTACATGGGCTTCTCCGAGGGCCTGATCCGTGTCATGCCGGGCTGGGAGATCAACTTCTGGGGTCACACGCTCGTCCTGGGCGTGTTCATCCCGCTGGTGATCTTCCCGCTGGTCCTGGTCGCGATCGCGGTCTACCCGTTCATCGAGTCCTGGGTCACCGGCGACAAGCGCGAGCACCACATCCTGGACCGCCCGCGCAACGCCCCGACGCGGACCGCGTTCGGCGTCGCGTGGATCACCTGGTACATGGTGCTGCTGATCGGTGGTGGAAACGACCTCTGGGCCACCCACTTCCACCTGTCGATCAACGCCATCACCTGGTTCGTCCGGGTCGCGTTCTTCGTCGCCCCGGTCCTCGCGTTCGTGGCCACCAAGCGGATCTGCCTCGGCCTCCAGCGCCGCGACAAGGACAAGGTGCTGCACGGCCGCGAGTCCGGCATCATCAAGCGCCTGCCGCACGGTGAGTTCATCGAGGTGCACGAGCCGCTCAGCCAGGAGCAACTGCACACGCTCACGGCGCACGAGCAGTACCGACCGGCCGAGATCGGCCCGACGACCGACGAGAACGGCGTCGAGCGCAAGGTCAAGGGCTCCGAGAAGCTGCGCGCCAAGCTGAGCGAGGCGTACTACGGCGAGGAAGCCCAGATCGCCAAGCCGACCGTCGAGGAGTACAAGGAGATCACGAGCGGCCACGGCCACCACTGATCGCTGCGCTCGCCACGCGCGGTAGAAGGGCCCGTCCGACCCACCGGACGGGCCCTTTGCCGTACCGCGAGGGGGGCGCACCGGACCGGGCGGCCCTGCCCGATCCACGGGACGGGAGCCTTTGCCGTGTCCGCGACGGCCGGAGTGCGGCTGTGCGGTCGAGGAGGCGGTGAAGGGCCCGCCGGCCCGAGGCCGAGGAGGAAGCACGGGACGGCTCCTTCTGCCGCGTCTGCGAGGGGGCGAACCAGGTCCGGTGCGTCCAGCCGTGCGGCCCGAGGGGGTTGCGCCACCGCCCCGTCGGGCCGAGGACGACGTGACAGAGCTGCCCAACGCGCGGGGCCGCGCCCGACCACGGGAGTCGGGCCGCCCGGGGCGGAGGCTCCGTCCGACCCACCGGGTCTTCTGCGTCCCGTCCGAACGCCGGACGGGGGCCCTTTGTCGTGCGCCGGGCTGGATAGGGTGTGGGCACACTTTTCTACGACATCTGGAGCGGCCCCATGAGCGCTGTGACCCCCGCTGGAGGCGACACCGCGGCGGGCCGTTCCTGGCCCGAGGTACTGAACGCCCTGCTGTACGGCCGTGACCAGAGCGCCGACGCGACGGCGTGGGCGATGGACCGGATCATGCAGGGCGAGGCGACCGACGCGCAGATCGCCGGTTTCGTGGTCGCCCTCAGGGCCAAGGGCGAGACGGTCGAGGAGATCAACGGCCTCGTCCGGGCGATGTACGAGCACGCCAACGTGATCGGAGTACCCGGGCGGACGGTGGACATCGTCGGCACCGGCGGCGACGGCGCCAAGACCGTCAACATCTCCACCATGTCGGCGATCGTCGTGGCCGGAGCCGGTGCCACGGTCGTCAAGCACGGCAACCGGGCCGCGTCCTCCGCGTCCGGCGCCTCCGACGTCCTGGAGAAGCTCGGCGTCAACCTGGAGCTGACCCCGCAGCGGGTGGCCGAGGTGGCGGAGGAGGCCGGGATCACGTTCTGCTTCGCGATCAAGTTCCATCCGGCGCTGCGTCACGCGGGCGCCGCACGCGGGCAGTTGGGCATCCGCACGGTGTTCAACATCCTCGGCCCGCTGACCAATCCCGCCCGGGTGCGGTCCCAGGCGGTCGGAGTCGCCGACCCGCGCATGGCCCCGGTGGTCGCGGGCGTCTTCGCCGAGCGCGGCAACTCCGCGCTCGTCTTCCGCGGCGACGACGGCCTCGACGAGCTGACGACCACGTCGACCTCCCACGTCTGGACCGTCCGCGACGGCAAGGTCACCGAGGAGAGCTTCGACCCCCGGGACGTGGGCCTCGACCTGGTGCCGGTGGAGGCCCTGCGCGGCGGTGACCCGGCGTACAACGCGGAGGTCGCGCGCAACCTCCTGGACGGCGAGAGGGGCCCGGTCCGGGAGGCCGTACTCCTGAACTCGGCGGCCGCGCTGGTGGCCCTGGACCCCGGTTCCGGGACGCTGGCCGAGCAGTTGAGGGCCGGGATGGACAAGGCCGCCGAATCGATCGACTCGGGGTCGGCGAAGCGGACGCTGGAGCGCTGGGTGGCCGCGAGCAACGCCTAGCGTGCGACCGGGAGTCGTCCCGCGATCCGGACACGGGTTGCGGGACGACGATCACTTCACGTACGTTCTTTGACCAGGTCATGAGTGACAGTCATGAGGCCCCGGCCGACTGTCCGGCAACCCTCCGTCCGTGGCGGGGTGCCCCGGGTGAAGACCAGGCCGTAGGCAGCGAGGTCTACGGCAAGCGCGGGCCCCTCTCGAAACCAGGGGTCCTGGTCGTTCGAGGGAGTCTTCCGTGAGCAAGCGAATGCGATAGGGCCGCCGAGCCCCGCCTCCGCGCACCCATCTCATCATCACCCTTTCTCTTTTCACGGGAGTCCCCCATGTCTGTCTCCACCGCTGCCTCCACCCAGACCATTTGTGCCCAGCTGCCCGTTCTGGGCCGGGATGTCACCGTCCCGCTCGTCACCGGCGGCGAGGTCACCTACGCCGCCCTCGACTACGCGGCCAGCGCTCCGGCCCTCCAGCGGGTCTGGGACGACGTGGCGGCGTACGCGCCCTACTACGGCAGCGTGCACCGCGGGGCCGGCTACCTCTCCCAGCTGTCGACCGACCTGTTCGAGAACGCCCGTAGGACCGTCACCGAGTTCCTCGACTGCCGCGACGACGACCAGCTGGTCTTCACCCGGTCGACCACCGACTCGCTCAACCTCCTGGCCGCCGCCCTCCCCGCCGACTGCCAGGTCTTCGTCTTCGAGACCGAGCACCACGCGAGCCTGCTGCCCTGGAAGGACGCCCAGGTCAGCTACCTCGACGCCCCGCGCACCCCGCGGCAGGCCGTGGAGACCCTGGAGAAGGCCCTCGCCGACCGCGACCCCCAGGGCCCGGCCCTGGTCTGCGTCACCGGCGCCTCCAACGTCACCGGCGAGCTGTGGCCGGTCCGTGAGCTGGCCGCCGCCGCCCACGCGCACGGCGCCCGGATCGTCCTGGACGCCGCCCAGCTGGCTCCGCACCACCCGGTGAGCGTCCGTGACCTCGACGTCGACTGGATCGCCTTCTCCGGCCACAAGCTCTACGCCCCCTTCGGCTCCGGCGTCCTGGCCGGCCGCGCCGACTGGCTCAAGGCCGCCGACCCCTACCTCGCGGGCGGCGGCGCCAGCCGCAAGGTCACCCGGCGCGAGGACGGGGGAGTGGACGTGGAGTGGCACGACAGCGCCGCCCGCCACGAGGCCGGCTCGCCCAACGTCATCGGCGCCTACTCCATCGCCTCCGCCTGCAAGGCCCTGACCGAAGCCGGCTTCGACAGCCTGGTCGCCCGCGAGCAGTACCTGATCGAGAAGGTCCGCCAGGGCCTCGCCGACGTCCCCGAGGTCCGCGTCCTGTCCCTCTTCGGCGACGAGGCCCCCCGCGTCGGCGTGATCTCCTTCGTCGTCGAGGGCTGGAACAGCTCCCACTTCGCCGCCGCGCTCTCCGCGGAGTACGGCATCGGCGTCCGCGACGGCCTCTTCTGCGCCCACCCCCTCGTCCGCACCCTCCTCGGCAGCGACCCGCAGTCCCAGGGCGAGTGCGGCGCCCCCGAGGCCGCGCCCGGCGAGAAGTCCCTCAACGCGATCCGGGTG
Organism: Streptomyces sp. NPDC005483; assembly: GCF_040606035.1. Taxonomy (NCBI): domain Bacteria; kingdom Bacillati; phylum Actinomycetota; class Actinomycetes; order Kitasatosporales; family Streptomycetaceae; genus Streptomyces; species Streptomyces sp. NPDC005483. Next base: position 481,946 of record NZ_JBEXEA010000004.1, read on the forward strand.
AGCTTCGGCGCGGGCACGCCGGACGAGCACGTGGAGCGGTTCGTGCAGGCCGTGAAGGAACTGGTCGCGGACGGTGCGAAGTGGACGTACCGCACCGAGGACGGCCGCTGCGTCCCGGCCGTCTGACGTACTGGCGTCCGGCGCGCCTATGGGCGAGGTGTGGCTCGCCCAGGCGCCGGGCGGGCCGCGCAGACCGTCGGCGGGGCGGGCCCACCTTGCGTGCCGTTCCGCGGCCCGGGCGTCACCGCGACCGACTACGAACTCCTCGCCCTGGACCCGGCCGACGGATCGACGGTGTGGTCCTTCCGGTTCACCTCTACGGCGTCAACCGTGCGGGCAGGCAGACCTGGCACAAGCGCGTCGAGGGCGGGGCGTCCGTCGGCACCCAGTCCCCGGTGGTCCGGGGCAGCCGTGCCCATGTCGCGACCGCCGACGGCGTCACCGTGCTCACGCCGGTCTCCTAGCTGTCGAGGCCGATCGCGAACGCGGCCTCCAGGTCGTGCTGGGAGTAGGTGCGGAAGGCCACGTGGGTGTCCGTCGCCTCGACGCCCGGGATCTTGCTGATGCTGCCGGGGATGACCTCGGCGAGGTCCTCGTGCTGCTTGACCCGGACCATGGCGATCAGGTCGTACGTGCCCGTGACCGAGAAGACCTCGCTCACGGACTCCAGCGCGGCGATCCGCTCCGCGATCTCGGGGATCCGGTCCACGCTGGTCTTGATGAGCACGATCGCGGTGATCACGGCTGGTTCTCTCCCTCGGGGGACGGAGCTGGGGCGGCCTTCACTCTAGTGGTACGGCCGAAACGCACCCAGGCGAAGACGAGGCCCAGGCCGAAGCCCACCAGGTGGGCGAGATAGGCCACCCCGGGGCCGTCGGAGGCCCGGCCCGCCGCGAGCCACTGCAGCGCCGCCCAGAAGGGGAGGACGACCCAGGCGGGGAAGCGCAGCGGCAGGAAGAAGAGGAACGGCAGGAGACTGGTCACCCGGGCTCCGGGGAACAGGAAGAGAAGCGCGCCGAGTACCGCCGAGATCGCCCCGGAGGCACCGACCAGGGACTGCTCGGAGCCCGCGTTGGCGGCCGCGTAGCCCAGCAGGGCGAGGTAGCCGCAGCCGACGTAGAAGAGGAGGAACTGCAGCCGGCCCATCCGTTCCTCGGTCATCACCCCGAAGACGTACAGGAAGAGCATGTTGCCCAGCAGGTGCACCCAACTGCCGTGCACGAACAGTGCGGTGGCCGGGGTGAGGGCGGCGCCGGGCGCGCCCTCGAAGAGCTCGGCGGGGACCACGCCCCAGCGGTGGAAGTAGGCGCGCTGTGCGGCCAGGGCCGCGTCTCCGGAGCCGTAGGCCGGATCGAGACCCGAGGCGGGGCCGATCACGAAGACCAGACAGCACAGGGCGATCAGGCCGTAGGTGACCGGAGCCGGCCCCCTCAGCGCCCTGCTTGTTCCACCGACCGTCACCTTCCAGTTGCGGATCATGAACACAGAGCATGACGTAACGGGACGCAACCGAACAGAGCGCCTCGCCGCCGCACAGGTCCTGTGGACGCCCGAGCGGCGAGTACCCGCCAGGCCGTAGGGTTACGAGCCACACGCACCGGGACGCCGGTGTGTCACTGACAATGGCTAGTAGGAAAGAGCACAGCCACGATGACGGTTCCCCTTCCGACCGCCTCGACGCGGTGGCGCTGCACCCTCTGCGGCAACCTCACGCGCTTCGACGTGACCCGCTCGTCGAAGGTCGTCGAGTACGTCCACCTCGACCTGGCCGGAGAGCCGAAGGTCGAGGAGCGCGAGGTGGTCAGTGAGACCATCGAGTCGGTGCGGTGCCGCTGGTGCAACGCCGTGGACCAGGTGGAACTCGTGGACAGGCCGGGCGCCGGCTCCTGACAGGGCCGGCCCCGCACAGTGATGGGGTGTGACGGATGGTGGAGACACAAGGCGGGGAGCCGGGCGACGGCACCGCCGAGGTGCTCGACCGCCCGCTGCCCGACGGTGTCCGGCGCCGGGTCGTGCACATCGTCTCCGAGGGGTTCGGCGGCCTGACCGTCGGCGAACTGCCCGCACAGCTGAGACAGTACGCGCGCTTCGCGCCGAACCGGCGGGCCAAGTTCGCGGGCAACGCGATGGCGGCCGCGCTGGAGACCGATCCGCTGTTCCGCCAGCGCATCGGGGAGAAGTTCAGGGAGGCCCAGCCGGAGCTGTGCGGCGCCCTCGACTCCGGTTCCCCGCCTCCGGCCGCGGAGCCGCTCGACGTGGCGGCCGCGGCCTATGTCCTGCGTCCCACCGGCTGGGTCAAGCTGGTCACCGCGGCCGGTGAGGAGGCCCAGCGCGCGGACGCCGAGCGGGCCGACGAGGAGAGCCGTGCCGAGCTGGAGCGGCTGCGCGAGGAGCTCACGGCCGCCCGTGACCAGACGCGCGCCGAGACCGAGCGGCTGCGCACCGAGCTGGAGTCCGCCAAGAAGGAAGCCGAATCGCTTCACCGCAAGCTGCGCGCGGCACTCAGTGACGTCAAGCGCGGCGAGGCGGCCCTGCGCAAGCAGCAGGCCGAGATGGAGTCCGCGCGCGCCGAGAGCCAGACCCAGGTGTCCGCCGCCGAGAGCGAGTCCCGCCGCCTGAAGGCCCGCCTCGGGGAGGCGGAGGCCGCTCTGGAGGCCACGCGCAGAGCGGCACGGGAGGGGCGCAGTGTCGAGGACATGCGCGTGCGTCTGCTTCTGGACACCGTTCTGGAGGCGGCCCAGGGGCTGCGCCGGGAACTGGCCCTGCCGCCGGTCTCCGTCCGGCCCGCCGAGACCGTGGACGCGGTCGAGCCGGGCCGTATGACCCCGAAGGACATCGCCGCGCGGGCACTGTCCGAGAACGACCCGGCGATCCTGGACCAGCTTCTCGCCCTGCCCCAGGCGCACTTGGTGGTCGACGGCTACAACGTGACCAAGACCGGCTATCCCCAGATGCCGCTGGAGAAGCAGCGTCTCAGGCTCCTCGGGCAGCTCTCCCAGCTTGCCGCGCAGACCGGGGCGGAGGTGACCTGCGTCTTCGACGGGGCCGAGCTGGCCGCGCCGGTGCTGCTCGCGCCGCCGCGCGGGGTGCGGGTGCTGTTCTCCAAGGCGGGCGTCACCGCCGACGAGTTGATCCGCCAGCTGGTGCGCGCCGAGCCGCCCGGGCGGCCGGTGATCGTCGCCTCGACCGACCGCGAGGTCGCCGACGGCATCGCCAAGGCGGGAGCTCGGCCGGTCGCTTCTGCGGTGCTTCTGAAGCGGCTGTCCTAAACCTTGAAGTTCGGGGTTTAACGCCCGAATTGGCGGTATCGTCACGCAACGTAGTGTCAAGCTGGCCTCACTGCATGTGAGTTATGTGCAAAGAATGCAGGGCGTGACGAGATTTTGCTCCTGAGGATTTGAATGATCACGGGAAGGTCACTAGGGTCTGCTCTCGAACCTCCGAGCGGGTGATCACTCAAAAGAAGGAGTTCACCTCCGTGGCGTCCCACCGTCGACCCAAGCAGCCGAGCCGTACGCGCGTGACCGTGCTCACGACCGCAGCGGCTGCCGCCGTGGCCCTCAGTGCCAATGCCGCCAATGCCGCGCCGAGCGAGAAGCCGAGCAAGGACGAGGTCAAGGCGAAGGTCGACGCGCTGTACGAGCAGGCCGAGCAGGCCACTGAGAAGCTCAACGGCGCCAAGGAGAAGCAGGAGAAGCTCCAGAAGGAGATCTCCACCATCCAGGACAACGTGGCCCGCGGCCAGGACGACCTGAACGAACTGCGGGACTCCATAGGCATGGCGGCCGCAGCGCAGTACCGCACCGGCTCCATCGACTCCTCGCTCCAGCTCTTCCTGTCGTCGAACCCGGACGACTACCTGGACAAGGCGTCCACCGCGGACCAGCTCAGCTCCCAGCAGGTCGAGGCGCTGAAGAAGATCCAGGAGAAGCAGCGCGAGCTGGCCCAGGACCGTGCCGAGGCCACCGAGAAGCTCCAGGACCTCGCGAGCACCCGCACCGAACTGGCCAAGCAGAAGAAGGCCGTTCAGGGCAAGCTCGCCGAGGCGCAGAAGCTCCTCAACTCGCTGACCGCCGCCGAGAAGGCCGCCCTCGCCGCCGCCGACTCCCGCGCCAGCCGCTCCGCCAGCGAGCGCGTGGACCTCGGGGACGCCCCCGCGTCCTCCGCCCGGGCCCAGGCGGCCTTCAACGCCGCTCAGACCCAGCTCGGCAAGCCGTACGTCTACGGCGCCACCGGCACCGCCTCCTACGACTGCTCGGGCCTGACCTCCTGGGCCTACGCCCAGGCCGGCATCACCATCCCGCGCACCTCGCAGGCCCAGGCCAACGCCGGCACACGCATCTACAGCATGAGCGACCTCAAGGTCGGCGACCTGGTCATCTTCTACGGCGACCTGCACCACGTCGCGCTGTACGCGGGCAACGGCCAGGTCATCCACGCCCCGCGCACCGGCACGGTCGTGCGCTACGAGTCGATCAACAACATGCCGTTCCAGTTCGGCGTGCGGATCTGACACCCGGCGGCCCCCCGTTCGGGCGAATCGCGACAACTTCATCTGACTCCACGCCCCGCCCATGACCTGCGTCTGAGGCGGGGCGTCCCGTTGTGCACCCTTTGAGGTCTTTGGCCGAGCCCCGTTCCCGGGGCTACTGTCTGCCGCGTTCTCGTCCGCCAGTGGAAGGAGTGCGGCCTCCGTGGGGTCCCATCGCCGCCTTGTCCAGACGTCCGGGTTCAACCGGGGCGCCGGTGCCGCCCTGTGCGTGCTGTCCGCGGCGGCCGCCGCGCTCGGCGCCGTACCGGCCGTCGCCGCCCCGTCCACCGACACCAAGCCCGAGGTGGACCGCCTCTACGAGCAGGCCGAGCGGGCCACCGAGGCCTACAACAAGGCCGACGACCGCGCCGACTCGCTGCGCGAGGAGGTCAGTACCGCCCAGGACACGATCGCCCGGCAGCAGGAGCGCATCAACTCCATGCGGGAGAAGCTCGGTTCACTGGCGGGCGCCCAGTACCGCTCCGGCGGCCTCGACCCGTCGCTCGCGCTGCTGTTCTCCGACGGCCCGGACGACTACCTCGACAAGGCGGCCGTCCTGGACCGCATCAACGCCCGTCAGGCGGGCGAGCTCAAGGACCTCCAGGAGGCCATGCGCGAACTCGCCCAGGAGCGCAGCGAGGCGGCCCGCAAGCTCGGCGAACTGGAGAAGAGCCGTAAGGCCGTCGCGTCCCACAAGCGGACCGTCGAGAAGAAGCTCGCCAGAGCGCGTGCGCTGCTCAACTCCCTGCCGTCCGACGAGCGCGCAGCCTACGACCGGGCCTCCCGCTCCGGACGCTCGGAGATGCCCGACCTCTCGGGCGTGGCGGCGCCCTCGGGCCGGGCGGTCGCCGCCGTGGCCGCCGCGCAGTCCGCGCTCGGCAAGCCGTACGTGTGGGGCGCCAACGGGCCGGGCGCCTTCGACTGTTCGGGCCTGATGCAGTGGTCGTACGCCCAGGCCGGGGTCTCCCTCCCGCGCACCTCGCAGGCCCAGCGCTACGCCGGCCGCCAGGTACCGCTCTCCCAGGCGCGGCCCGGCGATCTGGTCACCTACCGGGGCGACGCCAGTCACGTCGGCATGTACGTCGGCAACGGCCAGGTCCTGCACGCCCCGTACCCCGGCGCCGCGGTGCGCTACGACCCGGTGGGCATGCTGCCGGGGGCGACGGTCACGCGCCCCTGACCGACGGCTGCGATACCCGTACGATCGGGAAACATGGCTGGTCGAAGGCGGGCGTCGAAACACGGTGTCGTGGTGCTGTGCCTGCTGCTCACCTCGCTGGTGGCGTGCGGCGGCAGGCCGACGGCCACCGACGCCGCCGAGGCCGACGTACAGCACGTCCTCGACCGGCGGGCGGCGGCCGTCCTCGACCGTGACAAGGCGGCGATAGCCGAGACGGGCACCGCGAGCTGGTTCGAGAACGTCAGCGCGGTGCCGCTCGCCTCCTGGTCCTACAAGGTCACGGCGGTGCACCGCACCGGCGCCACGGCCACCGCCGACGCCGAACTCCGCTACCAGGTCCAGGGCTACGACCAGGCCCCCGCCACCGTCGCCCGCAACTTGGACCTCTCCCTGGACGCGGCCGACCAGTGGTACGTCGTCAGTGAGAAGCCCGCCCAAAAGACCTCGCAGCTGCTGTGGGACCAGGGAGAGGTGACCGTCGTCCGCGGAAAGCACAGCATCGTTCTCGGCGTCGGCCAGTCCGGCGAGCGGCTGCACTCCTTCGCGGACCTGGCCGACCACGCCGTGCCCGCCGTGTCGGACGCCTGGGGCACCCGGTGGTCCCGGCACGTCGTCGTGCTCGTACCGAAGTCCCTGGAGGGGATGGCGGGGCTGCTCGGCTCGCCGGCCTCCTCGTACCGCGGGATCGCGGCCGTCACCACCGGCGAGACCGGCGCCCCGGCACAGGCGCCCGCGGACCGGATCATCGTCAACCCCGACGCGTACGGCCTGCTCGGCACCCTGGGCAGACAGGTCGTGCTCACCCACGAGACCACCCATGTCGCCACCCGCGCCGACACCACCGCCGCGACACCGCTGTGGCTGTCGGAGGGGTATGCCGACTGGGTCGGCTACCGGGACACCGGGCGCACCCCGGCCGAGGTCGCGCCGGAGCTCGGGGAGGCCGTCGCCGCGGGCCGGACGCCGGCGGCCCTGCCGTCCGACGCGGACTTCGGCTTCGGCGGCAGCGCGTCCGGGCTCGCGACGTCCTACGAGGGCGGCTGGATGGCCTGCCGGATGATCGCGGACCGGTGGGGTGAGGCGAAGTTGCGCGAGTTCTACCGGGCCGTGGGCACGCACAAGAAGCGGCCGGGGGCGGTGGAGGAGGCCATGACGAAGGTGCTCGACACCGACCTGAAGACCTTCACCGCCCAGTGGCAGGAGTACCTGCGGGATCAGCTCGGCTGATCCAACTGCTCGATGGCCTCCGCCAGCCACGCCCGCTCGGCCTGGCCCGTCGCCCGCGCCACCCGCAGCAGGCCCTGCCGGAACAGGTCGTCCGCCTCCTCCGCACGCACCGGTGCGCCGCCGTCGTAGAAGAAGCTCGTCGGCGTCTCCAGGAACTCCAGCCGCCGCCGCAGTACGGCCGCCTGCTCGTGCCGGTCCGGCAGGTGCCGCAGGAACGCGAGGACGGTGTTGAAGCGGACCTGGTCGCTGATCTCGGCCTGCTTGGGGTGTCGCAACCGCCCCAGGAGCTCCTCGCGGCCCCGCGCCGTGAGTGACAGCGTCCGGCGCGGCGCTGCGCTCGCCCCTTGCTCCGCGCGCTCGTCGAGCATGCCCGCCCTGACGAGCCGCGTGATCGCCGGATAGAGCGCCCCGTCGCTGACCGGGCGGACATGGCCGGTGAGCGCCTTGATGCGCTCCTTGAGCTCATAGCCGTGCAGCGGCTCTTCGGCGAGGAAGCCGAGGATCGACAGCTCCAGCACTGCATTCCTCCTTGCGGGGATGGTGGCACCATGTTACCTCTAATCGAGCTACCTCTATTCGAGGTAGCTCGTATCGAGGGGGATCTGTCCGTGAACAGCCATCGCAAGCAGCTCGTCGCGCTCGCCCGCCCCGTCTACCTCGGCTTCCTGGCCTCCGTCGCCGCCGGGATCATCAACACCGTGTGGGTCTCCCGGCTCGGCGGTCCCGCCGTTGCCGCGGTGGCCGTCGCGACCAACACCGAGAACGTGCTGCTCGGTGTCGCGCTCGTCTTCGGCTCCGGTACGACCGTGCTGGTGGCGCACGCCCGGGGCGCACGGGATCCCGGCGGGATGCGGGCTGCCGTACGCGGTGGTGTGGCGCTGTGGGCGCTGGTCACGCCGGTGGTCGCCGTGGGCGGCTTCCTGCTCCGCGAGCCGCTGGCCCGGCTGGTGCTCGACGGCGGCCCGGCCGTGTCCCTGGCCACCGCCTACTTCGCGATCTCCCTGCCCGGCATCGCCGTCTTCTTCGCCCAGCAGCTCGTCGACGGCATCCTCAAGGGTGCCGGCGACACCCGCACACCGATGCGGCTCGCGCTCCTCGCGAACGGGCTGATCCTCGTCTGCGATCCCTTCCTGATCCAGGCGTACGGCGTCCAGGGCGCCGCCGCCTCGACCGTGCTGTGCCGGGGCGTGGCCCTCGGGGCGGGGTTGTCGGCCATGCGCCGGAACGCGCTGCTGCGGTCCTCCGTCGGTGGCGGGATCCTTCTGCGCCGAGTGCTCACCACCGGGTTGCCCATGGCCGCTGATTTCACGGTCCGCCAGGGCGGCGCCCTCGTCCTCGTCGCGATCGTGGCGCGGCTCGGGGTGGCGGCGGTGGCCGCGTACTCCATCGCCTACAAAGCCATGTACGTGGCGACGATGGCCTTTTACGCCATGCGGCAGGCCGCCTCGATCCACACGGCGCATCTACGGGGCGCCGGGCAGGACGCGCGGCGGGTGGTCGGGCGGGAGGCGGCGCTGGTGTCCGGGGCGGTGGGGCTGGCGGCGGCCGTGCTGCTTCTCGTGACCGCGCCCTGGGTCATGGCCGCCTTCGGTGCGGGACCCGAGGTCGCCCACGAGGGCGTGCTGTTCCTGCGTTGCGTCGGGCCCTACCTGCTGCTGATGGCCTGCTTCATCGGGCTCGGCGGGGTCTTCGAGGGTAGTGGGGGAGCGCCGGCCCTGCTGAAGGTGACGCTGCTCGGTACGGCGGTCCAACTGGTACTGGCGTACGGCTGCACGGGCCTCGGCCTGCCCGGCGTGTGTCTGGCGCTCGCGCTGGCGATGGCACTGCAGTGCGGGGTCGTGCTTCTCCTGTTCCGGCGGGTGGGCGCCCGGGTTCAGGAGGAGGCCGAGGGTTCCCGAGCTGGGGTGGAGGCCTGACCCGGGGGCGGTGGGGTCTGGTGCGGGGCCGTCGTGCGCCGCAGCCGGCGCTTTTCCGGTGCGCTCGGGCGGGTTCAGGAGGACGGCGATGTCTCCCGGGCCGGGGCGGTGGCCTGATCCGGGGCGGGGGGCGGTGGGGTTCGGTTCGGGACCGTTGACCGCCACAGCTCGCGCATTCCGATGACCGTGGCGAGGACCAGCAGGCCGTTGCGGATGAGGAGGAGGCCGATGCCGCGCGGGCTGCTGCCCACGACGTCCGCGAACCAGATCGGGAACTCCAGGACCGTCACGAAGCACGCCACCAGCACCAGGACGGCCGGCAGGCCCATCCGGCTCGCGCGGAAGCACAGACAGGCCGCCGCGAGGCCGACCAGCCACACCATGTACTGCGGGCTGATCACCCGGCTGGTGGTGGTGAACATCAGTACTGCGACCAGCGCCGCGTCGGCCGCCGTGTGCGCCTCGAACCGGGTGGCCGTCAGCCGCCACAGCAGCAGCAGTCCGAAGGCCATGCCGGTCAGCGCGAGCGCGGCCGTGCTGACGGCGGTCACCCAGGGGCCGAGGAACTCGACCGAGCCGTAGTTGAGCGACACCGAGCCGTCCCAGCCGTGGTGCCGGGCGATGTGGAAGACCAGGGAGCCCAGCGACTCCACCTCGGTGCCCCGCTCCCGCTGGAAGGTCAGGAAGGCGAAGGCTCCGGGCATCGACACCGCGAACAGGCCGGCCACCACCGCGACCGTCACCGCCGCCGAGGCCCACACGCTCCGTCTGCGGATCCCGACCAGGATCAGCGCGGGCCACACCTTCAGCAGCGCCCCGAAGCCCACGAGGGCTCCCGCCACCTTCGGATGCCGGGCGGCCGCGAGCACCGCGGCGACCGCCACCGCGGTCACCATCACGTCGTAGCGGGAGTAGACGGTCGGGCCGAGCAGCGGTACGCCCGCCACCCACACCCAGGCCCCCCGCAGCCGCCGCCCGGGACGCAGGCCCGCGTACACCAGCAGGAGGAGGACGACCAGGTCCGCGGCGAAGGCCATGAGGAAGAAGGCCTGCGTGTACTCAAGGAACGGCAGCAGTGCGGGGGAGAGGATCGCGAGGGCCGCGGCCGGCGGGTACTGCCAGGTCACGTCGTCCTGAGGGAACGTTCCGGTGCGCAGGACGTCGTACCAGCCCTGGTAGATGACCGACACGTCACTGGTGACGTCCGGGCCGGGGAAGACGTACACCCTGTAGACCCAGAGCAGCAGCAACAGCCTGGTCACGCCCCAGGTCAGCAGCAGTCCGGTCAGGGATCGCCGCCCGGCCTTCGTCTCCACGTGATCCCCTGCCGTTCTCATTCGGTCTTGAGGGGAACATGATGTCCCGCTCTCCTGTGAGGGTGCCATAAACGTGGGCGCGCCCGGCTGTGAGCAGCCGGTTCGGTAGGGTCGGCCGCGATGCACAAGACCCTGATCGTGACGAACGACTTCCCGCCCCGCCCGGGTGGCATCCAGGCGTTCCTGCACAACATGGCGCTGCGGCTCGACCCCGAGCGCCTGGTCGTCCACGCCTCCACCTGGAAGCGGGGGAGGGAGGGCGCCGAGGCGACCGCCGCCTTCGACGCCGAGCAGCCCTTCACCGTCGTACGGGCCTCCACGACCATGCTGCTGCCGACGCCCGGCGCCACCCGGAAGGCGGTCGGGCTGCTGCGGGAGCACGGCTGTACGGCGGTGTGGTTCGGGGCGGCCGCGCCGCTGGGGCTGATGGCCCCGGCGCTCAGGAGGGCCGGGGCGGAGCGGCTGGTGGCCACGACCCACGGGCACGAGGCCGGGTGGGCCCAACTGCCCGCCGCGCGTCAGCTGTTGGGGCGGATCGGGGAGGCGACCGACACGATCACCTACCTCGGGGAGTACACGCGGTCGCGGATCGCCGCCGCGCTGACGCCCCAGGCCGCCGGGCGGATGGTGCAGTTGCCGCCGGGGGTCGACGAGAAGACCTTCCATCCCGGCTCGGGCGGCGACGCCGTGCGGGCGCGGCTGGGGCTGAGCGACCGGCCGGTGGTGGTGTGCGTGTCCCGGCTCGTGCCGCGTAAAGGGCAGGACACGCTGATCCTCGCCATGCCGCGGATTCTCACGGCGGAGCCCGACGCCGTTCTGCTGATCGTCGGCGGCGGGCCGTACGAGAGGGACCTGCGCAGGCTCGCTCACGAGACCGGGGTCGCCGGCTCCGTCCGCTTCACCGGCGCGGTGCCCTGGGCCGAGCTGCCCGCCCACTATGGCGCCGGGGACGTCTTCGCGATGCCCTGCCGGACCCGCCGGGGCGGCCTCGACGTCGAGGGGCTCGGGATCGTCTATCTGGAGGCCTCCGCGACCGGACTCCCGGTGGTCGCGGGTGACTCCGGGGGCGCCCCCGACGCCGTGCTCGACGGTGAGACCGGCTGGGTCGTGCGCGGCGGCTCCCCCGAGGAGACCGCCGAACGGATCACCGCCCTGCTCGGCGACGCGGAACTGCGGAGACGCATGGGGGAGCGGGGACGGGAGTGGGTCGAGGAGAAGTGGCGCTGGGATTTGTTGGCTGAGAAGTTGAGGACGTTGCTCTAGCCGGAGGCCGATAATCCGCCGATGCTGCGCGCATGACAGCAAAACTGATGCAGCGTCAGCTGACTAGACGTCAGATCCTTGGTATGGCCGCCCTCCAGACGGCGGCCACTCTCGGCTTCACCCGCGTCGGGCTCCAGTCGGCCCACGCGGACGAGCCCGCCGCGGTCGAGTCCGCGCCCGCCATCGTCGTCGGCTCCGGCTACGGCGCCTCGGTCGCCGCCCTCCGTCTCGGTCAGGCCGGCATCCGCACCCTGGTCCTCGAGATGGGCCGGCTCTGGAACACCGCGGGCCCCGACGGAAAGGTCTTCTGCAACACCGCCAACCCCGACCAGCGCTCCATGTGGTTCCGCAGCCGCACCGAAGCGCCGCTGGCCACCTTCCTGTGGCTGGACGTCGTCAACAAGGACGTCAGCCCCTACCCCGGCGTCCTGGACCGGGTGCACTTCAACAACATGTCCGTCTTCGTGGGCCGCGGGGTCGGCGGCGGCTCCCTGGTCAACGGCTCGATGGCGGTCACCCCCCGCCAGTCCTATTTCGCCGAGCAGTTCCCGACCGTCGACGCCGCCGAGATGTACGGCACGTACTTCCCGCGCGCCCGCGCCATGCTCGGCGTCAACACGATCGACCCGGCCTGGTTCGAGTCGACCGAGTGGTACCAGTTCACCCGGGTCTCCCGGAAGCACGCCACCAACACCGGCCTGCAGACCACCTTCGTGCCCAGCGTCTACGACTTCGGCTACATGCAACGCGAGGCCGCCGGTACCGCCACCAAGTCCGCCCTCGGCCAGGAGGTCATCTACGGCAACAACTACGGCAAGAAGAGCCTCGACAAGTCCTACCTCGCCTCCGCGCTCGGCACCGGCAACGTCACCATCCACACCCTGGAGAAGGTCACCGGGATCAGCCGGGCGAGCGACGGAACCTGGACGCTGACCGCCGACCGCATCGACTACACCGGCGCGGTCGTCGAGACCAAGCAGTACGGCTGCACCTACCTGTTCCTCGGCGGCGGCAGCCTCGGCACGAGCGAACTCCTGCTCAGGTCACGGCAGTCGGGCACCCTCCCGGCGCTGGACGCGAGCGTCGGGTCCGGCTGGGGCCCCAACGGCAACGTGATGCTCGGCCGGGCCAACCACCTGTGGGACACCGTCGGTGCCAACCAGTCGACCATGCCGGTCATGGGCATCGACGACTGGGGCAACACCGACAACCCCGTGTTCGCCGAGATCGCGCCTTTACCCACGGGACTGGAGCACTGGGTCAGCCTGTACCTGGCGATCACGAAGAACCCGCAGCGCGCCAGGTTCTCCTACGGCAGCGGGGGGTTGGCACTCGACTGGAGCGCCGCGCAGAGCTCGGTCTCCTCCGGCATGGCCAAGAAGCTCTTCGACCGGATCAACTCCGCCAACTCGACCATCTACCGGTACGACCTGTTCGGCTCCCCCAGCAGGGTCTTCGCCGACGACTTCACCTACCACCCGCTCGGTGGCTGCGTGTTGGGCAAGGCCACCGACAACTACGGCCGGGTGAAGGGCTATTCGAAGCTGTACGTCACCGACGGCTCGCTCATCCCCGGCAACATCGGGGTGAACCCGTTCGTCACCATCACCGCGCTCGCCGAACGGACGATGGCGCGGGTCCTGGTGGAGGACACCGCGCCATGACGTTCCGTCAGGAGGCGTACTACTTCGCGTAGATCGCCTCGATCTCGGCCGCGTAGTCCTTCGCCACCACATTGCGCTTGAGCTTCAGCGACGGCGTGAGGTGGCCCGTCTCCTCCGTGAACTGGGAGGACAGAATGCGGAACTTCCGCACCGATTCCGCCTTCGACACCGCGGCGTTGCCGTCGTCGATCGCGGCCTGGATCGCCGCGTTCAGGTCCGCGTCCCCGGCCAGCGACGCCGCGGTGGAACCCGCCGGCTTGCCGTGCTCCTCGGCCCAACGGCCCAGGAACTCCTCGTCGATGGTGACCAGCGCGCCCACGAACGGCCGCCCGTCGCCCACCACCATGCACTCCGCGACCAGCGCGTGCGCCCGGATACGGTCCTCGATCACGGCCGGGGCGACGTTCTTGCCGCCCGCGGTGACGATGATCTCCTTCTTGCGGCCGGTGATCCTGAGGTAGCCGTCCTCGTCCAGGGTGCCGATGTCACCGGTGTGGAACCAGCCGTCGGTGAGCGCCTCGGCGGTCGCGGCCTCGTTGTTCCAGTAGCCCTGGAACAGGTGCTCGCCGTGCAGCAGCACCTCGCCGTCGTCCGCGATCCGGATCACCGAGCCCGGCAGCGGCTGCCCGACCGTGCCGATCTTCGTGCGGTCCCAGGGGTTGAAGGCGGTCGCGGCACACGACTCGGTCAGGCCGTAGCCCTCCAGGACCGTGAAGCCGATACCGCGGAAGAAGTGACCCAGGCGCTCGCCGAGCGGGGCGCCGCCGGAGATGGCGTACTCGCCGCGACCGCCCAGGACGGCCCGCAGCTTGCTGTAGACCAGCTTGTCGAAGGTCTTGTACTTGATCTTCAGACCGAGCGACGGGCCCGACGGGGTGTCCAGCGCCTTGCTGTAGGCGATCGCCGTGTCGGCGGCCTTGTCGAAGATCTTGCCCTTGCCGTCCGCCTGCGCCTTGGCACGCGCCGAGTTGTAGACCTTCTCGAAGACGCGCGGGACGCCGAGGATCAGCGTCGGCCGGAAGGACGCCAGTTCGTCGGTGAGCTGCTTGATGTCCGGGACCATGCCCAGCTTGATCGGCGCCATCATCGGCGCGATCTGCACGAGCCGGCCGAAGACGTGCGCCAGCGGCAGGAAGAGCAGGACCGAGCACTCCCCGGTGCGGAACAGCGGGCGCAGCCGCTCCACGATGTTGCCGCACTCCGCGAAGAAGCTGCGGTGAGTGAGCACACAGCCCTTGGGCCGGCCGGTGGTGCCACTCGTGTACACGATGGTCGCGGGGTCGTCGGCCTTCGCCAGCGAGCTGCGCTCCTCGACCGCCGCGTCGCTGATGTCCTTGCCCGCGCGGCCCAGCTCCTCGACCCCGCCGCCCTCGATCTGCCAGACGTGCTTGAGCGCCGGCAGGTGCTCGCGCACCGACTCGACGGCCGCGCTGTGAGCGTCCAGCTCCACGACACAGGCGGTCGCGCCCGAGTCGGAGAGGATCCACTGGATCTGCTCCGGCGAACTGGTCTCGTACACCGGCACGGTGATCGCGCCGGCGCTCCAGATCGCGAAGTCGAGCAGCGTCCACTCGTAGCGGGTACGGGACATCAGGCCGACCCGGTCGCCCGGCTGGACGCCGGAGGCGATGAGCCCCTTGGCGGCGGCGTGCACCTCGGCGAGGAAGGCCGTGGCCGTGACGTCCTGCCACTGGCCGCCCACCTTGCGGGCGATGACGGCGACGTCGGGATGCTGCGCGGCGTTTCTCCGGACGATGTCGGTGAGATTGCCGTCCGCAGGGACCTCGTACAAAGCCGGAAGGCTGAACTCGCGCAAGACTGCTGCTCCTCATAGGGCGCCGGCGCCACGACGTTGTGTGATGCGACGGTCGGTCCAAGGCTCGGGCAGGTGCTCAGGGATTCAGTAATTGAATGCTGAGCACGACTGGACTGCCCGGACGTTACCCGCCGGTATGGCTTCTTCGACAGGGGGTCCCGGCGAGATGTTCGCTGCGTCACACGGATTGGGGTTCTTCGGCACAGTAGTCCACCTGCTGACTGACTGGCCAGTAACCGCAGGCCCGGGCGGCACTGTTCACGTATGCCGCACAGCCTTACTCTTGATCGCCATGGCACCCACACCGGCCGGAAACCGGAAGACACGCGTACACGTGGTCAGCGATGTGCACGGCAACGCCCGTGACCTGGCCAGAGCCGGCGAGGGTGCCGACGCCCTGATCTGTCTCGGCGACCTGGTGCTGTTCCTGGACTACGCCGACCACTCGCGCGGCATCTTCCCCGACCTGTTCGGGACGGAGAACGCCGACCTGATCGTGGAACTGCGCACCGCCCGCCGCTTCGAGGAGGCGCGGGAACTCGGGGCCCGGCTGTGGGGCGGCATCGGCGCCGAGCGAGCCTCCGTGATCGAGAAGGCCGTACGCAAGCAGTACGCCGAGATGTTCGCCGCGTTCCCGACACCGACGTACGCGACCTACGGCAATGTCGACATGCCGTCTCTGTGGCCCGAGTACGCCGGACCGGGGACGACCGTGCTCGACGGCGAACGGGTGGAGATCGGCGGCTGGACGTTCGGCTTCGTCGGCGGCGGTCTCAGAACCCCCATGCGGACGCCGTACGAGATCAGCGACGAGGAGTACGCGGCGAAGATCGAGGCGGTCGGCGAGGTGGACGTGCTGTGCACCCACATCCCGCCGGAGGTACCGGAGCTGGTCTACGACACGGTGGCGCGGCGGTTCGAGCGGGGGAGCCGGGCGCTGCTGGCCGCGATCCGCCGCACCCGGCCCCGCTACTCGCTGTTCGGCCATGTCCACCAGCCCCTGGCCCGGCGGATGCGGATCGGGGCGACCGAGTGCGTGAACGTCGGGCACTTCGCTGGAACCGGGAAGCCGTGGGCGCTGGAATGGTGAGTCCGTCCGCGCGGTAGCCTTCACGCTGCACAGACGTGCGTACCACCCCTTCCTCACCGGATTATCTGGAGGAGCCACGGCGATGGCGGAACACACCAGTTCGAGCATCACGATCGAAGCTGCGCCGGCCGACGTCATGGCCGTGATCGCCGACTTCGCCCGCTACCCGGACTGGACGGGTGAGGTGAAGCAGGCGGAGGTGCTCTCGACGGACCCGTCCGGCCGCGCCGAGCAGGTCCGGCTGGTCATGGACGCGGGCGCCATCAAGGACGACCAGGTCCTCGGCTACACGTGGACCGGCGAGAACGAGGTCTCCTGGACGCTGGTCAAGTCCCAGATGCTGCGGCAGCTGGACGGCTCGTATGTGCTGAAGCCCGCGGGAGCGGGGGCGACGGAGGTCACGTACCTGCTGACGGTCGACGTCAAGATCCCGATGCTCGGCATGATCAAGCGCAAGGCGGAGAAGGTCATCATCGACCGGGCGCTGGCGGGGCTGAAGAAGCGGGTCGAGTCGGAGCAGTAGGGGTTCGCCCGTTCGCTGTCGGCTGCGGGCCGGTGGGGCTGGTCGCGCAGTTCCCCGCGGCCCCAAACAGGTGGGTACAGCTCGAGGAGCCTGCACTGCACCCACCCAGGGGCGCGGGGAACTGCGCGACCAGCCACGACGCACCCGCAGCCGCAAGACGGCACAGCGAGGCACATCCTCGGCGTCCGTTACGGTTCACCCCTATGCGCACCATCCTGATCACCGGCCCCGGCGGCAGCGGTCGTACGACCGTCGCCGCCGCCACCGCGCTCGCCGCCGCCCGCGAGGGCACCCGCACCCTGGTGCTGAGCGCCGACCGGACAGACACCCTGGGTACGGTCCTCGGCGCGACGACGGGCCCCACCCCCACCCAGGTCACCCCCACCCTCACCGCCTGGCGCCCCGACGCCGCCGCCGGTTTCCGGGACGATCTCGCCGGCTTCCAGGACCGTGCCTCCCACGTGCTCGACCTGCTCGGCGCCTCCCGCCTGGACCCCGAGGAGGTCACCCCCCTCCCCGGCGCCGAGGAACTCACCCTTCTGAGGGCCCTGCGGGACGCGGCCCTCTCCGAGCGGCACGAGCTGCTCGTCGTGGATCTGCCGCCCACCCCGCAGGCCCTCGCCCTTCTCTCCCTCCCCGAGGAGCTGCGCCGTTACCTGCGCCGGCTCCTCCCCGCCGAGCGCCAGGCGGCCTCCGGCCTGCGCCCCGTGCTCGGACGGCTCGCCGGCGTCCCCATGCCCTCGGAGTGGCTGTATGACACCGCTGCCCGCTGGGACACGGAACTCGGCGCCGTCCAGGCCGTCCTCGCCGACCGACAGGCCGTGGTGCGACTCGTCGCCGAACCCGGCCCGGCCGGCACCGACGCCGTACGGGCCGCGAGCCTCGCCCTCGCCCTGCGCGGCCTGCGCCCGGACATCCTGGTCGCCAACCGCGTCGTGCCGGAGGACTGGCCGGCGGGATTCGTCGCCCAGCAGCGCAAGGCCCTGGACGAGTGGCAGGAGTCGTACGACGTCCATGCCGTCCCGCGTCTCGGCCACGACCCGCGCGGCAGCGACGACCTCGGCGCGCTCACCGTCCCCGAGGTCAACCACACGACCTCCACCGTCGGGTGGCCCGTGGTCGACCACCTCGCCGACGACGGCGTGCTGGTGTGGCACATCCCGCTGCCCGGCGCCGTCCGCGACGAGCTGGACCTGATCCGGCGCGGCGACGAACTCGTCGTCAGCGCGGGGCAGTTCCGCCGGATCGTCCCGCTGCCCTCCGCCCTGCGCCGCTGCACCGTCGCCGGGGCCGCCCTGCGCGAGGGCGAGCTGCGGATCCGGTTCGCGCCGGACCCGGATCTGTGGCCGCGCACCCCGTGAACCACGTACGCCCATTCGGGTAACGTCGTAGAGACGAACCGTAGTCAGGAGGTCGTCATGAGCGAAGAGCTCCCCCCGTCCGACGCCGCGGACCGCGAGCCCGTGGACGCCGTGGACGAGGTACGGGCGACCGACGCCGACGCATGGGCGACGGCGGTCGCGGAGGACCTCGCGGCGGAGAAGGCCCGCCGCCGCACCCAGTACGGCCCGCCCCCGGGCTCGGCCGCCGAGGAGCTGCGCAAGCTCGTCGACAACGTCGCCGAGAAGCTGTCCGGACTCCAGTCCCCGCTCCTCGGGGGCATCGCCGGACCCGCCGCCCAGCAGGTCGTCCAGCAGGCCAAGGCCGCGGTCGAGCCGGTCATCGAGCGCAACCCGGACGTCTTCGACCACCTCGCCGCCGCCGGTGGCGAACTCCTCGCCGCGTACCGCTCCGCGGTCCAGGCGCAGGAACAGCGCTGGAGCCGGCGTGACGACACCCTGCGCGACAAGGGTGAGGACCCCGGTCCCGAGCGCATCGATCTGGACTGAAACCCGCTGACGGCAGGGCCTCGGGTACGGTTGGCCGTAGCGGGGCTCGACCGAAACTGAGGGATTCATGGGACTCACCATCGGCGTCGACATCGGCGGCACGAAGATCGCGGCCGGCGTGGTCGATGAGGAAGGCAACATCCTCTCGACCTACAAGGTGCCGACCCCGGGCACGGCCGAAGGCATCGTGGACGCGATCGCCTCGGCGGTGGAGGGCGCGCGCGCCGGGCACGAGATCGTGGGCGTGGGCATCGGTGCGGCCGGATACGTCAACCGCCAGCGCTCGGAGGTCTACTTCGCCCCGAACATCCACTGGCGCAACGAGCCGTTGAAGGAGAAGGTCGAGACCCGTGTCGGCCTTCCGGTCGTCGTGGAGAACGACGCCAACGCGGCCGCGTGGGGCGAGTACAAGTTCGGCGCGGGCAAGGGCCACCGCAACGTCATCTGCATCACGCTCGGCACCGGCCTCGGCGGCGGCATCATCATCGGCAACAAGCTGCGCCGCGGCCACTTCGGCGTGGCGGCCGAGTTCGGCCACATCCGCATGGTCCCGGACGGGCTGCTGTGCGGCTGCGGCTCGCAGGGCTGCTGGGAGCAGTACGCCTCGGGCCGCGCCCTCGTGAGGTACGCCAAGCAGCGCGCCAACGCCACCCCGGAGAACGCCGAGATCCTCCTCGGTCTCGGCGACGGCAGCCCCGACGGCATCGAGGGCAAGCACATCTCCATGGCCGCCCGTCAGGGCGACCCGGTCGCCGTCGACTCGTACCGCGAACTCGCCCGCTGGGCCGGTGCGGGCCTCGCCGACCTGGCCTCCCTCTTCGACCCCTCCGCCTTCATCGTCGGCGGCGGCCTCTCCGACGAGGGCGAACTGGTCCTGGACCCGATCCGCAAGTCCTACAAGCGCTGGCTGGTGGGCGGCAACTGGCGCCCGGTGGCCGACGTCATCGCGGCCCGGCTGGGCAACAAGGCGGGTCTGGTGGGCGCGGCGGACCTGGCGAGAGAGCCCGACCCGATCATGTGACGGTGACTTTTCCGTCGGAGGGGCGCGGGGCTGTAGGGACACGGCCTTCGCGCCCCTGCCCATGGGCGTAGATTGATCCACATGGTTCCGGTCAAGGTCCTGAGCTACAACATCCGCTCGATGCGAGACGACACAGACGCGCTGGCCCGGGTCATCAGGGCCTGCGCACCAGATCTCGTCCTGATCCAGGAGGCCCCCCGCTTCTTCCGCTGGCGCAAGAAGCTGGCGAGGCTGGCGTCGGCCTCGGGGCTGGTCATCCTCACCGGCGGCGGCACCGCGGCGGGCCCGGCCATCCTCTGCAACCTGCGGACAACGGTCGAACGTTCGGAAGACGTCCTGCTGCCCCTCACCCCTGGCGAGCACCGAAGGGGCTTCGCCACCGCCGTCGTACGACTCGGCGGCGCCCGGCTCGGCGTCCTGAGCTGTCACCTGTCCTTGCGGAAGGACGAGCGCTACGACCAGGCGGGCATGCTCCTCGACCGCCTCGCCGGCATGGGCGTGGACCACGCCGTCGCGGGCGGCGACCTCAACGAACTGCCCTCCGGCCCCGCCTTCACCCGCATCGCGGACAGCCTTCAGGACTGCTGGGCGACCAGCCCCACCGGCGGCGAACCCACCTGGATCCGCACCGAGCCCCACCGGCGCATCGACGCGATCTTCGCCACGAAGGGCATCGAGGTGGTCGGCTGCGGAGTCCCCACGGATCTTCCAGGCATCACGGAGACAGACCTGAGGGCGGCCACCGACCACCTTCCGGTCCTGGCCACCCTCAAAATCCCCGCGACCTGAGCCCGACTAGACGACGGCCCCCCGGCCGGGACCGTCTTCGTCCTCGTCGTCCGTCCGCATCCGCGTCACCAGCGTGACGAAGCCGCCCAGGAACCCACCGATGCCCACCGTGGCCAGCCACCACGTCATCTCCCAGCCGAGCAGCACCGCGATCAGCAGCAGCACCGGCCCGCCGAGCACCCCCAGCCAGGCGAACTTCGCGGTGGTGTCGCCGGTGGGCAGCGGTGGTGGCTCCGGCGGCACGAAGTGCCCCTCGTCGTCCTCCTCGAAGTCGTCGTCGGACGGCTCCGGCGCGCTGTAGTCACGCGGCCCGACGCCGGGCGCGAAGGAGACGGAACCGCCCAGCGGCTTCGCCGGCTTCTCGTCCGTCTTCGCCCTGGGCTCCGTCTTCTCCGCCGTCACCGTCGGCTCGTCGTTCGTCTCGGTCTCCAGCAGCGCGAGATCCTCGACCGACTTGAAGGGCTTCGTGCCCGGCGGGTCCGCCGGCTCCTCGCCGTACCCGGCGACGATGGCCGCCCACGCGGCCTCCTCGTCGAACGGGACGCCCTGCTCGTCCGGCTCGCGGTCCTCGCGGTCGGAGTCGTGCTCAGCCACGGGCGGCCGTCCCTTCACTGCCGATGCCGGTGGTGTGCCGGCCGATGAACGCGAGGCTCTCGTCGAAAATCCGCTCCGCGTCATGGTCCAACGTCGCCACGTGGTAGCTCTGTTCCAGCACGATCTCCGTGACGTCCGTCGACGACACCCGGCTCAGCACGCGCGCGGAGTCGGCCGCCGGCACCACGTGGTCCTGCGTGCTGCGCAGCACCAGCAGCGGCTGGGTGACCTGCGGCAGCTCGCCGTCGACCTGCCGGAAGAAGGTCCGCAGGGAGTGCGCCGCGTGCAGCGGCACCTTGTCGTACCCCAGCTCGACGCTGCCCTCCTTCTTGATGTCGCTGGCGATCCCGGGCGCCGTACGGACGAAGTGGCGGGCCACCGGGAGGGCGTACGGCGCGAGGCCGTGCATGCGGTTCGCCGGGTTGACGACCACGACACCGCTCACCGAGTCCCCGTGCTTGGCGGCGAGCCGCAGGGCCAGGGTGCCGCCCATGGAGAGACCGGCCACGAACACGGAGGTGCAGCGCTCGGTGAGGGTGCGCAGCTCGCGGTCCACCTCGGCGTACCAGTCCTGCCAGCCGGTGAGGGCCATGTCCTGCCAGCGGGTGCCGTGTCCGGGCAGCAGCGGCAGGGAGACCGTCAGGCCGTGCTCGGCGAGGTACTGGGCCCAGGGCCGCAGCGACTGGGGGGAACCGGTGAAGCCGTGGCAGAGAAGGACACCGGCCTCCCCGCCCTCATGGCGGAACGGCTCGGCTCCGGGGAGGACCGGCACCTAGGTCTCCTGTTCATGAAAGAAGCGTGAGCAAGTCCAGGTGTGGTTCACCGTACGCGACCGCACTGACACCGACCAGGGCCGTCGGGCTCTTTGACAGGGCTCCGGGTTAAGGTCTGTTCGACGGACACAGGAGGCACTCGGTTGTTGTACGGCACGATGAAGGTCGCCATCGGAGGGCCGCTGAAGGTCGCCTTCAGGCCCTGGGTGGAAGGCCTCGAGAATATTCCCGCCGAGGGCCCCGCCATCCTGGCGAGCAACCACCTCTCGTTCTCCGACTCCTTCTTCCTGCCCGCGGTGCTCGACCGCAAGGTCACCTTCATCGCGAAGGCCGAGTACTTCACCACGCCCGGGGTGAAGGGCCGCCTCACGGCCGCCTTCTTCAAGGGCGTCGGCCAGCTCCCGGTGGACCGCTCCGGCGCGCGCGGCGCGGGCGAGGCCGCGATCAAGAGCGGCCTCGACGTCCTGGAGCGCGGTGAGCTGTTCGGTATCTACCCCGAGGGCACGCGCTCGCCCGACGGCCGCCTGTACCGCGGCAAGCCCGGTGGCCTCGCGCGCGTGGCGCTCGCCAGCGGCGCCCCGGTCATCCCGGTCGCCATGATCGACACCGAGAAGATCCAGCCGCCGGGCAAGGTCATGCCCAAGCTGATGCGGCCGGGGATCCGCATCGGCGAGCCGCTGGACTTCAGCCGCTACCAGGGCATGGAGCACGACCGTTTCGTGCTGCGCGCGGTGACCGACGAGGTCATGTACGAGATCATGAAGCTCTCCGGCCAGGAGTACGTCGACATCTACGCGACCGCCGCCAAGCGCCGGATCGCGGAAGCGGCCAAGGCGGAGAAGGCGGCCAGGACGGCTGTCGCGAAGGCCGACAAGGACCAGCCCGGGACTCCCGCGCCCTAAGATCCTGGGACACGGCAGTCTGAGCCAGGGGTGGGGGACATGGCCAAGCAGGTACGCGTCATGCGCATGTCGGTCGAACAGCCGCTGTGGCGTGCGCTGACCGGGTACCGGGTGCTCACCATGCTGTACGCGGTCGGCCTCTTCGCCACCGCCTACGACGAGTTCGACCGGCCCGGCATCGCCATCACCTACTACGTCGTCCTGTGCGTGTGGACGCTAGCCACCCTGCCCCGCGTCCAGAACGCGGCCGCGTGCACCAAGCGCTTCCTCGCCGTGGACCTCGCGATCGCGGTCACCGGGATCGTGCTGACCCCGCTGGTCGTCAACGACCACCACATCGACAGCGGCGGCTCCACCCTGCCGTCGATATGGACCGCCGGTTCCGTCCTCGCCTTCGCCATCAAGGGCGGCTGGCGCTGGGCCGCGCTCGCCTCCACGCCGGTCGCCGCCGCCAACCTGATCGAGCGCGGCCACCCGGCCCGCGACACCGTCCACAACGTGATCCTCGTCTGGGTCGCCTCCATCGCCATCGGCTACGTCGTCGAGGTCGCCCGCGCCTCCGAGCGCACCCTCGCCCGCGCCCTGGAGATCGAGGCGGCGACCCGGGAGCGCGAGCGACTGGCCCGGGACATCCACGACAGCGTCCTTCAGGTGCTCGCCATGGTGCAGCGCCGGGGCGCGGTCATGGGTGGCGAGGCGGCCGAGCTGGGCCGGATGGCCGGCGAGCAGGAGGTCGCGCTGCGCACCCTGGTCTCCGGCGGCCTGACGCCCGTCTCCCGGGTGTCGCAGGACGCGGCCCAGGGAGCGGTCGTCCGCGTCGTCGACGAAGAGCCGGACGACGACGGCCCGCTCGACCTGCGGGCGCTGCTCGCCCCGTACGCCTCGGCGAAGGTCTCCCTCGTCGAGCCCGGCGCCCCCGTCCCGCTGCCCCCGCCCGCCGCGCGCGAGCTGGCCGCGGCCGTCGGGGCCGCCCTGGACAACGTGCACCGGCACGCCGGTGACCACGCGCGTGCGTGGATCCTCGTCGAGGACGAGCCCGACGAGGTGATCGTGACCGTACGGGACGACGGACCCGGCATCCCCGAGGGCCGGCTCGCGCAGGCGGAGGGGGAGGGGCGGCTCGGGGTGGCTCAGTCGATCCGGGGCCGGCTGCGCGACCTCGGCGGCAACGCCGAGCTGATCTCGCCTCCGGGGCAGGGCACGGAGGTCGAGCTGAAAATACCGAAGGTCTCACGGGGGAAGGCAGGACAGCGATGAACGACAAGGACCCGATCAAGGTGATGGTGGTCGACGACCACCCCATGTGGCGCGACGCGGTCGCCCGGGACCTGGCCGAGTCCGGCTTCGACGTGGTCGCCACCGCGGGCGACGGCGACCAGGCCGTACGCCGGGCCAAGGCGGCCGGCCCCGACGTGCTGGTGCTCGACCTGAACCTGCCGGTGAAGCCCGGCGTCCAGGTCTGCAAGGAACTCGTCGGCCACAACCCGGCCCTGCGCGTCCTCGTGCTGTCGGCGAGCGGCGAGCACGCCGACGTGCTGGAGGCCGTGAAGTCGGGTGCGACCGGCTATCTGCTCAAGTCGGCGTCGACGGACGAACTCCTGGACGCGGTCCGCCGTACGGCCGTCGGCGACGCGGTGTTCACGCCCGGCCTCGCCGGTCTCGTCCTCGGCGAGTACCGCCGCCTCGCCTCCGACCCCACGCCCACCACCGACCCCGACCAGCCCAGGGCCCCGCAGCTCACCGAGCGCGAGACCGAGGTGCTGCGCCTGGTCGCCAAGGGCCTGAGCTACAAGCAGATCGCCGAGCGACTGGTCATCTCCCACCGCACGGTCCAGAACCACGTCCAGAACACCCTCGGCAAGCTGCAACTCCACAACCGGGTCGAGCTCGTCCGCTACGCCATCGAACGGGGCCTCGACGACGAGTGAGACGCGCGTCACACTGACCCTTCGTCAGGCACCTGCGGCGAAGGGAACTGTCCATGCGCGTCGGAGTACTGACCGGAGGCGGCGACTGCCCCGGCCTCAACGCCGTCATCCGGGCCATAGTCCGCAAGGGCGTACAGGAGTACGGCTATGACTTCACCGGCTTCCGGGACGGCTGGCGAGGTCCACTGGAGGACCGCACCGTACGTCTCGACATCCCGGCCGTCCGCGGCATCCTGCCCCGCGGCGGCACCATCCTCGGCTCCTCGCGCACCAATCCGCTGAAGCAGGAGGACGGCATCCGCCGGATCCAGGAGAACCTGGCCGCGCGGGAGGTCGAGGCGCTCATCGTGATCGGCGGCGAGGACACGCTCGGTGTCGCCGCGCAACTGTCCGAACGGCACGGCGTGCCCTGTGTCGGCGTACCGAAGACCATCGACAACGACCTCTCCGCCACCGACTACACCTTCGGCTTCGACACCGCGGTCGGCATCGCCACGGAGGCCATCGACCGCCTGCACACCACCGCCGAGTCCCATATGCGCGTCCTGGTCTGCGAGGTGATGGGCCGTCACGCCGGCTGGATCGCCCTGCACTCCGGCCTCGCGGGCGGCGCCAACGTCATCCTCATCCCCGAGCAGCGCTTCGACGTCGACCAGGTGTGTGCCTGGATCACCTCCCGCTTCAGGGCGTCGTACGCCCCGATCGTGGTCGTCGCCGAGGGGGCCATGCCCAAGGACGGCGACATGGTCCTCAAGGACGAGTCGCTCGACTCCTTCGGACACGTGCGGCTGTCGGGCGTCGGCGAGTGGCTGGCCAAGCAGATCGAGAAGCGCACCGGCAAGGAGGCCCGCACGACCGTCCTCGGGCACATCCAGCGCGGCGGTACCCCCAGCGCCTTCGACCGCTGGCTCGCCACCCGCTTCGGCCTGCACGCCATCGACGCCGTCCGCGACGGCGACTTCGGCAAGATGGTCGCCCTGCGCGGCACCGACATCGTGCGGGTGCCGATCGCGGAGGCGACGGCGAAGCTGAAAACGGTCGATCCCGAGCTGTACGACGAGGTCGGGGTGTTCTTCGGCTGACCCGGCGGGAGTCGGCCGTGGGTCGTATATTCGGCCCATGGCCGACCGAAGGGCAGACGTCTTGGAGATCCTCGCCTTCGGTGTGCAGGCCGACGAGAAGCCCCTGATCGAGAGCGCCTTCGCCGGCCACCACGAGGTCCGCTGCCTGGACGTCTTCCTCAACGAGGACACCGCGCCCATCGCGTCCGGCTACGAGACCGTCTCCACCAGCGTCAACGCCGAACTCGGCGCCCGTGTCCTGGAGGTCCTGGCGGCGGGCGGCACGCGGATGATCGCCCAGCGCTCCACCGGCTACAACAACATCGACCTCCAGGCGGCCCAGCGCCTCGGCATGACCATCGCCCGGGTCTCGTACTACTCGCCGTACTCGGTCGCCGAGTTCGCCTGGACCCTCGCCATGGCGGTGAACCGCCGGGTCGTGCGCGCCTCCACGCGCACGCGTGACTTCGACTTCCGCCTCGACGGGCTGATGGGCCGCGACATGCACGGCCGCACGGTGGGCGTCCTCGGCACCGGGAAGATCGGCGAGGCCTTCACCCGGATCGCCCACGGCTTCGGCATGCGGCTGCTCGGCTGGGACGTCGCCGAGAACCCGGTCTGCCGGGAACTCGGCATGCAGTACGTCCCCAAGGAACAGCTGCTCGCCGAGTCCGACCTGATCACCCTGCACGTCCCGCTGATGCCGGAGACCACCCACCTCCTCGACGCCGACGCCCTGAAAGCCATGAAGGACGACGCGATCCTGATCAACTCCAGCCGCGGCGGCCTCATCGACACCGCGGCCCTCGTCACCGAACTGCGCGCCGGCCGCTTCGCGGGCGTCGGCCTCGACGTGTACGAGGCGGAGGCGGGCCTGTTCTACGTCGACCGGTCCCTGGAGGCCATCGAGGACGACACCCTGGCCCGCCTGGGCACCTTCCCGAACGTCCTGGTCACCTCCCACCAGGCCTACTACACCGAGGACGCCGTCGGCCAGATCATCGACGCCACGGTGCAAAACGTCCTCGACTACACGGCGGGCCGCCGCTCCGGGAACGTGCTGGTACCCCGCAGCTGAGCCACCAGCTCCCGCACGACGGCGGCGCCGTTCAGCGTCAGGACCGACTCCGGGTGGAACTGCACCCCGGCGAAGCCGGGCCCGCGCAGGGCGTGCACCTCGTGCGTGTCGCTCCGGCTCACCTCGACGCCGTGCTCGGCCAGTTCCCGGGCGGCCTCGTCGTCGCAGCGGGCCACGAAGCTGTTGTAGAAGCCGACCGTCTCCGGCCGCCCGAACAGGTCGACGGTCGTCTGCGCCCCCTGGTACGGCACTTCCTTCCGTACGATCTCCAGCCCCAGCTCGGCCGCGATCAGCTCATGGCCGAGGCAGACGCCGAGCACGCCGTGCCGGTGCTCCCGGATCACCAGCGCGGTCAGCTCGCGCAGGAACCGCATCTTGGGATCGTGCAGGTCGGAAGGGTCGCCGGGACCGGGGCCGAGCACGAGGGGCCCCTTGTGCGCGAGCACCGCGTCCTGGAGTCCGGGCTCGTCATACCGCCGTACGGTCACCTCCAGGCCGCTCGACCGCAACACGTGCGCGAGCATCGCCGTGAAGGTGTCCTCGCCGTCGACCACCAGGGCGTGTCCGGTGAGCTGCTCGGACCGCTCCTGCATCCGCAGCCAGAAGGGGGCGAGGTGCGCGCGGCGCCCGTCGAGCGCGGCACGCACGCGTGGGTCCTCGGCAAGACTCACGCGCGCGTGCTCCGTACGCGGCAGGGACGGCCGTACACCGAGAGCCGCCAGCACCCCCGCCGCCTTCGCGTGGGTCTCCGCGACCTCGCTCACCGGGTCCGAGCCCCGCACGAGGGTCGCGCCGACCGGGACCTTCAGGTGCCCTTCGGTGGAGATGTCCGCCGTGCGGATGAGGATGGGGGAGTCCAGGGTCTGCGCCCCGCCGGAGTCCCGGCCGAGCAGCGCCAGCGCGCCCGCGTAGTAGCCGCGGCCCCCGACCTCGTGCCGCTCGATGACCCGGCAGGCGTTCTGCACCGGGGACCCGGTGACGGTCGCCGCGAACATCGTCTCCCTGAGGACCTCCCGCACGTCCAGCGAGGATTTGCCGCGCAGTTCGTACTCCGTGTGCGCGAGGTGGGCCATCTCCTTAAGCCGGGGCCCGATGACGACCCCGCCGATGTCACCGACGGTGCACATCATCTTGAGCTCCTCGTCGACGACCATCGACAGCTCCTCGATCTCCTTGCCGTCGGCCAGGAAGTCGAGCAGGTGCTC
Source organism: Streptomyces sp. NPDC005483 (assembly GCF_040606035.1). Classification (NCBI taxonomy): domain Bacteria; kingdom Bacillati; phylum Actinomycetota; class Actinomycetes; order Kitasatosporales; family Streptomycetaceae; genus Streptomyces; species Streptomyces sp. NPDC005483. The sequence goes on from NZ_JBEXEA010000004.1 coordinate 509,712, forward strand.
GGGGGTGGGGCCCTCGGCGGGATAGCGGTACGTCCCGCTGATCGGGTTCATGACGACGGTCCCGCCGGACATCCGCACATGCACCTCGGGGCTCGCGCCGACCAGGGTGCGCTCGCCGGTGTGGACGACGAAGGTCCAGTACGCGCCCCGCTCGCCCACCAGGAGCCGCCGGAACAGCGCGAGGGCGTCCGCGCGGGAGAATCCCGGGATCTCCCCCTCGTACGTCCGCCGGATCACGAAGTTGGCGCCCTCACCGCGCCCGATCTCCTCGTGCAGGACACGCCCGACGATCCCGGCGTACTCCTCGTCGGCCACGTCGAAGCCGCCGTTCTCGACGCGGACGTCGTGGGCGGGAAGCTGAGAGAGGGCCTCCGCGAGGGAGAGCGTGTGCGTCTCCTCGGGCGTCAGGACGGCGAGCGGTGTCCCGTCGTCGCGTACGTCGAAGCCGCGCTCGCGGATCTGGCGGTAGGGGACGAGCGCGAGGCCCTCGTCGGGGAGGTCGGCGAGACGGTCGCGGGTGCTGACCGGCCCGACGAGGAGTTCGACGGTGTTCTCGTCGTGGCCGGGGGTACGGCGGCGGAGCAGGGCGAAGGGGCGGTCGTCGTTCAGCAGGCCTGTCAGGTCCATGGTTCCTCAAACTCCCGATCACTCGATGTCGGTGAGGAACGACCTCGGAAACGCCGAAGGCCGCCCCTCGGGCGGCCTTCGCGAAGTCTTGCGTACGCGCAGTCAGTGGGCCGCCGGATGAGCGGTCCACCACCAGTTCTGGGTCGAAAGCGCGAACATGCGCCGCACCTTACCCCATGCGCACCTGAGCGGGGCCGTGTCTCACCTGTCGAGCCGTGCGAAAACGACTCGACACGACCCCGTAATGTGGAGGGCGTGACCGTGAACGCTAAGACCAGCGCGAGCGCTGGCAACACCTGGCGAGACCTGCCCGCGGCGCAGCAGCCCGAGTACCCCGACACCGAGGCTCTGCGCGCAGTGATCGCGGACCTCGAGTCGTATCCGCCGCTCGTCTTCGCGGGCGAGTGCGACCAGCTGCGCGCCCGGATGGCGGCCGTCGCCAAGGGAGAGGCGTTCCTCCTCCAGGGTGGCGACTGCGCCGAGGCCTTCGACGCCGTGTCCGCGGACCACATCCGCAACAAGCTCAAGACCCTGCTCCAGATGGGCGCCGTGCTGACGTACGCCGCCTCGGTGCCGGTCGTGAAGGTCGGCCGCATCGCCGGCCAGTACTCCAAGCCGCGCTCCAAGGGCACCGAGACGCGTGACGGCGTGACGCTGCCGACGTACCGGGGCGACTCCGTCAACGGCTTCGAGTTCAACGAGAAGGCCCGTATCCCGGACCCCGAGCGCCTGAAGCGGATGTACAACGCGTCCGCCTCCACGCTCAACCTGGTGCGCGCCTTCACCACCGGCGGCTACGCCGACCTGCGCCAGGTGCACGCCTGGAACCAGGACTTCGTGAAGTCGTCCCCCTCCGGCCAGCGCTACGAGCAGCTCGCCCGGGAGATCGACCAGGCGCTGAACTTCATGCGGGCCTGCGGCACCGACCCGGAGGAGTTCAAGACCGTCGAGTTCTACTCCTCGCACGAGGCGCTGCTGCTGGACTACGAGTCGGCGCTCACCCGCGTGGACTCGCGCACCGGGCGCCTGTACGACGTCTCGGCGCACATGGTGTGGATCGGTGAGCGCACCCGCCAGCTGGACCACGCGCACATCGAGTTCGCCTCGCAGATCCGCAACCCGATCGGCATCAAGCTCGGCCCGACGACCACGGCCGAGGAGGCGCTGCAGTACATCGAGCGCCTGGACCCCGACCGCGAGCCCGGCCGGCTGACCTTCATCGTCCGCATGGGCGCCGACAAGGTCCGCGACAAGCTGCCCGAGCTGGTGGAGAAGGTCTCCGCCTCCGGTGCGACCGTCGCCTGGATCACCGACCCGATGCACGGCAACACCTACGAGGCGGCCTCCGGCCACAAGACCCGCCGCTTCGACGACGTGCTCGACGAGGTCAAGGGCTTCTTCGAGGTCCACAAGGGCCTCGGCACCCACCCGGGCGGCATCCACGTCGAGCTCACCGGTGACGACGTCACCGAGTGCGTGGGCGGCGGCGACGAGATCTTCGTCGACGATCTGCACCAGCGCTACGAGACGGCCTGCGACCCGCGGCTCAACCGCAGCCAGTCGCTCGACCTGGCGTTCCTGGTGGCGGAGATGTACCGCGACCAGTAACCGTCGGCTTCGTCGAAGTGGGGCGCGGATTCCACGGCGGCCGGTGCCACTTCGTGGACGACCCGCGCACCATGTACGAGGAGTCCGCCCGCCTCGCGGTGGAGACGGGCGGC